>DAOPXW010000015.1:21555-33302 GCA_035352555.1 Oscillospiraceae bacterium
CGTCGGCCGGTTCGTCGGCGCCTGGCGTTTCTTCGGCGGGTTCCTCGAAAACCTCCACGGTGATGTCGGGGTCGCCGTCGTATTTGCCCCTGAGGATGCGGATCAGCTCAAACACCGCATAGCACAGCAGCAGCCCGGCCGCGCAGGAAATGAGGATGCAGGCCGTGTCGCCGAAAAGGCCGGTGGAGTCCACATCCACCATGTAGGTGATGGTCTTCTGGTCGAAATCCTTGATCAAGCCGGACTGATACATATACACCGCGTTGGAATTGAACCAGTCGGCGTATTTGCCGACAACCTCCTTGGGGGCGGCCTTCACCGTGCCGGACACGGCGAAGTACTTATCCGCGGCCTGACTGTTGTAGAGGCGGTTGTAGGTCTCCGCCGCGATGGTGTCGCCGTCGTCCAGATAGCGCTGGGGCAGATGCACCACCACGAACTGGCCGTCGCCGGTGATCAGCAGCGCGTAGCGCCCGGTGACGGTGTTGCCGCCGGACTGGTAATCCTCGGCCAGATAGTCCACGATGGTATCCACGTTGAAGGTGAGATAGCGGTTGGGCACCAGATTGGCGGCAGTGAGCCCGCGCCCGCCGAACATCAGGTGGAACGCGCCGAAATTGGTGGCCAGCAGCAGCGCCAGCGTCAGCGCGGCGGCCACGGCGCAGCGGGCCGCCGCCAGCTTCTTTTTCTTCGGCATGGGCCGGGCGGGCCCGGGCTGTCCGCTCTCCTCCGCGCCGGCCTCCATCTCATCGGAAACCGCGGCCGGCTGATCGCCGTCATTTTGCATAGAATTTTCCTCGCCGCCCGTCAACCCCGCGTCAGCCGCGGTTTCTTCCTGCGGGACGGCGGTCCCGTCTTCTCTTTTTTCGCTGTCTTCCATAGTGCGCCTCCCATTTGAATGTGACATCAGCATAATACAGCAAAAACGCGAAGTTGTAAACGAAATATGAAAGCGGCCCGGGAATGCCGGAAGTCTTTGCGGAGGTTTCCGGGGTTTCCTTTTCGTACTCAAAGCAGCCCGGGAATCGCACAGGGAATGGATTTATTTAGCTCATTTGACTATTGATTTTTATTACCTGGAGTAGTATATTAACAAATAGTGAATTTCGGTAGATTATTAACAAATCGACAGAATCAGCGGGGAGTCGACGCATGGCCATTGAGCGGGCACAATTTATTGAGGATCTGAAAAAATCCTACACAATCTATTATGATCTGCATTCCGGCGACGGAACCTCCGGGCTGCCGCTGGAGTTCCGCGCCGACTTCCATTCCGTCGGCGAGAGCTACTTTATTGTAAAAGACGCGAAAATCTGGACTAACGAAACCAATGAGTATGTGTATGTCTTTTCCGCCCCGACTTTCGACGCGGAGAGCGTAAAGCGCTGTGTGGACTATGCGCTGGAGGACGGTCTCGCCAGAGTGACCCCCCACAAAAATCATCACTATTCCAACGTCATCACGGTCTTTGTGGCGGAGGAGATCGGTCCCGATATCCGAAAGGTCATCGCAAAGCAGAAATTCAGCAAGAGCTACCGTATGTCCCTGTACGGTTTTTCCCTGCTGAAGACCGGCTTTGTCGACCTTTCCAAGGGCGACTACGGTACCAATGCCGAGGGACACGATCTGATTAATTTTTTCAAAAAATTGTTTCCAAAAAAACAATTTTTAAAAAAGTAAGGAGTGAAAAAGTGTGAACTCAATCGTCATCCTTCTCATCGCACTGGCCTGCCTGGTTCTCGGCTACATCTTCTACGGCAGCTGGCTGGCCAAGAAGTGGGGCGTGGATCCCAACCGTGAGACTCCCGCTCACACCAACTACGACGGCAGGGACTACGTCCCGGCCCACCCCGCGGTCCTGATGGGCCACCATTTCTCCTCCATCGCCGGCGCCGGCCCCATTAACGGACCGATCCAGGCCGCGGTTTTCGGCTGGGTCCCCGTTTTCCTGTGGGTCGTCCTCGGCGGCATCTTCTTCGGCGCCATGCATGACTTCGGCGCCCTGTTCGCCTCCATCCGCCATGGGGGCAAATCCATCGCGGAGGTCATCCGCGACACCATGGGCGACAAGGCTCAGAGACTGTTCACCATCTTCGCGCTGCTGGTCCTGATCCTGGTCATCGCCTCCTTCACCGCCGTCGTGGCCGGCACCTTCGTGTCCGTCGCCGGCAAGGGTGAAGCTGCGCTGCCGCTGTTCACCACCAATGCCGTCAGCGCCAACGCCTCCACCGCAATGACCTCCCTGCTGTTCATCATCCTGGCTTTCTTCTTCGGCTTCGCCGTGTACCGCAGGAACGTCAAGGTCGGCCCCGCCACCATCGTCGGCATCGTGGGCATCGTCCTGATCGTCTGGCTGGGCCTGAAGGTCGGCATCAACATGAGCCGCACCGCCTGGGTCATCTTCATCGCCGTGTACATTGCCGCAGCTTCCCTGCTGCCCGTCTGGATGCTGCTGCAGCCCCGTGACTACCTCAGCTCTTTCCTGCTCTATGGCATGATGATCCTGGCTATCTTCGGCATCTGCGGCGCGCATCCCAATGTGGAGCTCCCCGCCGTCACCGGCTGGACCGACACCCTGACCAAGACTCTGGGCGGCAAGTCCAATATCGGCACCCTGTTCCCGGCGCTGTTCATCACCGTGGCCTGCGGCGCGTGCTCCGGCTTCCACTCTCTGGTCGCCTCCGGCACCACCACCAAGCAGATCTCCAGTGAAAAGGACGCCAAGACCATCGGCTACGGCGCCATGATCATCGAGTCCGCGCTGGCCATCATCTCCCTGATCGCCATCGGCGCCGTGTGGCACGTCGCGGCCGACGGCACCATCGCCCTCACCGGCTATAACAACGCCGCTTACAGCATCAGCGCGCCGCCCACCATCTTCGCCGGCGGCATCGCCTCCATGATCGCCTCCTTCTGCGGCGGCAAGACCTACGGCGTCATCTACACCCTGCTGACCCTGGCCGTGTCCGTCTTCGCGCTGACCTCTCTGGACACCGGCACCCGTCTGGGCCGCTACATGTTCTCCGAGCTGTTCACCCCGGAAGGGAAAACGTACAAGGATCTCACCGGCTTCCGCAAGTTCCTGGTGAATCCGTACACCGCCACCATCGTCCTCGTGGTCATCGGCTGCGGCATGGGCTTCATGGGCCTGTCCCAGATCTGGGGCGTGTTCGGCGCCGCCAACCAGCTGCTGGCCGGTATCGCCATGCTGGCCGTCGCCACTTGGCTGGGCAACGTCGGCAAGAGCAACAAGATGTTCTTCTTCCCCATGGTCTTCATGCTCATCGCCACCATCACCTCTCTGGTCATGACCATCATCAAGAAGTTCGCCATGATCGGCGGCGGCACCGCTGCCTGGGGCGACTGGTTCCAGCTGATCTGGTCCGTCGGCCTGGTGGTTCTGGCCGTCATGCTGGTCGTCCAGGGCATCGGCGTTCTGTCCAAGCAGGGCAAGAAGGCCGCCGAGAACAAGTAAGCAGCTTTCTCCGCGTTCAAAAGCAGCTCCGCAAATGCGGAGCTGCTTTTTTCGGCGTATTTCACACTTTTTTAACCTTTCAGCTTTTCCGGGCGCTATAATCGGTATATAATTGTATAATTCTAAAATTCAGGCAATGCAACGTGTCTCAAATAAGGAGGAACTCTCTATGAACAAGAAAGCGCTGGTCGTGGAAGACGACAGCAATATCGCCGAACTTCTGCGCCTGTACCTGGGCAAGGACGGCTTCGAGGTCGCCATCGCCCTCGACGGCGGCAAGGCCGTGAGCATGTTCGATTCCTTCCAGCCCGATATCGTTCTTCTGGATATCATGCTGCCCATCATGGACGGCTGGCAGGTCTGCAGCGAGATCCGCAAGACCTCCAAGGTGCCCATCATCATGCTCACCGCCAAGGGCGAGACCAACGACAAGATCACCGGACTGGAGATGGGCGCGGACGACTATATCACCAAGCCCTTCGAGGTCAAGGAGCTGCTGGCCAGGGTCCACGCCGTGCTGCGCCGCACCGAGTGCGGCGAGGAGGGGGCCGCGCACAAGCTCAGCTTCGACAAGCTCACCATCAACCTCGATTCCTATGAGCTCATCGTCAACGGCGTCAAGGTGGACACCCCGCCCAAGGAGATGGAGCTGCTGTTCCATCTGGCATCCGCCCCCAACCGGGTGTTCACCCGCAACCAACTGCTGGACGAGGTTTGGGGCTTCGATTACTTCGGTGATTCCCGCACCGTGGACGTGCATATCAAGCGTCTGCGGGAAAAACTGGAGGGCGTTTCGGACAAATGGTCCCTGAAGACCGTCTGGGGCGTAGGTTACAAATTCGAGGTTGAGGAGTAAAGGCGGAACCGCGCCATGAACAGCAAAAGCAGCATCTACTTTAAAAATTTTATCGCCACGGCGGCGCTGGTCATCGTGTCCTTTGTGATGCTGGGCTCGGCTTTCGTGTTTTTGGGGCGCAGCTGTCTCATCAACGAATACCGGGACAAGATGGACCGCAATGCCGACGAGGTGGTCAGATCGGCCAGCGCCATCGCCATCGGCGACGGCATCTCCGGCTGGGTCACCGGCTGGGATCTGCGGATGCTCATCACCTCGTTGGCCTCCGGCTCGGGCAACCACATCTTCATCACCAGCGAGAACGGACTGGTGCTGCTGTGCTCCGACCTGCAGCTCAACTCCCCGCTGATCGGAAAACGGCTCTCGGATAATGTCATGTCCCTGCTCACCGCCAACGGGAGCATCGACCAACTCACCAATCTGGACGGCTTTTACGACGGCACCCGCTTCGTGGTGGCCAAATCCATCACCAATCTGGACGGACTGACCATCGGCTATGTCTTTGTGTCCTCCGACACCTCCTCCATCGTGGGCGCCTACCGCACCTTCATGTGGGTGGCGCTGGCCGTGGCCACGGCGGTGCTGATGATGGCGCTGCTGATCTCGCTGTTTTACTCCAAAAAAACGGCGGAGCCGCTGGATGAGATGGCCGTGGCCGCCCGGCGTTTTGCCCACGGGGACTTCTCCATCCGGGTCAAAAACCAGGACCAGCGCACCGACGAGGTGGGCGCGCTCATCGACTCCTTTAATGATATGGCCGACTCGCTGGAGACCTCCGAGGCCCGGCGCAACGCCTTCATCGGCAACATCTCCCATGAGCTGCGCACGCCCATGACCACCATCGCCGGTTTTGCCGACGGCATTCTGGACGGCACCATCCCCAAGGAGCAGGAAGGCAAATATCTGGCCGCCATCGCCGACGAAACCCGGAGACTGTCCCGGCTGGTGCGCAGCATGCTGGACGCCTCCCATCTGCAGGCCAAGGTCGCGGATAAGTCCAACCGAACAGATTTCGACCTGACGGAGCTCATCCTTCAGACCCTGCTGAGCTTTGAGAAGCGGGCGGAGGGGAAGAATCTGGACATGGATCTGCAGCTGCCCGAGGATCCCATCCGCGTCTTTGCGGACCCCGACGGCATTACCCAGGTGGTCTACAATCTGGTGGACAACGCCGTGAAATTCGCCTACGACAGCAGCGTCATCACGGTACTGCTGTACAAGAAAGGCGGCAAGGCCTACGTCTCCGTGAAGGACCGGGGCGACACTGTCCCTCCGGACGACCTGCCCTTCATCTTCGACCGCTTCCACAAGTCCGACCACTCCCGCAGTCTGGACAAGGACGGCGTGGGTCTGGGCCTGTATCTGGTCAAGACCATTCTCAACAGCCACGACGAGGACATCGCCGTCACCAGCCGCGACGGTATGACCGAATTCGTCTTTACTCTGGCCCTGTCGGAGGCCGAGAAGGCGGAGCCCCGGCAAATCAGCAAAAAGGAACGGTAACATTATGAGCGAACCTGATTACGGACAAAAATCGGACTGGTACGCCTCCAAATCGGCGGTCCCGTCCGCGCCCAGAAAAAAGCACAAGGCCTTTAAGATCGTGATGCTGTGCCTGTGCGCTGTACTGGTACTGGGCACCGTGGCGTATCTGGCTTTCGGCAGCGCGGGCAAAGGCGGCAATTCCGCCGGTGCCGGCTCCGGCGGCAGCACCGACAGCAGCGGGCTGCCCGCCAGCTGGAAGGACTATCTCCAGAGCGTCTACGACGCGCAGGACATCACCCAGGCGGATATCGAGCTGGCCACCACCACCTATAACGGCGACTTCACCATGACGCTGAAGCCGCAGGGCAAACAGCAGCTCACCCTGCAGGAGATCTATGCCAAGTGCATCCCCTCCGTCGTGGCTATCACCGCTTACACCGCCGACGACAGCGGCGCGGCCTGGGGCACCGGCGTGGTACTCAGCGCCGATGGCCTGATCATCACCAACACCCATATCATCGACGGCTGCGATTCCGTCACCGTGACGCTGTCGGACGGCACGGAATACAAGAACGCTCAGCTGATCGGCGCCGACGGGCAGAGCGATATCGCCGTGCTGAAGATCAACGCCAAGGGTCTGACCCCCGCCGAATTCGGCGACAGCGGCGAACTGGCCGTGGGCGACAGCGTGGCCGCCATCGGCAATCCCCTCAGCGAGGAGCTCACCGGCACCATGACCGACGGCATCGTCTCCGCCATCAACCGCGGCGTCAGCTACAACGGCCATGTCATGACCCTGATCCAGACCAACGCCGCCATCAACGAGGGCAACTCCGGCGGCCCGCTGGTGGATATGTACGGCCACGTGGTGGGCATCGTAAACATGAAGATGATGTCCTCCTATTCCAGCATCGAAGGCATCGGCTTCGCCATTCCCAGCGCCAGCGCGGCGGAGGCGGCGGATCAGCTGATCTCCGGCGGCGAGATCACCGGGCGGCCCTCCATCGGCATCACCGTGGGCCCCGTGACCGAGGCTGTTGCCGAGCATTACAGCATCCCCAACGGGCTGTACGTCTCCAGCGTATCCAAGGGCTCCAACGCCGAGGCCCAGGGCGTGAAAGCGGGGGACATCCTCACCGCCGTCAACGGAAAGACCGTCACCGAGACGTCCCAGGTCAGCGACATCAAGAATGCCCTGCAGGTGGGCGATTCGCTGACACTGACCCTGTGGCGGGACGGCAAGACCTTCAGTGCGGACGTGAAGCTGGTGGAGGCCAATCAGATCTATTGACCCCACATAAAAGACGGCGGACGGCAAATGCCGTCCGCCGTCTTTGTTTTACCGGCAGACAAAGGAATTCCATTCGTCCATGGCAGTGTGCGTCTCGATCCTCAAGCCGGTCCGCTCCGGCGCCGCCGCGGGGGTATTTGCCGTCACTTTCATCAAAAAGCCCCGCCAAACGGCGGGGCTTTGCGTGTGTTGTGGGTTATATCGGTTACTCGCCGTCGTCCATGATGAGACCGTAGCCGCCGTTTCTGCGGCAGTACACCACGGCAACCGCGCCTTCCGCCTGATCGTTGCGGAACACGAAGAATTCGTGCTCCAGCAGGTTCATCTGCAGAATCGCTTCCTGCGGGGACATGGGCTTGATGGGGAATTTCTTGCTGCGGACGATCCTGAATTCCTCCTCTTCCTCCTCATCCTCCACGGGGGCGTAGGCCGGCATCTCATCCAGCACCAAATCGGCGCCGTCTCTGAGCTTCTTGGCCAGACGGGTCTTGTTCTTGCGGATCTGCTGCTCGATGGAGGCCACGCCCGAATCGATGGAAGCGTACATGTCGCTGGTGAGCTCGCTGGCGCGATAGATCATGCCGTTGCTTTTGATGGTGATCTCGGCGCGGAAGCGGCCCCGCTCAATGCTGAAGGTGACATACGCCTCGCTTTCTGTCCTGAAAAGACGATCCAGCTTGCCTATCTTTTTCTGCGCGTAGGCTCTGAGGTCTTCGGAGAAAGTCATTTTCTTTTCGGTAAAAGTGAACTTCATTTGTGTCAGCTCCTTTCGTGTGCTCGCAGGCGGGGATCGCTCCCCTCCGATGTTCTCATTTTATCATACCCGCAGGGCAAAGAGAAGAACAATTTGCAAATTTCAGGGTGTTACGCCCTCCACCGTGATCTGGCAGCCGGGCAGGGCGGAATACAGCGCGTCCACCTGCTCCTGCGGCAGGCTGCCGCCGCTGATATACAGCTCCTTCAGTCCCGTCATGGTCAGCAGCGGGGAGACGTCCGCAATAGGGTTATTCTCCAGGTTGAGGCTGCGCAGCGCCGTGAGGGACGAGAGGGGCGTGAGGTCGGCGATGCTGTTGTTGGAAAGATCCAGCGTGGCGCACTTTGTCAGGCCCGTCACGGCGGAAATGTCCGTCAGTCCCAGGCCGGAGGCGTCGACCGTCGCGGCGTCGGCGTCGAAGCTTTTGGTGCCCAGCTTGACCTGGCTCTTCAGCCCGGAATGGGAGATCTTGCAGCCGGGCAGGGCGGTCTGCAGTCCGTCTACCCCGGACTGGGTGAGGGCGGCGTTATTCTCCAGATAGAGCCTGTTGAGCTTGGAGAGGCCGGCGAGATCGTTCAGGTCGCTGTCCTTGACCCCGGTATTCTCCAGCCCCAGCTCCACCAGATTGGCGCACTCATCCAGCGGCGCGAAGGAGCCGACGGCGTTGCCGCCCAGATAGAGGTATTGCAGGCCGCCCAGCGCCGCCACGGAGGACACGGAGGTAAATTTATTGTTCTGCACGTCCAGATAGGCCAGCCGGGTCAGGCCCATCAGCGGGCGCAGATCGCTGATACTGTTGTTCTTCAGGCACAGCCATTTCAGGCCCGGAATATCCATCAGCGGGCTGATATCGGAAATGCTGTTGCCCCGCAGATCCAGCTTTTCCAGCCCCTCGCACTTGGACAGTACCGAAATGTCGGTGATGCCCTTGCCGCTGAGATCCAGCGTGGTGACGTCGGATTTGAAGGTCACGCCGCCCAGCGTGAGTTCCTCCACATCCTCGCTGGCCTGCTCGGAATGGATCCGGCAGCTGGGCAGGGCGTCCTGGATCTCCTTGAGCTGCTTTTCGGTGATGTCCATGCCCTTGATGCTGAGCGTGGTGAGCTTGCCGAGCCGATAAAGCGGCGAAAAATCCTTGATCTTGTTGTTGTCCAGATACAGCGTGCGCAGGGCCTTGAGCCCGGACAGAGGCGTGAGATCCGTGACGGCGTTGCCGCTGAGATCCAGCACCTCCAGCTTTTCCAGTCCCGCCAGCGCGGAGAGGTCGGTGAGCTTGTTGCCGGAGAGCGTGGCGCTCTGCAATTCCGTGAGTTTGGCGAGGCCGGCGATGTCCGCGCTGCTCAGGCCCTTATCCGCCAGGCCTACGCTGACGGTGTCTGCTTTGAAGGCCTCGCCGCCCACGGTGACGTTCTCCCCGGACGAGCCGCCGTTTTCCAGCTCCACCAGTCTGGCCTTCACCGCGGCGCTCCTGCCGCCGTACTTTTCCAGCAGGGCGAAGGCTTTGTCGGTCTGTCCCTCGGCGACATAGCAGTCGGCCAGCATCAAAACGCTCTCGTCCGTGGGGTCGAGCGAGACGGCCTTTTCCAGATAGATCACGGCGCTGTCGTAATCGCCGCTGTCGTAATACTGCTTGCCGTCCTGGAAATAATCGTCGTAGCGCCGGGCGTTGGAGGAATGAACCAGCGCAAACACCACGCCGATGACGGCCAGCACCGCCACGGCGGCCAGACAGAGATACGTAATGGTCTTCCTGCTCATCCTCTTCCTCCCATTTTCCGTCTCGGGGGGCGTCTGCGGCGTTTCCGCCGGCGGGGTCTCGGGGGGCGTCTGCGGCGCTTCCGCCGGCGTCAGGGCCGCATCCACGGCGGGCATGATCCGGGTCTCGCCGTCGGCATCCTGTCCGGCGGAGCGCCATGCCAGCTCCGGGGGTATGTATTTTGGCAGCTTTCGGCGCACGAAGTCGGGCTGTCCGTCATAGACGGAGGGCACGATCTTTTCCATGGCCAGCGTGGTGAACAGCAGTGCGCACAAAAAGCACATGGCCGAAATCTCCGGCATCCACTGTACCAGCGTGGCGGGGGTGGCGGCGTTGAGCAGGGTGGTGCGGTCCTGCACCGCCAGATGGTACACCAGCGGCGTGCCGACGGTGACCACCAGCAGCCATTTGGTGCGGATCCTGCCGAACACCGTGACCGTATAGATGCAGGCCGCCACCACATACAGCAGAATGCTCAGCACTTTCACCCACCAGGGTGTCACGGAGGCGGTCTCCAGGATCAGGAACACCGCCGTGAGAAACACCGGCAGCGACGTGGCCCACAGGGCGGCCCTGCCCACCAGCTCCAGAAGGACGATGAATAATATACAGCACACGATGGGCAGAAAAACCTCGGTATAGGTCGCGTCCGTATCGGGCACATTCCAAAAGCCCCAGTAGCCGATGAGCCGGAACAGCACCGACAGCGCCATCAGCACCATGGCGACCTTGGCCAGAAAATTCTTCCTGTCCACGATGTATCTCATTTTACCGGGCTTCTTCAGCACCGGCTTTTGCTTCGGGATCGGGGGGTCCGTTCTCACGTCCGTCTCGGCCATAGCTCGTCCGCCTTATCTCTCTCAGAATGCCCAGCCGCCGTTTTTGAAGATCGGCACTTCCCGGCCGTCGGCGGTGACACCGGTGATGTTCAGATCGGCGCAGCCGATCATAAAGTCCTCATGGATGATGGAATCGTTGACGCCCATGGCCCGGCATTCCTCCAGCGAGAGGGCGCCGTAGCCCGGGATAACGGCGCAGAAGCCCATGCCCAGCGCCAGATGGCAGGCGGCGTTTTCATCGAACAGCGTGTTGTAAAAGGTCAGGCCCGAATTGCGGATGGGGCTGTCGTGTGGCACCAGCGCGCATTCGCCCAGCATGGCGGCGCCCTCGTCCATGGTGATCATGGCGCGCAGCGCGTCCTCGTTTTTCCGCGCGTGGACCTCCGCCGCCCGGCCGTTTTCAAAGCGGACGCTGAAATCCTCGATCATCACGCCCCGGTAGCTCAGGGGCCTGGTGGAATAGACGACTCCCTCCGCCTGACCCTTCATGGGGCTGGTGAAGACCTCCTCCGTGGGGATGTTCGGCTCGTAGGTCACGCCGGTGCCGAGGGTCTCGTCCGACCCGGCCATGAATTTTGCGCCGGGGATGAGGCCCACGGTGAGGTCGGTGCCGTTGGCGGCGGCATAGTGGAGACTCCGCAGATCCAGCCCGTTGAGGTAGGCGCAGCGGGCTTTGAGGTCGCGGTTATGCGCCCGCCAGTTTTCCACGGCGCCGTTTTTGGCGCGGGAAGTGGTCAGAATGGCCTGCCACAGCGCCTCTATCGCGTCGTCCGTATCCATGCCGGGGAACATCTTTTTTGCCCACGCCCTGCCGGGCACGGCGGCAATGCACCACTGGTGGCGGTCCTCCATGGCGTCCCGGATAGGCTTGATGATCTTCCAGCGGCTCTGCTTGGCCCGGGCCCACTTTTCCTGATCGATGCCGTCCAATCCGGCGGGATCCTCCGATTCGATATAGATCACGGCGGGCAGCGTGTCCCGCTGGTGGCAGAGCTTTTCTTCCTCCCACTTCTCCACCCGGCCCAGCGTCTCGTCGCTCTGGCAGGCGGCGTCGAGCTTGGTGAGGGGCTGATGCGTCCACTCCACCACGACCTTGGCGGCCCCGGCTTTGTAGCATTCCTCCGCCAGGATGGTAATAAATTCCGGCTGATCCAGCTCGGCTTCGATATAGCAGTCCTGCCCCGGCTGTATGTTGGCGCCCATTACGGCGATAAGCCTGGCATAGTCTCTCATGGTCCCGTTATCCATTGTTTCCGCCTTCCTCCAGTATCTTCCGCTGAATATTTTTATG
>DAOPXW010000015.1:33402-37398 GCA_035352555.1 Oscillospiraceae bacterium
AGAATAACCGCTTTGCGGTTATTCTACCATATCCGCCGGCAATATTCCACTGGCAAATATGGCAAATGCGCTTTGAGGCATATTGTCTATGTTTTATCACGCCCTTGCCTTGCCGATACTATTATGATATATTAATAAACTGTTGACGTCTGTCGACGCATATTATCTCTGCGGCAGCCAGCCGCGGGAAAGGAAAGAGAGAATGAAAAACCAAGAAAAGACCATGGACAAGATCGTGGCCCTGTGCAAAAACCGCGGCTTTATCTTCGCGGGCAGCGAGATCTACGGCGGTCTTGCCAACACCTGGGACTTCGGTCCTCTGGGCGTGGAGCTGAAGAACAATGTCAAGCGCGCCTGGTGGAAGAAATTCGTGCAGGAAAATCCCTACAACGTGGGTCTGGACGCCGCCATTCTGATGAACCCCCAGACCTGGGTGGCCTCCGGCCACATCGGCGGCTTTTCCGACCCCCTGATGGACTGCCGCGAGTGCCATGAGCGCTTCCGCGCCGACAAGCTTATCGAGGACTGGGCCGCGGAGAACGGCGTGACCCTGGAAAAGCCCATCGACGCCTTTTCCCAGGCGGAGATGAAAGCCTATGTGGAAGATCACAATATCCCCTGCCCCTCCTGCGGTAAGCATAACTTCACCGACATCCGTCAGTTCAACCTGATGTTTAAGACCTTCCAGGGCGTCACCGAGGACGCGAAGAACACCGTGTATCTCCGCCCGGAGACCGCCCAGGGCATTTTCGTGAACTTTGCCAACGTCGCCCGCACCACCCGGCGCAAGCTGCCCTTCGGCATCGCCCAGATCGGCAAGAGCTTCCGCAACGAGATCACCCCGGGCAACTTCATCTTCCGCGTGCGCGAATTCGAGCAGATGGAGCTGGAGTTTTTCTGCCAGCCCGACACCGACCTGGAGTGGTTCAGTTACTGGCGCTCCTTCTGCCACAACTTCCTGCTGACACTGGGTCTGAAGGACGAAAATCTCCGCCTGCGCGACCATGAGAAGGAGGAGCTGAGCTTCTATTCCAAGGCCACCACGGACTTCGAGTTCCTGTTCCCCTTCGGCTGGGGCGAGCTGTGGGGCGTGGCCGACCGCACCAATTACGATCTGACCCGCCATCAGGAGACCTCCGGGCAGGACCTGACCTATTACGATCAGGAGAAGAACGAGCACTATCTCCCCTACGTCGTCGAGCCGTCCCTGGGCGTGGAACGCTCCGTGCTGGCCGTGCTGGTGGACGCTTACGACGAGGAGGTCGTGGGGCAGGACAAGAACGGCAGGGACGACGTGCGCACCGTGCTGCGGCTGCACCCGGCGCTGGCCCCCTTCAAGTGCGCCATTCTGCCGCTGTCCAAGAAAGAAGTCCTCTCCGGCCCGGCCATAGCGCTTTACACCGAGCTGTCCAAGGACTTCATGTGCGATTACGACGAGACCGGCTCCATCGGCAAGCGCTACCGCCGGGAGGACGAGATCGGCACACCGTTTTGCGTCACCTTCGACTTTGAGACCGTGGGCGACGAGAACACCCCCGCCGACAGCTGCGTCACCATCCGCGAGCGCGATTCCATGGCCCAGGTGCGCATCCCCATCGCCGAGGTCAAAAATTATATCTCCGAGCGCGTCAAAATCTGAACGCCATGGATGAAAAAAATCGCGAGTCGGCGGGCCAGGAATTCGTCCGCTGGCTCCGGCCGGGCGGGTGCATCCTGTTCCTGCTGGTGGGCGTGCTGATGCTGGTCGTCTGCTTCGGCAGCGGCAAGGCCCCCATCCCCGGCTATACCCCGCCCCAGACCTCGGCATACTACGCCGCCCATCTGGACGAGCTGCAGACCGAGCTGGAAACCAACGTGTTCCCCGTCATCGGCGGCGTTGAGGAAAGCCGCGTGGACGGGGACAAGCTGGCCGTCACCCTGGACTCCGCCAGCTCCGTGGCCACCCGGGCCGCCATTTTGCGGTATTACGACGAGAGCCTTTTTGAGTTTGCGGAGACGGAAAATAAATAAGGATCGCAGGTAAATGTGAAATGAAGCACGGTTTCATCAAAGCGGCGGCGGCCTCCCCCATGATCCGGGTGGCCGACCCCGACTATAATGCGGACCAGATCATGGAGAGCGTCCGCGCCGCCCACAGGAAGGGCGTGAAGGTGCTGGTGTTCCCGGAGCTGACCCTGACTGGCTGCACCTGCTATGATCTCTACACCCAGCGCACCCTGCTGGACGGCGCCAAAAGAGCGCTTGTCAAACTGCTGGAGGCCACCAACGGGCTGGATATGCTGATCCTCGTGGGCCTGCCCTATCTGGACGGCACCCGCCTTTACAGCTGCGCCGCCGCCCTGTACGCCGGCGGGCTGCTGGGCCTGGTGCCCCGCACGGAAGTGGCGGGCACCCATTTTGCCGCCCCGGACAAGACCGCCCGGGAAATCAGCATCGACGGCATCTACAGCACCTATCTCATCCCCGATACCCTGTTCGTGTCCAATTGCATCCCCGATCTGGCCGTGGCCGTGGAGCTGGGCGCGGATATGGACGCCGTCAATCCCCCCGCCGTGCGCCACGCGCTGGGCGGCGCCACCGTCATCGCGCAGATGGCCTCCTTCCCCATGACCGTCGCCTCCCGCGCCGAGACCGAGGCGGCCGCGAAATTCCAGTCCCGCCGGCTGAAGTGCGCGCTGATCACCGCCTCCCCCAACAAGGGCGAATCCACCACCGACAACGTCTATTCGGGGCTGTGCCTGGTGACGGAAAACGGCGTGATCCTGGCCGAGGAAGAGAAGGAAGCGGACCTGGCCTTCACCGAGATCGACGTGAATTATCTGGCCAATCTCCGGGTGCGAAGCGGCGAATTCGGCGCCGCCGAGTATCCGCATTTCACCCCCCACTGGGGCGCCGAGCCGGAGAAAACCACCCTCACCCGCTACTACTCCAAGAACCCCCACCTGCCCGCGCTGGCTTCCGACGTGCCCGCCTACTGCGAGCGCCTGATCGACATTCAGGTGTCGGGTCTCGTCAAGCGGATGCAGTACGCGGGGCTGGATCACTGCGTTGTCGGTATCTCCGGCGGCGTGGATTCCACGCTGTGCGTGATGGTCTGCGCCCGGGCCGTGAAGCGGCTGGGGCTGCCCTCCACCAATGTGGTGGCCTGCACCATGCCCTGCTTCGGCACCACCTCCCGCACCAAATCCAACGCCATCGTGGTGGCCGAGCAGCTGGGCGCGGAGGTGCGCGTCATTGACATCGGCGAAGCCGTCAACAAGCACTTTGACGATATCGGCCACGCCCGGGACGATTACAGCATCGCCTTTGAAAACGCGCAGGCCCGGGAGCGCACCCAGATCCTCATGGACATCGCCAACGAGATCAACGGTCTCGACGTGGGTACCGAGGATCTCAGCGAATTCATCGACGGCTGGTGCACCTATAACGGCGACCACACCAGTATGTACGACGTGAACATGGGCGTCACCAAGACCCAGGTCCGCGCCGCCGTGAAGCATATCGCCCGGACCACCGAAGACCAGGTGCTGGCCGGCGCGCTGTGGGACGTACTGGACTGCCCCGTGACCCCGGAGCTGCTGCCCGTGACCAACGACACCATCGAGCAGAAGAGCGAGGAGAATGTGGGCTCCTACAGCCTGCAGGACTTCTTCACCCACAAGATGCTTATCTGCGGTTTCACCCCGGAAAAGACCTTCCGGCTGGCCCGCATCGCCTATGGCGACGAGTTTGACGACGGGGAACTGCTCAAGTGGCTGCGCAGCTATTGCCGCCGCCTTTTCTCCCAGCAGTTCAAGCGCTCCTGCCTGATGGACGGCCCCGCGGTGGAGCCCTTCTCCGTGTCCCCGCGCAGCGGCTTCCGCCTCCCCTCCGACGGCATGGACAGCCTGTATCTGGCCCAGCTGGACGCGCTGGAAAAGGAATTGGGACTGGGCAAATAAAGAATCAAAGGAACAAACCAACACGCCCCCGGCCTTTTCGGCCGGGGGCGTGATT
>DAOPXW010000016.1:0-35680 GCA_035352555.1 Oscillospiraceae bacterium
AAATGCCCGGAAGCCTTTCGGCTTCCGGGCACGCGTTTGTTCAACGGTTTCTTTCTTCGCCCCGGCAAGCCGCTGTGGGGCAGGACCGGCTCTCGCCGTCCGGCGGCCGCAGAGGCTCCGACATCCATTGATCTCCGCATGAAATCTGGGCGGCGGAAGTTTTTCCGTCTCCTTTGTCAGATTATGCGGCAAGGGTCGAAAGTGTTCATAAACTGACAAAGCCGCCGTCGCAGGTGAGGATCTGGCCGGTGATGAAAGAGGCCTGCTCCGACGCGAGAAAGCTCACCGCCGCGGCGATATCCTCCGGCCTGCCAAGGCGGTCCAGGGGGGTGCGCTTCACCAGCTCCGCAAGGGTCTCCTCCCCCAGCGGCCGCACCATGTCGGTGTCGATGACGCCGGGAGCCACGGCGTTGACCCGGATATGGGTTGGCGCCAGCTCCGCCGCCAGTGACTTGGTCAGGCCCACGACGGCGTGCTTGGTGGCGGAATAGGCGGCCTCGCAGCTGGCCCCGTGGAGGCCCCAGATGGAGGCGGTATTGACGATGACCCCCGCGTGCTCGTGGAGCATCCGGGGCAGCACGGCCTGGATGGTGTTGTAGGCGCCCCCCAGATTGACATCGAAGATGCGCTTCCAGTATTCCGGCGTGATGTCCTGAAACTGAAACTGCCTGGCGATCCCCGCGTTGTTCACCAACAGTGTGACGGGGCCGAAGGTGTCCTCCGCAGCGCGCACCATGGCGTCGACGGCATCGCGGTCGGCCACGTCGGCGCCAAAGGCCATGGCCTCCAGCCCCTCGCTTGCCAGCAGAGACACCAGCTCGTCGGCCTTGTCCTTCCGCCGGATATAATTGACGCACACGGCGTAGCCGTCGTGGGCCAGGCGGTACGCCTCCGCCCGGCCGATGCCTCTCGACGAGCCGGTGACCAGCGCCACTTTTTTCATGGTTCTTCCTCCCAAAACAGTTCATCCAGGGTTTTGCCCAGCGCCCGGCAGATGGCCAGGCACAGCTTGATGGTGGGGTTATAGTCGCCCTTTTCGATGGCGTTGACGGTCTGCCGGGACACGCCCACCGCGTCCGCCAGCTGCTGCTGGGACCAGTCCAGCGCCGCCCGGGCGGATTTCAGTTTCAAATTTTTCATGTCACCGCTCCGAAGCGTCCGACGCGCGGTCCTTCAGGGTCTTGATAAGCGTGGCCGCGAAGATCGCCACAAACAGGATGCCGCAGGCCACATTGATGCTGTACTCGGTCAGTACGCCGTTTTCGATAATGGCTTTGCCGTCATGCAAATTTTTAAGAATTACCACCATGTTTATGGCCACTACCAACGCGGACAGCGCCAGCCAGTAGCCGGGTCTCTCGCCCACGGCAAAATAGGCCTCCGAGAAGATGCACTTCACCGCGAAAACGCCCGCGGAGAAAAACACGCCGATAAACATTGCCGTATACACCGGGCAGAGCTCACGCTCCAAGCAGAGACTCAGCATACCTACCACGACGCAGTAGCCCAGCAGCGAGAGAAACGCGGCCTGATAAGCCCGGCCGCGGGCCTGCAGCTGGCGCTCGTCATATCTCCGCTCCTGCTTCTGTTTCTTCTCCATCACGGAGACGATAACAAAAAGCGCGACCGCAAACAGCAGTCCAAGAAGAAATGTCCAGATATAATCTCTCGGCATGATTTGAATACCTCCGTTCAAGTTCTGAACGGAGGATAACACATATCCAATATTTTGTCAAGTATATTTTACAAAAAGTCTCCTGACTGTGTCAGCCGTCTCTTGTCTTCAGGTGTTCGGCCATCATGGCCTTTACCCGCCCGGCCAGCTCCACGGTCTTTTCCGCGCACACTTCCTCCGGCGGGATGACCGCGATGATGTCCACATAGACCTGAGTGCCCTTGAGGACGCGCTTGGAGACTTTCTCCGTCCCGCTGACGGTGGCGACCACAAGGGGGACGCCGGCCTTCTGGGCGATCTTGAAGGAGCCCGCGTGGAATTCGCCCATGCGGACGGACTTGGAGCGGGTGCCCTCGGGGTAGATGCCGATGGACACCACGTCGTTTTTGAGATAATCCGCGGCGGCGTTGATGGTGGCCACGGCGTTGCGGGCATTCTCCCGGTCGATGGGCAGGAAGCAGCACTGGCGGATAAACGGGCCGATCATGGGGATTTTCAGGTTTTCCGGTTTGGAGACGAAGGCGATGTGCCGGGCGCTCAGCCTGTCCATAATGATGATGGGGTCCATATTCGAGCGGTGGTTGGAGACGAAAAGGTAGCGGGTGTCCGCCGGCAGCAGCTCCTCGCCGGTGATGTGGACGCGCAATCCGCAGAAGAAGTTAATGAACGCCGCGGTCTGCTCCATGGCCCAGACGCAGTAGGGGGAGGGCTTTTCGGCGGACTTTTTATGGCTGAGAAACAGCGAGATCAAAAGCTGAGCAACGTAGAAAACAAGGAAAGCGGCCAAAAAGCCCCCTACGGCGGCCAGCGCCGCCGCTGGTACGCCGAAATGCCACACGGCGGCGGATACGGCGGCCGACGCCGCGCCAATTAAAAGGAAGCTCCACAGAAGGATCATAGGCGTGCCTCTTACAATAGTTTTGATTTTTTAAATATTAATTATTATATGACAAGAACCCCAATCTAACAAGAGCGTGTTTGTTTTTTTGTGCCCGGGTAGTATAATAGCTGTGCGAATCATTTTCTGAAAGGAATGAAGAAATGAAAGTATCCGAACTGGAATACCGCCGGGTGACGGCGGAAGAATTTTCCGACGCGGCCAACGCCGCCGCCGGCAGGGTCAAGGCCGCCGGGTCGGCGGCCGACGTGCTGGCGGCCCGGGAGGGCTATCTCGCGGCGCTGTGCGACTACACCACGGCCTCCGCCCTGTCCTATATGCGCTACAGCATCAACACGGCGGACCCCTTCTATCTGACGGAGAAGAACTATTACGACGAGGCCGGCCCCATCGCCCAAAACGCCTCGCTGTCCTATGCCGGCGCCCTGCTGGACTCCCCGCTGCGGTGTGAGCTTGAGAAGGCCCTGTCCCCGGTGCTGTTCAAATCGCTGGAGGTCCAGCGCAAGTCCATGGCTCCGGAGATCGTGCCGGACATGGTGGAGGAAAACAAGCTGGTCAGCGAATATTCCCAGCTCATGGCCGGGATGGAATTCGAGTTCCGGGGCGAGAAGCTGCCGCGGCCCCTGCTGATGAAATACGCCAAGTCCGACGACAGGGACACCCGGCGGGAATGCTACGCCGTGCTGGGCGGGACGCTGGGCGCGCACGCGGCGGAGCTGGACCGCATCTATGACAGTCTCGTCCACGTCCGCGACCGGATGGCCAAAAAGATGGGCTACCGGAATTTCGTGGAGCTGGGCTACTACCGCATGGGCAGGCTCTGCTACGATCAGGCCATGGTGGCGCAGTTCCGGCGGAACGTGAAGGCCGACGTGGTGCCCGTGGTGGCCCGGCTGCGCACCGAAAACGCCAGGCGGCTGGGCGTGACCGATTTCCATCTCTACGACAACGACGTCGTCATCCCCGGGGGCGACCCCGCGCCCTGCGGCAAGGCGGGCATCTTTGCCGCGGCGCGGGAGATGTATCACGCCATGGGGCCGGAGACCGGCGCGTTCATCGACATGATGCTGCGAAACGACGCCTTCGACGTGGATTCCCGCAAGAACAAGTGGGGCGGCGGCTACTGCACCGAGTTCCCCAAATACAGGCAGCCCTTCATTCTGGCCAATTTCAACGGCACCGCCGGGGATGTGGACGTGGTGACCCACGAGGCCGGGCACGCGCTGAATTCCTATCTTATTTCCGGCAACCGCTTCGCGCTGGAGCTCAACTGCGGCGGCATGGAGACCGCCGAGACCCACTCCATGAGCATGGAGTTTTTCGCCTGGCCATACATGGCCCGGTTCTTCGGCGAGAACGCCGACAAGTACCGCTATATGCACGCGCTGGACGCTTTCTCCTTTATCCCCTACGGCACCATGGTGGACGATTTTCAGCACAGGGTCTACGAAAATCCCGACCTCACCCCCGCGGGGCGCGACGCGCTGTGGCTGGAGCTGGAGGCGCAGTACCGCCCCTATCTCACCATGGAGGGGATGCCCTATCTGGACAGGGGCACCCGCTGGCAGTACCAGATGCACATCTACGAAACGCCGTTCTACTATATCGACTACTGTCTGGCCCAGACGGCGGCGTTCCGCTTCCTGCTGGCCTCCCGGGCCAACTACGGCGACGCCTTCGCCCGCTATATGGCCCTCTCCAGGCAGGGCGGCGAGCAGGTCTGGACCGATCTGCTGCGCGAGGCGGGCTTCCCCTCCCCCTTCGCCCCCGGCGCGCTGAAGGGTCTGGCGGCCGAGGTGGAAAAAATGCTGCGGGACATCGCGGTGTGAAAACTGCATTTGAGGCTGTCAAAAAAGCCTTTTTGACAGCCTCAAAACGCCGAATTTTTTGCGAAACCGTGTCTTCGCAAAAAACGTCGCTCCGCTCCCCAAACCCTTGCACAGCAAGGGTTTTGCGGCTATTCATCCAAATTGAGGCGGGGCTCCGCCCCCCTCATACTCCCCCCCGCATCATCCCCCAAATCCGTTCCTCTTTTAGTTCTTTGACAGGCTCGAAAAATCCCCGTCCGAAAGGGCGGGAATTTTTTATTCCTCGGGGAGGTCTTCTTTCAAAACCGTCTCCTCCGCGATGCCGGCGGGGCGGCGTTCCGCCAGCAGCTTCGGTACGATGCCGCACAGCGAACCCGCCAGGAAGAAGGCGATGCCCACGGCCATGGGCGCGGTGATGGCTTCGCCCAGCACCGCCAGCGCGATCAGCGGGGCAAGGACGGGCTTGAAAAAAAACACGAGACTGGTGGTGGCGGCGCTGGTCTTTTCCATGGCCAGCATATGAAACACATACCCCGCCGCGCTGTTGACGACGCAGATGAAAAGGAAATACGGCAGCGTGGCGGGACTGATGCCCGCCAGCAGCGGCACCTCGCAGAACATGGCCAGCCCCAGCGCGCCGTAGACGTCCCGCCCCGGGGCGGTATAGCCCAGCAGCAGCAACAGCAGCAGCTCGCCGCCGCCGAACAGGAAGCTGCCGCAGGTGACCACGATGCCGCCGCAGCGCGCAGTGAGCTTTTTGCCCAGCACGCTGTACAGCGCGAACACCAGCGCGCTGAGAATGGCCATGACCACGCTGGGCAGGCTGATGCCCGCCCCCGCGGAAAAGGGGTTGATGATGGCGACGATGCCGCAGACCTCCAGCGCCAGCGCGGCGATGTTATTCCAGCGGATGGCTTCGCCCAGCAGCAGGAAAGCCAGCAGCGTGACGAACAGCGGGTTGCCGGAGAACAGCACCGCCACCATGCCCGCCCTGCCGCAGGAGATGGCCAGCTGGTAGAGCACCATGCTCACCGGCACGCACAGGAAGCCCGTCAGCGCGAGCGAGGCCAGATCGTGCCCGTTGAGGCGCACGCCCCGCTTTTTCAGGGCCGAGGCCGCGATGGGGAGCAGGCACAGTCCGCCGATGACAAAACGATCCACCGTGATCTGCATGGGCTTGAACACGCCGCTCACCGCCGGCATTTTCAGCATCACCTCCATGGTGCTGAAAATCAGGGTGCACAGCGCGATATAAACATATCCGACGGTCGGATTTTTCTTCATGAAAACGCCTCCAAAAGCAAACGCGGTGCAGAAATAATAAACGCGCAGGGGTTATTATAGCACCCGTGGGGACGCTTGTAAAATACTTTCCCCGGGAAACGCGCTAACACTTTCGCCACCGGCCACATACAATGACATATCCAACGTTGTTTGAAGGAGAAACCTGAAATGATGATCGATGTGCGGCACGCCGCGCTGAAATACCAGTCGCCGGACGGCGAGGTGGAAGCGCTGCGGGACGTGAGCTTTTCCATGGATCAGGGTGAATTCTTGAGCATCGTGGGCCCCTCCGGCTGCGGCAAGTCCACGCTGCTGTCGCTGATCGCGGGACTGGAGCGCCCCAGCGCCGGGGTCATCGAGATCGACGGCGAGGCAGTGACCAAGCCCTCGGTCAGAGTTGGGCTGATGCCGCAGCGCGACCAGCTGTTCCCCTGGCGCACCATTCTTTCCAACGCCCTGCTGGGCCCGGAGATCCGGGGCGAGAACATGGCCGAAGCCAGGGCGCGGGTGGAAGAGCTGCTGCGGCGCTATGAGCTGGAGGGTTTTGCGGAAAAGCTGCCCGGCCAGCTTTCCGGCGGGATGCGTCAGCGCTGCGCCCTGATCCGCACGCTGGCCGCGA
Organism: Oscillospiraceae bacterium; assembly: GCA_035352555.1. GTDB lineage: Bacteria > Bacillota > Clostridia > Oscillospirales > Oscillospiraceae > UBA2922. The sequence goes on from DAOPXW010000016.1 coordinate 6,285, forward strand.
GGCCCGACATCCTGCTGCTGGACGAACCGTTTTCCGCGCTGGATTACCAGACGCGGCTGGCCGTGTCCGACGATATCTTCCGTATCATCCGGCAGGAACACAAGACGGCGCTGCTGGTGACCCACGACATCTCCGAGGCCATCAGCATGTCCGACCGGGTGATGGTGCTCAGTCACCGCCCCGCCGTGGTGCGGGCCGTCCACACGCTGGAAGAATACCGGGGCCTGTCCCCTATCCAGCGGCGGAACACCCCCGGCTTCAGCGCAATCTTCAATCAGATCTGGAAGGAGCTGGACGTGAATGCCTGAGTCGCTTTCTACCGAGCGGGCCGACTATCTGCGCGCCGGACGGCGCCGAAAAAAACTGATTTTATCCGCCCAGCTTCTGCTGCTGGTCTTCTTTTTTGCCCAGTGGGAGCTGACCGCCCGGCTGGGCTGGACGGACGCTTTTATCGTGAGCTGCCCCAGCCGCGTGTGGGCGACGCTGGGTGCGCTGTGGCGCAGCGGCGATCTGTGGCGGCACGTGGGCGTGTCGTGCCTTGAAACGGCGGTGGGCTTCGGCCTGGGCACCGTGCTGGGCACTCTCGTCGCCGTGGGCCTGTGGTGGAGCCCCGCCGCGGCAAAAATTTTCGACCCCTATCTGGTGGTGCTCAACGCCCTGCCCAAAACCGCGCTGGGTCCCATCTTCATCGTATGGATGGGCGCGGGCACCGGGTCCATCATCACCATGACGCTGGCCATCTCCATCGTGGTGACCATCCTCAATATGCACGTGGGCTTCGTCGGCACCGACGGGGAGAAGATACGGCTGATGCGCTCGATGGGCGCAAGGAAAGGACAGATCCTGCGTATGCTGGTGTTCCCCGCCAACTACGCCACGCTGTTCAACACCCTGCGGGTCAACGTGGGCCTGTCCTGGGTGGGCGTGATCATGGGGGAATTCCTGGTGTCCAAGGCGGGCCTGGGCTATCTCATCGTTTACGGCTCGCAGGTATTCAATATGGACCTGGTGATGGCCACGGTGCTGCTGCTGGCCGCGGCCGCCGTGCTCATGTATCAGGGCGTTGTCGGAGTGGAAAAAATTCTGAAAAATCGTTTAGGAGTGGTTGAATGAAAAAGATTCTTGCCTTACTTTTAGCGGCGGCGTGCGTGTTCACGCTGTGCGCCTGCGGCAAAACGGCCGAAAAAGGCACCGTGACGGTGCGCCTTAACGAGGTGACCCACTCGGTGTTCTATGCCCCTCAGTACCTGGCCATCGAGAAGGGTTTCTTCGCCGACGAGGGTCTCGCCGTTGAACTGACCAACGGCGGCGGCGCCGACAAGGTCATGACCGCCGTACTCACCGGGCAGTCCGACGTGGGACTGGCCGGGCCGGAGGCCTGCATCTATGTGCTCAATCAGGAAAAAGCGGACTATCCCGTGGTGTTCGGCCAGCTCACCAAGCGGGACGGCTCCTTCCTGGTAGGCCGCAGCAACGAAGCCTTCTCCTGGGAGAATCTCCGGGGCAAGACCGTCATCGGCGGCCGGGCCGGGGGCGTGCCGGAAATGACGCTGGAATACGTGCTGCGCAAGAACGGTCTGACCCCGGGCAAGGATGTGACCGTGGACACCACCGTGCAGTTCAACATGATGGCCGGTGCCTTTACCGGCGGAAGCGGCGACTATGTGACGCTGTTCGAGCCCACCGCCACCCAGACCGCGCAGGCGGGCAAGGGCTATATTCTGACCTCCATCGGGCAGGAGAGCGGCGAAATCCCCTACACCGCCTATTTCGCCTCCCAGAGCTACATCCGCGCCAATCCCGACGTGATCCAGAGCTTCGACAACGCCGTGGCCAAAGGGCAGGCCTGGGTACAGGCGCACTCCGCTGCCGAGGTGGCCGAGGCCATCGCGCCCCAGTTCCCGGATACGGATGTGGCCGTGCTGACGAACGTGGTGCAGCGCTATAAGGACATCGACGCGTGGAACGCGACGCCCGTGATGCTGCAGTCCTCGCTGGAGCGGCTGGAGACCGTGATGGAGACCGCCGGCGTGCTGGAGCACAGCCAGTGGGTGGACTTCACAAAGCTGGTGGACAATTCCTTCGCCGAGAAAGCAAAATGAGCTGAAAAGATCCCCGCCCGACGGCGGGGATCTTTTCAGCCGATATGGATAACGTCCCGGTTGAGCTCGGCGGCGGAGACGTTGGGATTGTGGTAGCGCTCGCGCTTCTCCGTGGGGCCGCCCAGCGAGATGGCCTGCTGCGGGCAGTACTGCAGGCAGCTGACGCACTGATAGCAGTTGCGCCCCCAGGCCGGGGTGCCCGCGGGGGTCATGCGGATGTTGCCCGTGGGGCAGATCTCGGCGCATTGGCCGCAGCCCACGCACCTGGCCGGGTCCACCAGAAAGTTTTTGGCCTTCAGCGCAACGATCGCGGGCCAGCCCCTGTACTCCAGCCGGTTGAGCCTGTACAGCGGCGGGCGCCCCCCGCTCTCCCTGCCGGCCAGAACGTTTTCAGCGATCTTTTCCGCGGTCCTCTCACTGCGCTTCTGGGCCATGGCGGGAGACATGGGCGGCAGCATCATCTGGTGCGGGAACAGCACGATATAGCCGCACTGATGGGACATGGCCGTCCAGTAATCCAGCCCCACGATGTCGTCGATCATCCGCAGGCCGTTGCCGGGATAGCCCGCGAACTGGACCACGCCGAAGGTGTAGGCGTTGGGTGAAATCTTCACCTGCCGGGCAAAGAATTCCACGTCCCCGGGCAGGCCGCCGCCGTAGCACGGGAAGATGAAGCCCACGCGCTCCGCCCCGGTCACATCGGTGACGGCGGGCTGCCGGCGCATCATCACGATGTCCGTGTCTCCCAGCCTTTTGGCGATGTTTTTGGCCATATCCAGGCAGTTTCCCGTGCCGGAATAGCAGAATATCACGTTTTTACTCATAGGATCGGCTCCCTTCAAAACAATTTATGATGGCATTATTGTATCACAAGCTATTTTATGATACAATAGTCCCACAGAATATAAAACAGCGGAGGGGAAAATGTATCATATCAAAAACGACAGGCGGGCCCGGAAGTCGGCGGAGCTGATCTGCCTGGGGCTGATGGCCTGTCTGGAGGAGAAAAATTTCGACGAGATCACCGTTTCGGACATCCAGCGGGCGTCCTCGGTGAGCCGCTCCACCTTCTACCGCAGCTTCGACACCCTGCCGGACGTGCTGTCGCTGCTGTGCGATCAGGGCTTCGAGGAGATTTTCAGCGGCAGCTACGCCCCGGCGCGGGAGATGCCGCTGAAGGAGAAGGTGTTCAGCTACTGGTTCGAGCACAGCCGCATCCTGGTGGAGCTGGTGCGCATCCATCGAACGGACATCTTTCTCAACAGCTTCCGGAAGACCGCGCTGGGACTGGAGAGCCTGCGGTTCCTCGCCGCGGACCCCGCCCGCTACGACTACTTTGTGTCCATGATCGTGGGGGTGATGGTGGGCGTGCTGGTGACCTGGGTGGAGCACGGCGAGACCGAGTCCCGGGAGGAGGTCCGCAGCGTCATCCGCGACGAGTTTGAAACCATTTCGGGGCTGGGCATCATGGGCTGAATTGGACGGGATTTACAATTCACAGTTTATTTTTATTTGCTTCATAATATCGTCATAAAGATATTGTATCTTATACTCGTACTAAGAAGTCAAACACATCACACACTTTTTTCTCCTACATCTCCTCTCTTTACCAAGAAAATATGCCTCCTGCCCTCGGGCAGGGGGCATATTTCGTCTTATTCTTCATCGTACTTATTGACAATTCTCTGTCATATCATATAAAATATAAAAAATGTATCGGCAGATCCGCGAAGGGGCGATGGCGAATGGCTGTGCGTTATTTCATCGGCGAGCGCTGCGTCGGCTGCGGCGGCTGCCGCTCCGTCTGCCCGGAGAAATGCATCGGCGGCACCGGCCACCCGCTGCGCATCGACGATAAGCGCTGTATCCGCTGCGGACGCTGCGCCCTCGCCTGCCCCCGCAGAGCCATCGTACGCAAGGACGAGGAGGTCACCGTATGAAACAGAGCGAGGAACGGGAATACAATATCAGCCGCGTCATCAAGGCCGCCCAGGACCTTTTCATTTCCGAGGGGGTCTATGCCACCTCCATCAACCGCATCGCCCAGGAAGCCGACCTCTCCCCCATGTCCATCTACCGCTATTTCAAAAACAAGGACACGCTGGTGTACACCGTCTGGCAGGATGCGCTGGACACCTTCTTTCATCAATATATGGAACGCTACGAGGCCGCCGCCGTCAAGTGCGCCACCGGGTATGAAAAATTCGTGGTGGCCATGGAAATCTATTTCGAGATCTACAAGGAGTTCCCACGCTGGTTCAACTACACTCAGGAGATGTTTTCTTACGCCCCCTCCGACGAGAGCAGCGGCAAGGAAATCAAAAATGTCTTTTGGCAGTACTACGACAGGGAAATCCCGGTGCCTGCCCTCAAGGCCCTGAAGGAGGGCGTGGAGGACGGTTCCATCCGTCCGGACGTGAATATCTATACCGTCTATCAGTGCCTCCTCAACGCCTATACCGGCACCAGCATTTATGAAAATGTGTCCTTCGGCGTGCTGCCTGTGGACATCATCAAATTCGCCGGGGACCTTATCGCGAATTACATAAAAAGCACAAAGTGATTTTGTGTATATAAACAATTCCTGTTTTTTTGTCTGAACATTTCTGTTTTGTGTAGCAAAAGGCACGGAAAAAGGGCGGACATCTGCTAAAATCATTGACAAGAGTTTGGCAAGGTGGCGCCCTTCTTTTTTTGCAAAGTGCTGTTAGTTCCTATAACAAATTCTGTTATCGCTAACACATGTTATTTGTAATATCATTTTGCTCAACAGGGGGCAGACGTATGGAAAAAAGGAGATCGGCCGCCGAACAATTTGATCTGTCCGCCTTCCTTCCCTTCTGGGATGAACTGGCCGGCGCGCAGAAGGCCGCGCTGTCCAACCGGCCCGTCGGCGCTTTCTCCGACGGCGAGAAGATCCTGTTGCCCCTCGCCGAGCGCACCGGTTTCCTGCTTGTTCTGAAAGGCGCGCTGCGCGTATATATTTCTTCCGAGGGCGGACGGGAATTCACACTGTACAAGGTCCCCGCGGGCGGGATGTGCAGCATTCTCCCGATAGACGGGGCCGGAATGCCCAATATCGTCGCAGACGGTCCGACCGCCGTGGTACATATCACCGCCGCCATCATTTTGCAGATCCTCGCCTATCTGCCCGCCGTGTCGGACTATTATCTGGCGTGCATGAGCGGAAATCTGCAGAGTGTGCTGGAAAACATCGAGCATAGCTTCTTCGGTACGCTGAAAAGCAGCGTGGCCAGGCTGATCCTGGAAAACTGCCCGGCGGGCGGGGACACCGTGAAGGTCACCCACGAGCAGCTGGCCAACCACATCGGCACCACCCGCGAGGTGGTGAGCCGCGAGATCGAGGGCTTCCACGAGCTGGGCCTGATCGCGGCGGGCCGCGGGAAGATCACCATTTTGGACCGCGCCGGACTGCAGTCCCTGACCTGCCCCTGAATCCGTGATTCTGTGCGGGGCGCCGCACTTCTTCATGAGAGAGATCAAAATTTTTGGGAGGTAGAACAAATGTATTACAGCAGTGGTAACTATGAAGCCTTTGCAACCCCGAAAAAGCCGGAAGGCATTGAGCAGAAGTCCGCGTATATCGTGGGCACCGGCCTGGCAGGCCTTGCCGCCGCGTGCTTCCTGATCCGCGACGCGCAGATGCCCGGCGACCACATCACCCTTTTCGAGCATCTCCCCCTGGCCGGCGGCTCCTGCGACGGCATCTATGACGCCACCAAGGGCTTCATCATGCGCGGCGGCCGCGAAATGGACAACCATTTCGAGTGCATGTGGGAGCTTTTCCGTTCCATCCCCTCCATCGTCAATCCCGGCGAGACCATCTTCTCCGAGTATTACGCCCTGAACAAGGAAGACCCCAACTTCTCCCTGTGCCGCGTCACGGAGAAGCAGGGCCAGGACGCCCATACCGACAGAAAATATGCCCTGACCCCCGGCGCCGGCATGCAGCTGCTGAAGCTGTTCATGACCCCCAACGCCGATTTGGAGGACGCCACCATTGACGACGTGTTCGACGATGAGTTCTACGCCACCAACTTCTGGATCTACTGGCAGACCATGTTTGCCTTTGAGAAATGGCATTCCGCCCTTGAGATGAAGCTGTATCTGCAGCGCTTCATCCACCATATCGACGGCCTGCCCGATCTGTCCGCGCTGCGTTTCACCCGCTACAACCAGTATGAGTCCATGATCATGCCGATGTGCAAGTACATCACCGACCACGGCGGGAAGATCGAATTCGACACCACTGTCACCAACGTCGTGTGCGACTGCACCCCCGACAGGAAGGTCGCCAAAAAGATCGAGTACACCCAGACCGGCGTGGCCAAGACCATCAATCTCACCGAGAACGATCTGGTCATCATCACCAACGGCTGCCAGGGCGACAACTCCGCCTACGGCGACCAGACGCACGCCCCCGTGGTCGACATGAACAACGGCGAGACCCCCAGCTGCAGGATGTGGCGCAACATCGCCGCGCAGGATCCGTCCTTCGGCCATCCCGACAAGTTCTTCAAGGACATCAAGGAGACCAGCTGGGAATCCTGGACCGTGGACACCGCCAACAAAAAGATTCTGGCCGCCGTTGAGAAGATCTGCCATCGCGATCCTCTGTCCGGCAAGGTCGTTTCCGGCGGCATCGTGACCTGCAAGGACTCCAGCTGGCTGGTCAGCTGGACCATCAACCGTCAGGGCCAGTTCCTGGAGCAGCCCACGGATCACTGCCTGATCTGGGTCTACGGCCTGAATTGCTGGAACGACAAGGGCGACTTCATTAAGAAGAATATGTGCGACTGCAACGGCATTGAGCTGTGCGCCGAGTGGCTGTATCATATCGGCATCCCCGAGAACGAGATCATGGCTCTGGCCACCGGGGAGTGCAACACCACGCCCTGCATGATGCCCTATGTCACCACCTTCTTTGAGCCCCGCGCCACCGGCGACCGTCCCAAAGTGGTTCCCGACGGCAGCGTCAACATCGCCTTTGTCGGCCAGTTCTCCGATACCCCGCGCGACACCGTGTTCACTACCGAGTACTCCATCCGCACCGGCATGGAGGCCGTCTACACCCTGTGCAACGTCGACCGCGGCGTGCCCGAGGTCTGGGCCAGCGTGTACGATGTGCGCGACCTGCTTTACGCCACCAGCAAGCTGCTGGACGGCAAGAAGCCGCTGGAGTTCATCATGCCCACCATCTCTCCGTTCCTGAGCCTCGGCAAGGAACTGCTGACCAACAACGTGGTGGCCGAGCTGCTGAAAAAGTACAACATCGTCTGATTCTTCCCCTCTCGTCCAGCCATAAATCAAATCAAAACAGCCCGGAGACTTGCGTCTCCGGGCTGTTTTTCAGCTGCCGCCGTTTCCCCTACCGAATCGTCTGCTGGGTCTCCGGGTCGAACAGCTGGATATGCTCCCGATCGGGGGTCACAAACACCCGGGAGGCCTCGTCGTCCCCGTCGTCCGCCTCGGGAATGCCGGCGGCCATGGTGACGGGCACCACCACGATGATCTCCCCCTCCCCCAGCTTCAGATGCAGCTGGACGGAGCTGCCGGTGAGCTCCTTCAGGGTCACCACGGCGGGGAGGCCCTCTTTTCCGCCGACCGTCACGTATTCCGGGCGGATGCCCAGAACGACCCGCCTGCCCTCCTCCGCGCCGCCGTCGAAGGCGGCAAAATGGGGCAGCGCGACAAAATTGTCCCCGGCCTTCGCCCAGACCGCGCCGTCCCGGATGGTCAGAACACAGTCAATGAAATTCATCTGCGGGGTGCCGATGAAGCCCGCCACGAACATATTGGACGGGTGATCGAAAACCTCCTGGGGCGTGCCCACCTGCTGGATGACGCCCTGGTTCATGACCACGATGCGGTCGCCCAGTGTCATGGCCTCGATCTGGTCGTGGGTGACATAGATAAAGGTGGTATTCACGCGCCTGCGCAGCTTGACGATCTCGGCGCGCATCTGGTTGCGCAGCTTGGCGTCCAGATTGGAAAGAGGCTCGTCCATGAGGAAGGCCTTGGGATGGCGCACGATGGCGCGGCCGATGGCCACGCGCTGGCGCTGGCCGCCGGACAGCTGCTTGGGCTTGCGCTTCAGCAGCTCCGTGATCTCCAGGATCTCCGCGGTCTCCTGCACGATGCGGTCGATCTCATGCTTGGGCACCTTGCGCCGCCGCAGGCCGAAGGCGATGTTCTCATACACCGTCATGTGGGGGAACAGGGCGTAGTTCTGGAACACCATGGACAGGTCCCTGTCCTTGGGCTCCACCTCGTTCATGCGCGCCCCGTCGATGAGGAGCTCACCGGCGGTGATCTCCTCCAGTCCGGCCACCATGCGCAGCACGGTGGATTTGCCGCAGCCCGAGGGGCCAACCAGCACAATGAATTCCTTGTCCGCGATCTCCAGATTGAAATCGTCCACGGCCTTCACCTGATTGTCGTAGACCTTGGTCAAATTTTTAAGCGTCAGTTCCGCCATCGTCGTCCGATCCTTTCATGCCGTGAAACAGGGTCCTGTTTTCGTACCGGTCCTTCAGCACCAGATACCGATCCCGCAGCTTCTTCCTGAGATACCGATACAGCCTGACAAGCAGCACGCAGGCAAATACCGCCGGGAACAGCCAGAACAGCAGCTCCAGCAGCAGGAAAAGCGCACAGCGGTTTTCCACCAGCCGCGCCGCATTCTCCCAGTAGGGGTATTCCACCGTGTCGGCATGCATGGTACGCTGGCCGTAGTTCTTCAGCACCTTCCAGATATTGCCCGCGGTGTAGCGGGCACTGTTTTCAACCACCGCACCGGCTTTATCCGCGTTGAGCTCAGCGGTGACCAGATCGGACGCGAAGCCCGACACCGGGTTGGGCAGCACCGCCTCATAGCAGGTGATGCCGGCCTTGGCCGCCGCCGCGGCGGTCGTGGGCGTCGTGGTATTGGCAGCGGTGCCGCCGGTCGCCGCCGTACCCGCCTGGCCGCCCGTGCCGGTTCCGGTCGTGTCGGTTCCGGTTGTGTCGGACGCGGACGGCGCGGCGCTCGCGGCCAGCAGCTTGTTGTAGGCGTCAAAGGACATATACAGGGCCGCGCCGTCGGTATAGGCGGCCTTGTCGGCAAAGTCGTCCTCATGCTTCACCACGCCGGACACGACAAAAGGCGTGCCGTTAATGAGCACTGTGAGGCCGGCGAGGTCGCTGCCGCCGTAGAGCTTCCACGCCAGCTCCTCGTCCAGCAGGACGCGGTCTTTCATCAGATCGTCGTCGGAAAAGTAGCTGCCGGAGGCCAGATCCAGCGGGTGAAAGTAGAAATAGTTCCCGCCCACGGCCAGCACGGCGGCGTCGGACTTTCCGTGGCCGCCCGCGATGCTGACCTTGCCAGTGGTGCTCCAGGCGTCGGTCATAAGGTTTTTCACGGTGTCGGGCGTGGTGTCCTTCACCGAGTCGGCCACCTTCAGACGGAAGGACTGGATCTTGGTCTTATCCAGACCGGACCCGTCCGGCAGGAACAGCGAGACCTGGGCGTACCTGGCGCCGCTGTCCCCCGCCCACCGCAGGGCCGCCTGCTGGCTTTTCAGCGTGCCTCCCGCGGCCTTAAAGGCGGCCGCGCAGCAAACAGCGGCCAGGCACAGGCACAGGCACACCGCAGTGAGCACGCGCCAGACCTTCTTCACCGTCATCCAGCGCCGCCAAAGGCCCTTGAAATCCGGCTTTTTCAGTTTTATGTTCAGCTTTTTCATGAATCGGCCAGTTTGACGTAGTCCTTATCGTTGATGGGCTTGCTGCTGGTGGTGATCACATAGTCGCCGTAGTTCAGTCCGCCGGAGACGGCGGTGTTGGTCTCGTCGGAGGCGACCTTTTCGATGTCCATGCGGGTGGCGATATAGCGGTTGCCCAACGGGCTGCTCTTGGACATCACCACCAGCACAAAATCGCCGTTGGCGTCGCTGCGGATGGAGGAGTTGGGCACGATGGCGTCGTACTGGGCGCTCTTTTCGCCCACGGAGATGGTCAGCGTGGCGCCCGGCTCCACATCGCCGGTGATGTTGAACACCAGCAGCTTGTTGGTCTGGGCGTTCTGGGGGTCGGGCTTGATGGACTGCAGCGTGGCCTGCACGCTGTCGGAGCCATAGTTCGTGATTTCGGCCTCGTCGCCGGAGTGGACCTTGCGGGCCTGATCGTTGGTGACGGAGAAGCTCACCGTATAGCCCTGCTCGGGCAGCTCGATGGTGGCCAGCGTGGCGGCGGCGTCGTATTTCTTGCCGGCCACGGCGTCCACGGTCTTCATCACGCCGTCCACCTGGGCCTTGATATCGGCGGCGGCGGCGCCCTTGGCGACGTCGGCCAGCTTTTCCTGCGCCCGGGCCAGCGCGCGCTTGGCGGTGTTCAGGTCAAGGGACGAGGTCTGGACGCCGGCCAGCGCCGTGGTCAGGGCGTCCTCTTTGTCGTAGACGGCCTGCTTGGCGGTGTCATAATCGGTCTTTTCGCTGGTGAGGTTATCCAGAATGCTCTTGGCCGTGTCAGAGTTCACCTTCGCGGACTGGTAGGCCATGTTGGCCTTGTCGGAGGCCACCTTGAGGGAATAGTTCCCGCTGGTGGAGCTGGACACGGAATTGGAATAGGACGTCTGGGCGCTGTTGTAGGCATTCTGGGCGCTGTTCACCTTGCTCTGGGCGGTGGTGATGGCGGCATAGGCCTGCGCCATTTCACCCATTTTATAATTTTTGGGATCGGCACTCGTCCCTGTCGGAACAGTGTCGTTGGAAGCGGGGGCGCCAGTGCTGTCAAGATACGTGCTGTACTCCTCGTACAGCGCTTTTTTGTTGGCGTCCAGCGAATACCCGCTGCCCGTGCCGGCCATCCGCTCCTTTGCAATATTTTCAAACACCGTATACTTGTCGTTGTATTGGATTCTCGCCGCGCTCAGCGTGGTCTGGGCGTCGGACAGGGCCGCTGCGGCGGATTCCACGGTGGAATAATCCCCGCTGCCGGAGGGCTCGGTCCAGCCGCCGGCGTTGTCCAATGCCGCTTTGGCCTTATTGTACTCCGCCTCCAGCGAATTGGTGACGGCGATCCTGGTATTGTAATCCTGCTTGGCCGCGGCCACCTGAGCCGCCGTGACATAGACGCAGGCGGCGAAGTTGGTCTTGGCGTCCTCCAGTGCTTCCCTTGCGCGGGTGACGGTGACGTCGCCGGAATTCTTGGCGGCCTCGATGAGCTGCTTCTGGTAGGCGTCGCCGGCGGAGTCCACCGCCTCCCGAGCGCTGATAAGCTCGTCGCTGTCCGAAGCGGACAGCGTGAACAGCACCTGCCCGGCCTTGACCGTGTCGCCGGCCTTGACCTTGACGGACGCGATCTCCCGGGTCTGGTCCAGCGTGACGGTATAGCTCTCATTGGCCGTCACGGTACCGGTGCCGCGCACCTTGGAGGTGATCTGCCCGCTGGTGACGGCCTGGGTGGCCACCTCCGGCAGGGAGCGGTTCATGATGGTGTTGGAAAAGAAGGTCAGCGCCAGCATCACCGCCAGAAAGATGATGGCGGCGTTTTTGACCCAATCTCTTTTTTTGACTTTGATTTCATCCATATCTCGTTACCCCTTAACGCTACCGGAATTGGCTATGCCCTCGACAAGGTATTCCTCGCCGTGCAGGAACAGCAGCAGTGACGGTATCATATAGACTGTGGCCATTGCAAAGGCAAGGCCGATCTCCCCGGTGTTGATCTGCGAAAGGAAAATGGACAGCGGCTGCTTATCCGTGTTGTTCAGCAGGATCAGCGGCTGCTCCACCATGTTCCAGTAGTCGATGAACACCAGGATCGCGATGGAATAGGTGGCCGCGCGGCACTGCGGCATGCAGATGCGTGTGAAGATGTACCACTCCCCCGCGCCCTCCATCTTCGCCGCTTCGATGAGGGAATACGGGATGCGCCGCATATATTTCGTCAGCAAAAACACGGAAAACGGCGCGAAAACGCCGGGCAGCACGATGGCCCAGCGGGTGTTGAGGATGCCCAGCCACTTGCTGACCAGGAAGTTGGGCACCAGCGTCACCTGATACGGCATAAGCATCAGGATCACGTAAAAGAAGAAGATAAAAGCCCGCACCTTCCCCCGCCATCGGGTGAAGCCGTAGGCCGCCACCGAGGCGATAGCCACCTGGAAGATCACGATGGGCACCACGAGGACGACGCTGTTCCAGAATTTCAGCAGGTAGTCCGGCGAACGCACCAGACCGTTGATGTATTGGGAAAAGGTGACCTTGTCGGGGATGAATTTCAACGTGACAGTGCCGCTGCGGTAGCCGGAGGTACTGTCCTTGTCGAACACGGGGCCGTAGTTGGCCTTGATCTCGGATTCGGTCATGAAGGAGTTGGTGATGGTCAGCACCGTCGGCAGCAGAAAGGCAACGGCAAACGCCGCGCACAGCAGAAACATGACGAAGCGGCCGAAATAGCGTTTCTTTCTCATCCTTCCACATCCTTTCCGAATTTGTCCTCGGCATAGAACATCACGGCGATCAGCGCCACCATAAAGAGCGCCATCACTACCGCCGCCGCGGACAGCTTCTGGTAGTCCAGGCTGTTGAAGGTGTTGTTCATGAAATGCTGCAGCATATACAGGCCGTCGTAAGGGTAATCGCCGGTGAGCAGATAGACCTCGCGGAAGACCTTGAAGGAGTTTATCATGGAGAGGATGGTGACGAACAGGATCGTGGGCGAGAGATAGCGCAGCTTGATGGCGAACAGGCAGTACGCCGGTCTCGCCCCCTCCACCGAAGCCACCTCCAGCAGCTCCTTTGGGATATTGGCAAGGCCCGACATGAACAGAATCATGTTGTAGCCCAAATTTTTCCACAAAAACAGGATGGTGATCACCGTGAGGCAGTAATCGGATTTCAGCCAGTCAATCTTATCCGCGCCGAAAATGGCGAGAAACTGGTTCATGGTGCCGCCATAACTGAAAATGACCTGCCAGATCAGCACCACGGAAGCCACGGGCACCATCATGGGGCTGAGGAAAAAGGTGCGGAATTGAGACTTCAGCGGGATGCGGGCCTCCAGCATCAGCGCCAGCCCCAGGGCCAGTATAACGGCCAGCGGCACCGCCGTAAAGGAAAACTTCAGCGTGTTTTTGGACGCGATGAGAAAGGCCTTGTTGTGGAACAGGTTGACGAAGTTTTTCAGAAAGACGAACTTGCCGCTCATGACGCCGCCGGTGACGGAATAGTACACCACCACGCAGAACGGCAGCACAAAAAACAGGATGACGCCCAGCAGGCTGGGCGACAAAAAGCACATGCTGCGGATGAAGTCCTTCGTCTTGGGCGACTGTTCCTTCAGCCGGGGCGGCCGGGCGGGCTTATGCAGTTTACGGCTCAGTTTCAGCTCTATTTTTTTCATTTTCTCGCTCCATACCGGCGGAGGGCGTTCACCCTCCGCCGGTATCCGTTTTCATCAGGACTGCTCGTTGACGTAGATACTGACGCGGCTCTGCACCAGCTTGGCGGTCTCCTCGGCGGATTTTTCGCCTTTGAAATACGCGGTGCACTCGTCGGTGATGATATCGGTGATGTTCTGGTCCTGGCGGAGGACCTTGGTGGCGGAGTTGATGACGGCCATCAACTCGTCTGAGTCGGCCTGGGTCAGCTCGTAGTAGTCGATGCTCTTGTCGGCGCTGATGCCGATGCTGCCGAGGGGCTGCTTGATCTTGTTGCCGTTGGCGTCCAGAACCGGCTTGCCATTCTCATCCATCTGATAGTTCGGCGTCATGGCGGTCTTCATGGCGTCGTTGAACGCATCCTTGTTGGTCGGCAGGCCGTAGTTGTCGCCGCCCTCCTGGAAATCCTTAGTGAGGAAGGTGCGCACGAACTGCCAGGCGCCGTCCGGATTGGAGCACTTGGCGGAAATGGCGTAGCCGCCGTTTAAGGAGATCATGTTGCCGACTCCGGTCGCCGTGGGGAAGCCCACGCAGGTCAGCTTGCCGCCGAATTCGGCCTTGTACATGGAATAATTGGAGAGCTGGCCGATGTAGGCCTGCATCAGCATCTGCTTGCCGGCCGCTATGCGGATGGAGGGATCTTTATAGTCCTCCCAGTCGTAATTCTTCCAGTCGAAATCGGAAGGGAAGCTGTTCGCGAATTCAAGGAGCTTCTGGAAGCCGCCCTTGTCGAAGCTGCACTCGCCGGTGGTCCAGTTCACATAGTCGTCCAGGTCCATGGAAAGACATGTATTGAGGATATCCGGCCTTGTCATGGTTTCATCAAAAATGGTGGAGCCCTCGGGCATCTTCTTAAAGGCCGCATTCAGATCGTCCACGGTCCAGCCCATCTTGGTGCCCACCACGGAGGGGCTGCCCATAACCGTAAAGAGCGTGAAGCTGGGGGACGCCTCATAAAGCTTGCCGTCGATCTCCATGGCGGCGAGGACATTATCCATGATGGAGTCCTTGGTGACGGTCTTGTCCTTGGCCAGGAACTGGTCAAGGTCGGTGATGACCCCCTTGGTGACAAACTGCTCCACGTTGATTCCCTGGGTATAGAGGATATCGGGCACGCTGCCGGCGAGAATATCGGTGGTCATCTTCTTGAGGCCGGCGTCATAATCGGACTCGGTGTTATACTGGGAATAGTCGGTGACCTCGATGCGGTAGTCGGGATTGGTCTTGTTGAAGCTGAGGACCTCGGTCTTGAGATTGGAGTCAATGTACTGCGCCGCCAGGGTGAGGACTTTCTTCTTGCTGGCCTCCGTGGCCTTGGTCTTGGTCAGCAGCGCCAGCTCCGGGGTCGATTCCCCGGTTTTGTCGTTATAATTGTTGGACACGCACGCGATGCGCCCGTCGTCCAGGCAGGCCACGCCGCTGATGGTGTCGCTGTCGATATTGCAGTTGATCCAGTTCAGGATGGGAGTGGCCGTGCCGGCGGCGGTATCCACGCCGTAAAGGTACGCGCCGCTGCTGTAGATGGCGCCGTAGGTGGTGTTGCCCGACACCAGACCGTAGGAGGAATTCGTCATCTTGCACAGCACGGTGGCGGACTTGCTGGTATTGTCCATCACCATGAGGTTGGCGTCGCTGGAATAGTTGCCGTCAGTGGTGGAACTGCTGGTGGTCTCGGTGACGGCGATGCGGCCGTCGGGCAGGGCGAAGAGCTGATCAAACCAGCCTTCGGAATCGCACTTGTACAGCAGCTTGCCGGTGGGATCCAGCGCGTAGGCGGTCTGGTTGTTGATAAAATAGACATCGCCGGCATTGTCGCACTTCAGGCTGTTGATGTAGGCGCCGTTATCCTTCCCCACCAGGTCGGTGAGGTTGGTGTGATAGACCGCGGTGCCGTCGGCGCTGTACTTGTACAGGGTGAACGTGTCGCCGTCCTGCACCTGATACTGATATTTGTCGTCCTCGGTTCCGCTGAAGCCGGCGGGCAGCTCGAAGTGGTATATGTAGGCTTCCTCCACCACATAGAGGTTGCCGGAGGCGTCCACATCGTAAGCCGACAGGTTGACGCTGCCTTCTTTGCCGTCGGGGATGGCGGAGGGCTTGTAGCAATCCAGCTTCTTGGCTGCGCCGTCAAGTCCCAGAACGTAGATCGCGGCTCCGCTGTCCGCGGCTTCGTCCGCAGGCGTGGCAACCGAGGTTGCGGACGCGGCGATCTTTTGCGTGGCACCGTTGTCATACATTATGACCCCGCCGCCGCTTCCGCCGCTGTTGCCGTAGGTGGAGAAGTAGAACTGCTTATTGGCGTAGCGGACGGTGCCGATGCCCAGCCCGTCCGCGCCGGTAATCTTTACATATTCGGGGACGTAGACGTATTCGTCCGCCTGGGTCTTGCTGCCGCCGCTGCCGCAGCCGGTCAGAACAACCGTGCCGGAAAGCAGCATCACCGCCGCCAGCGCGGTGGTCAGGATTTTTTTGGACTTTTTCATTTTTACCTCCATCGGTGGAAACGTCCCGGCCCGCCGCCGGGATCGCGTTTCCGTACTGCGGGCATATTCTACCACGGGTTTAGCCTTACCATCTCTTAACAATTCTTAAATCAGCGGTTTTAAGTATTGAAAATGCCCGTTTTATGCTAGAATGCGTTCAGCAGTGCAAAGGGAAGGCAAATAAAATGAATGACGCAAACATTATAATAGTGGACGACGACCCCGGTATCCGCACCGTGGTCCGCCTGCTGCTGGAGGCCCGGGGTTATTCCGTGACCGAAGCCGCCAGCGGCTACGAAGCCCTCGAGCTTCTCTCCGGGGGCGCCCAGCCCGATCTGATTCTTCTCGACATCATGATGCCGGGGATGTCCGGGGTGGATGCCTGCGCCTCGCTGCGGGCGCTGACCAACGCCCCGGTGCTGTTCCTCACAGCCAAAACTCAGGAGCAGGATAAGCTGGCCGCCTATGGCAACGGGGGCGACGATTTTCTGGGCAAGCCCTTCTCTCAGGCGGAGCTGCTGGCCAAGGTGCAGTCTCTGCTGCGGAGATACATGGTCTATAAGGGCAAGGCCCCGCTGGAGGGCGGACTGGCGCTGGATCGGAAGAACCGCACCGTGATGAAGGGCGGCGAGACCGTAGAGCTCACCGATCTGGAGGTCAACATCCTCGATTACCTGCTGAAGAAGCGGGGCTGCGCCGTATCCGTGCGGGAGCTTTACGAAAATGTCTGGGACGAAAAATTTCTCTCCTCCTCCACCAACACCGTGATGGTGCACATCCTGAATCTGCGCAAGAAGATCGAGGACGACGCCGCAAACCCAAAAATCATCCGCACCGTATGGGGAAAGGGCTATCAGATTGACGAGTGAGACGAAAATAAGCCGATATTGTTCCCTGAAGATAAAAATGACCAGCCTGATTCTGCTGGCTCTGGGCGCGGCCGTGGGCGTGTTCTTCCTCGCGCAGAAGGCAGGCTACGGCGTCGTCAACCGGGTGTATCTCTCAGATGAGGCCACCGCGCAGCGCGTCTCCCAGACCCTTGGCGAGTTCCAGAGCTACGTCAAGCTCAACAATCTCACCTCCACGGATTTCTCCCAAATCGCCGGCTGGACCATGAAGAACGGCTATGTGAACATCCTGGTGTTTCAGAACGGCCACCCGAAATTTGAGGCGGGCAACTGGGGCTACGAAAACCTCACCGACAGTAAAAACGCCAAGCTGTACGAGGATTCCGCCAATTCCTACACCTTCTCCCCCGTCAGCTTCTCGGACGGCATCTTTCAGGTGGCGCTGGACGACTACTCCTACCTGCGTTATTACACGCTGGCGGAGGTCCTGTCCATCATTCTGGCCGCCGTGGTCATGGTGGTCGCCGTGGTGCTTTATACCGGGCGGGTGACCACCCGGGTAAAAAAGCTCTCCGCTTCCGCCCGGCAGATCGAGCAGGGGGACCTGGAGCACGTCGTCACCGTGTCCGGGCACGACGAGATCGGCCGCCTGGCCGTCTATATGGACAATATGCGCACGGCGGTGAACCAGCGCATCAGCAGCGAATCCCAGGCCCGGCAGGCCAATGTGGACCTCATTGCCGCCATCTCCCACGATATCCGTACGCCGCTCACCACGCTCATCGGATATCTGGAACTGCTGCAGGACAAGGCATACACCGGGGAGGCCCAGCGGGAGCAGTATACCGACGCCGCCCATGAAAAAGCCATGCGGCTGAAGGAGCTCACCGACGAGCTTTTCAGTTATTTTCTGGTCTATGACAGCGCCGAGCTGCCCGTAACCATGGAGGAATTCGACGGCGAGATCCTGCTGGGACAGATACTGGGCGAGTATTCCGCCGAACTGAGCGACGGCGGCTGGCACGTCATCGTAAACAAGCTGAAGCAGCCCTGCGTGGTCCGGGCGGACGTGATGTTTCTGAAGCGGGTGTTTGACAATATATTCGCCAATGTGCGCAAGCACGGCGACAAGGCCAAGCCCGTGGTGTTCCTGACCCAGACGGAGAACGACGGGCGGCTGCACGTCACCGTGACCAACGGCGTACCCCAGGTGCCCAACCGGGTGGAGAGCACCAAGGTGGGCCTGAAAACCTGCGAAAAGCTGATGAAGGGCATGGGCGGCGAGTTTATCACCATGGCCGACGACGGCAAATTTATGGCCGAGGTGATCCTGCCGCTGAAAAAGTAAGGAACCTTTTCCACGGGAATTCGTCCTGAAAAATATGGAAAATCCTATTTCCATACCACCGGATGTGCGGTATGATTAGTATTGCAAATTCCAGCGCGGCCGATCGCGCTGATGCCGCGGTGCGGCGGAGAAAATGAATGAGAGGTGCATCCATGAAAGGAAAACTGAAACAGTCCCTTGCGCTGATCCTGACCCTGGCGCTGGTCGCGTGCCTGATGCCCACGGCCTTTGCTGCGAATTCGGTCTATGCCACCGGCATCTCCCCCAACAGTCAGAGCGTCTCTCTCTACGCGGGCAAGACCACCACGCTGACCGCCACCGTGACCCCGGCAAACTACGATTACGGTATCAACTGGGCAACGAGCAACAGCGCTATCGTCTCGCTGGAAGGCGGCGCCACCCCGCTCTCCAGCGGCGGGCAGAGCTCTCAGACCATTAGGGGCGCAGCCGTGGGCACCGCCACCGTCACCGCCGTCGTCACCAAAAGCGCCACCGAGGCCTATACCGCCAGCTTTTTCGTGACCGTCAGCGCGGACAGCGTGAGCAGCGTAGCCATGACCACCTCCGCGGGCGACGTCAAGACCGCCGTCAATTCCGCGAACCTCTATCTGGGCAAGAGCATCAGGCTCTACTCCCTTGTCACTTATGCCAGCGGCAGCACGATCACAGACTCCAGAGTCACCTGGAGCAGCTCCGCGCCGGCCATCGTAAACATGGACAACGCGGGCAACCTCTACGGCCTTGCCGCAGGCACCGCCACCGTGACGGCCACCAGCATCGACAACGGCAACATCTATAAATCCATTCCCGTCACCGTGAGCAGCACGCCGGCCATCGCCATCAGCGAGGCCAGCAATGCCACCGCCGTGGCCGTCGGGAAGAGCCTGTCGCTGACGCTGAATTCCACCAACGGCGCCGATCTCGCCGCCTCCGGCGTCATCTGGTCCAGTAGCGACGCGGCCATCGCCAGCCTCTCCAGAACCAGCAATTCCCTCACCACCACCGTCAGCGGTGTGGCCGGCGGCAGCGCCACCATCACCGCAAAATACACTTATCTGGATGCGAACAAGGTCAATCAGACCGTCACCGCCGCCTATACCGTCACCGTGAACGGCGGAGACATCACCTCCATCGCGCTGGATTCCCGCACCTATCTGGGGCTGGGCAGCTACGGCATCCTCACGGCCACCTCCAAGCCCACTAACCCCAGCTATAAGAGCATCAGCTGGACCTCTTCCAATCCCTATGTCGCCACCGTGTCCGGCTCCACCCTCTCCGCCACCATTTATGGCCGCACCGAGGGCACCGCCACCGTCACCGTGACCGCCACCAATACCGACGGCAGCAGGGTGTATACCGCGTCCTCGCTGGTCACCGTCACCGACCTGGGCAGCACCAACGTCACCGACACCGCGGTCAACGGCACCAACATGTCCCTGTCCAACATTTCCGATATGCTGTCGGCCAAGTTTGGCCGTATTTACGGCGCGACTCCGTCCGCCTCCGCCACCATCACCTTCTCCTCGCTGGGCAGTTCAACCTACGGCACGCTGTACACCTCCAGCTCCGCTTATTTCTGGAACCTGGCCGCGGCCAAGACCGATTATAAATTCAGCGCGCTGTCCTCCATGACCTTTGTGCCCAGCGCCACGGGCGACTATGTTCTGCCCTACACCATCAAGGACAGCGGCACCGGCTACACCATGACCGGCAGCATCACCATCACCGTGGGCACCGGAAACCAGGTCGTCACCGTGTCTCTGAGCTCCAACAACCCCTACCAGTTCGGTTCCACCGTGAATGCCGACGGCGTCTCCGCCGCCGCGCTGATCGCCAATGTGGTCTACGCCAAGTACGCCAAGACCTGCGGCAGCATCCTGCTGGCCACCAGCGCCACTTCCGGCGTGGGCGTGCTGTACGCCGATTCCTCCAGGACCGCCATCTCCAGCCTCAGCTCCAGCCGCACTTTCTATTACACCGGCAGCAGCAAGCTGGTCTCCAGCCTGTATTTCGTCCCCTCCGCCTCCGGCACCTATGTGCGCGCCTTCACCGCCTATGATACCAGCGGTAACACGCTGGGCGAGTGTGAGCTGCGCATCATCGTGCCCGACAGCGCCATCAGCGCCTACTACAACATGAAGCCCAACACCACGCTCTCTTTTGACCAGAGCCTGTTTGAGAACTGGTTCACCACTCAGTCCGGCGCCGACTATCTGGCCTATGTCACCATCGACGGCGCCAGCAGCAGCAACGGCACCTTCAGCCGCGACAGCACGACCTTTGCTCCGGGTTCAGGCGTGAAGTTCTACTCCACCGGCTATACCGGCACCAAGCCCACCAGCCCCAGCTACATCGGCAGTGTGAGGTATAAATCCGCCAACTCCAGCTATTGCAACTATGTGAATTTCACCTGCTACGGCGGCGTCACCTCCGGCGCCGTCACCACCGTCCGTGCCGGCACGCTGGCCATCTGCGTCACCCCCGGCACGGTGTCCGACATCAAGTATTCCGTGGAGGACGGCGCGGTGCAGTCCCTTGACAGCGCCAACTTCACCAGCGTGTACAAATCCGCCACCAACACCACCGCCACCACCGCCTTCCGCGTGCAGATCCTGGATCTGCCCGCCAACGGCAATCTCTATTACGCCTATACCTCCTCCGTCGGCACCGGCACACTGCTGACCGCCGCCAACTGCAGCAGTTTTCAGCTGTACGCCAACAGCAGTTCCGCCGGCCAGACCATCGACAGGCTCACCTATGTGCCCGCCACCATCTTCGGCAGCGACACGGTGGACTACGCCGTATACAATTCCAGCGGCACGCTGCTGTACTGCGGCAAGGTGGTATTCAGCTCCGGCAGCACCGCGTTCTCCACGTATTCCGAGGGTTACACCTTCAAAAGCAGCGACTTCTACAGCGCCGCCAGCGGCGACCCCATCGTCTCCCTGAAGTTCGGCGTGCCCTCCTCCGGCGCCCTGTATTATAATTACGCCAACGGCAACGGCGTGGCCGTGGCCAGCACCATGCGCTTCTACACCAAGAACGTCCGCTCCGGCGAGATCGCCATCACCAAGCTCACCTACATTCCCGCCGCGGGCTTCACCGGCAGGGCCACCATCGCCTACACCGCCACCACCTCGCTGGGCAAGACTCTCACCGGCACCATTACCATGAACGTCGTGGGTAAAAACGCTTCCCTCTACTTCACCGACGTGACCCCCGGCAACACCGGCACCTGGGCCGCCAACGCCATCGACTACTGCGCCTCCTGGGGTCTGGTCGGCGGCACCGGCACCAGCACCTTCTCCCCCACCACCACCATGAACCGGGCCATGCTGGTGGCCGTGCTGTACAAGGCCGCCGGCAGCCCCTCCGTGTACGGCGCCAATCCCTTCAAGGACGTCTCTTCCAGCCAGTATTACTACTATGCGGTAATCTGGGCCAACACCAACGGCATCGTCACCGGCACCAGCGCCAAGACCTTCAGCCCCGGCGGTCCGGTGACCCGTGAGCAGATCGCCGCCATCCTCTACAAGTACGCGCAGTACAGCGGCACCCCCGTGACAGCCTCCGCCAGCCTCAACGGTTATTCCGACCGCGGCAGCGTCAGCAGCTACGCCGTAGCCGCCCTGCAGTGGGCCGTGGGCAGCGGGATCATCTCCGGCACCACCTCCACCACCATCAATCCCAAGGGCAACGCCAACCGCGCGCAGGTGGCCGTGATGCTGCACAAGTATCTCACCGCCTAAACTGTCTGCCAAAGTGAAAAGAATCCTCCGCCTGCCCGGCGGAGGATTCTTTTTGCAATATAGGCGGCATGATTCACCGGATCTTCCGGCACTCCAGGTAGTAGCGCTTATCCGGGCCGAGGCCGATGGAAAAGCTCTTTTTCGGGAAGGGGCCGGTTTGAATGACCGAAGGGAACAGCTCCGATTTTTCCATACGCGGCAGCAAAATTCCGGCGCAGCCCAGTCCCGAAGCCAGCGACGCGGCCTCGCCGTCCCCATGGACGTAGTCGATGCGCCCGCCGTTGATCTTCAGATACCGCTGGCAGAAGCGTTCGCATTCCCCGATTAACTCCCCGATGGAAAAGCCCGCCAGAGAGAGCGTCGCCTCCGCGCCCCCGGCGAGGAGGCGGATGACGTGCCCCTCCCCTTCCGCGCCGTGGAAATACAGCTTGGCCGCGGCGATGAAGTCCCGGTTGTCCGTGTCGAACAGCACCTTGTGGATAGGCTCGAAGCTGATGGCGGGATCGTGGATGTTCACCAGCTCCACCAGCGCGAAGCGGGCGGGGTGGGTCTCCCGCCGGGCCGGGGTCAGCGCGGGCTTGAGGGCCTCCCAGCACTTTTTCGCGGTGGCCAGGCTGTGATTGCCGTCGCCCATGGCGAAGATGGCCGGGGCCTTGCCGGCAAGGCCATATTTCGCGGCAAGCGCGGCCGGGTCGGACAGCGCGTCCACCGCGGCATCCACCCGGGCGTTGTCCGGAACGCGGTAACCCGCGAGGTGGCCGCCGCCCAGCATCAGATCGAAGTCATAGACTTTTTCGCCGCCCTGGGCGGCGTCCATGACGGCGTTGTCCGCGTCGTCGATGAACACCATGATGTGGGGCATCTCCAGCGGGGCGTCCTGCCGGACCTTCACCCGCGGCGGAAGGCGATCCTCCACGGTGCCCTCGGTGGCGCGGATGGGCGAGGCGGAGGCGGGGCTCCAGTCGTATTCCTCCAGATCCAGCGCGCCCACCAGCCCCCGGCGGACGCGGCCGTCGGAAATGGTGCGCTCCACATAGACATAACTGTTTTCAAGGGTCCAGAACAGGCCGCCGTCCAGATACCGGCGCATGGCGGCGTTGATGCGCGCCGTGCTGTCTTCGGCCTGGGGCTTGCCCAGATAGGCCTCCGGCAGCATCAGGCGCAGGGTGCTGGGCTTGTCCCCCACCAGCGCCTCGGCCCTGGCCCAGTATTCCGGCTCGGAGGTGAACTGGTCGCAGGCCACCACGCTCCAGGCGGTCATATCCGCGTTCCGCGGGATTAGAATATCAGCAGGGTTGAAGATCTTCTTCATCGTCGGTCTCCCATTTTTCGCTGCGCGCCACGGCCCGCAGCCATTGTTTGTAATATTCCGCGGCCCTGCCCGAGTCCATCAGCGGGTCGAAGATGCGGTCGGGTTTGCGGATGTCGGCGATCTCCTCCGGCGCGCTCCACACGCCCGAGGCCAGGCCCGCCAGAAACGCCGCGCCGAAAGCGGTGGTCTCCACCATCTTGGGGCGGTCGATGGGCGTGCGCAGAATGTCCGCCTGAAACTGCATCATAAAGTCGCTCACGGAGGCGCCGCCGTCCACCCGGAGCACGGACAGCGGATGGCCGGCGTCCCGCTCCATGGCGCCCAGCAAGTCCTTGACCTGATAGGCGATCCCCTCCAGCGCGGCGCGGGCGATGTGGGCCCGGGTGCTGCCCCGAGTGAGCCCCACGATGGCGCCCCTGGCATACATATCCCAGCGGGGCGCGCCCAGGCCCGTGAAAGCCGAAACCAGATAAACGCCGCCGTTGTCCGGCACGCCGGCGGCCAGCTCGTCGCATTCGCTGGCCCTGGAGATCAGCCCCAGCTCGTCCCGCAACCACTGGATGGAGCTGCCCGCATTGAACACGCTGCCCTCCAGCGCGTAGGTGGTCCTGCCGTTCAGGCTCCAGGCCACGCTGGTGATGAGCCCGCTGACGCTGCGGGGAGAGCGGTCGCCGGTGTTGAGCAGGGTAAAGCAGCCGGTGCCGTAGGTATTCTTGGCCATGCCCGGGGCGATGCAGCCCTGCCCGAACAGCGCCGCGGCCTGATCCCCGGCGGAGCCGCACACGGGCACGCCCGCCAGCGCTTCCAGCCCCCTGACGCCCGGCGCGACCGCGCCGTAGATCATGGACGAGGGCACCGGCTGGGGCAGCATGGACAGCGGAATGGCAAGCTCCCTGCAAAGGTCCTCGTCCCAGCGGAGCTCGTCGATATCAAACAGCATGGTGCGGGAGCAGTTGGAATAGTCCGACACATGGACCCGCCCGCCGGTGAGGTTCCAGATCAGCCAGCTGTCCACATTGCCGAACAGCAGTTCGCCCCGCTCCGCCCGGGCCCGGGCGCCGGGGACGTTATCCAGGATCCATTTGATCTTGGTGCCGGAAAAATAGGCGTCCAGCAGCAGGCCCGTCTTGTCCCGCACATAGGAGGCCATTCCCGCCTCCGACAGCTCGTCGCAGATGGGGGCCGTGCGGCGGCACTGCCACACGATGGCGTTGTACGCCGGCTCGCCGGTCGCTCTGTCCCACACAATGGTGGTCTCCCGCTGATTGGTAATGCCGATGCCCGCGATGTCGCTCTTTTTCAGCCCGCTGAGGCGGAACGCATCCGACGCGGCGCGGAACTGGGAATCGAGAATTGCCATCGGGTCATGCTCCACCCAGCCGGGCTTGGGATAGATCTGGCTGAAAGGGTACTGCGCCACCGACACCGGCGCGCCGGCGTCGTCAAAAATGATCGCGCGGGAGCTTGTGGTGCCCTGATCCAGGGCGAGAATGCAGCCGTTCATGCTTCTCCGACCTTTCCGGTTGACTTCTGACGGTATAGATATTAAAATAGTTTATCATATATGGAGGTGTTTTTCTATGCCTGCTATGAAAGAATTTTATTTCCCCTCCTCCGACGGAAAGAACCAGATCTATGCCAGGATGTGGCTGCCCGACGGCGAGGTGCGGGGCACCGTCCAGCTTGCCCACGGCATCGCGGAATACATCAACCGCTATGACGATTTTGCCCAGTTTCTCGCCTCCAACGGCTTTGTTGCAGCCGGCAACGACCATCTCGGCCACGGCAAAAGCATGGGTTCCCCCGAAAACCAGGGCTTTTTCGCCGATTCCAACGGCTGGGATCTTGTGATCGCGGATATGGAGAGCCTGCACAAGACGCTGAAGCGCGACTACCCCGATGTGCCCGCCATCCTGCTGGGGCACAGCATGGGCAGCTTTCTGGCCCGCACCTATCTCATCCGGCATCCCGATGATTTCGACGCCGCCATAATCAGCGGCACCGGCCACCAGTCCAAGCTGATGGTCACCGCGGGCCTGTTTCTCAGCAAGCAGGAGATCAAAAAGCACGGTCCCCGCTATGTCAGCCAGAAGCTCAACAACATCAGCATGGGCGGCTACAACAAGGGCCTCGGCGCCGCCCCCGGCGAGACCGCGTGGCTGTCCGCCAACCACGACAACGTGGTGAAATACGACGCCGACCCCCTGTGCGGCTTCACCGCTACCTGCAGCGTGTTCCGGGATATGATCGGCGGCATGAAATTTATCACCGATCCGCGGAACATTGATAAGATGAACAAAAAAGTGCCCGTGTACTTCTTCTCCGGGGCGGAAGACCCCGTGGGCGAGAAGGGCAAGGGCGTGGAGCGCGCCTACAAGGCGTTCCTCAAGGCCGGTATGGAGGATGTTTTCATGCGCCTGTACCCCGGCGGACGGCATGAGATGCTCAATGAGACCAACAAGGCCGAGGTCTATCAGGACGTGCTGAACTGGATCAACAGCAAGATCTGAAGAACGGCGCGCAGGGGGCAGGTTCCCCTCCGTCAAGGCAACATTTATCCGCAAAAAAGCTCCCCGCCCGACGGCGGGGAGCTTTTTTACGGCGGGGAGCTTTTTTTGCTTACCTGACGATGGCGATAACCTCGATCTCGCACAGCGCGCCCTTGGGAATGTCCTTCACGGCCACGCAGGAGCGGGCCGGCTTGGAGGTGAAGTACTTGGCATAGACGGCGTTGAAATCGGCAAAATCCTTAATGTCGGCGAGGAAACAGGTGGTCTTGATCACATCGTCAAAGCTCAGACCGTTGACCTTGAGCAGCTCACCCACATTTTTGCAGACCTGCTCGGCCTGCCCGGTGACCGTGTCGCCCTTGAGATTGCCGGTGTCGGGGTCGATGGGGACCTGGCCGGAGGCGAAAAGCATGCCATTGGCGGAAATGGCCTGAGAATACGGGCCGATGGCGGCGGGGGCCTTGTCGGTGTTGGTGTACTGGAACATGATGATTCCTCCCTTTCAGCGATTCAAAAGTTCATAGCCTGCCTGCGCAAGCGAATTGTGGATCTCATGCACATGGTCGATGTTGCGGGTCTCCAGCACCATGGAGACCACGCAGGAGTTGATCTCGGACTTCTCGTCCTCCCGGTTGTGGGAGATACTGATAATGTTGGCGCCGGTCCGGGCCACCCGCTGCAGCAGCGTGGTAAGCTGGCCGGGCTTGTCGGTGACCTTGGTGGTGATCTCCGTGATGCGGCCGGTCTTGGTAAGGCCCTTGGTAATGACCCGGGAGAGTATGGAGACGTCGATATTGCCGCCGGAGACCAGGCACACGGTCTTTTTTTCCGTGTCCACCTTGCCGAACATGGCGGCAGCCACACTGGTGGCGCCGGCGCCCTCGGCCACGGTCTTTTGGGTCTCCATCAGCGTCAGAATCGCGGAGGCGATCTCGCTTTCCGTGACAGTGACGATCTCGTCCACATATTGACGGCACAGCGCGAAGGTCAGGTCGCCGGGTTTCTTCACGGCGATGCCGTCCGCAATGGTGGAAACGGAGGGCAGCTCGATGATCCGGCCCTGGCGGATGGAATCCGCCATGCTGGGCGCTCCCGCGGCCTGCACGCCGATGACCCGGCATTCCGGCTTGAGATGCTTGACGGCGTAGGCCACGCCGGAGATCAGTCCGCCGCCGCCGATGGGGACAATGATCTGCTCCGCATCGGGCAGCTGCTCCAGAATCTCCAGCGCGATGGTGCCCTGCCCCGCGATGACGCGCTCGTCATTGAAGGGGTGCGCGAAGGTATAGCCGTACTCCTGTGCCAGCGCCACGGCCCTGTCGTAGGCGTCGTCGTACACGCCGTCCACCAGGACAACCTCGGCGCCGTAGTTCTTGGTGGCCTCGATCTTGGAGAGCGGCGCGCTGGCCGGCATACAGATGATGGAGCGCACGCCGTTTTTCGTGGCGGAATAGGCGATGCCCTGAGCGTGGTTTCCCGCAGAGCAGGCGATGACGCCCCTGGCCCGCTCCTCCTCCGTCAGGCAGCTGATCTTATAGTACGCGCCGCGCAGCTTGAACGCGCCGGTCATTTGCAGGTTCTCGGCCTTGATATAGATGTTCTTCCCGACAGCCGGGGCATTGAACAGCGGGGTCACCCGGGCCACGCCGTCAAGGACATTCCGCGCGTCCCCGATCATTTCCATGGACAGCATAGTAAATTCCTCCCCTGCGGCAATTTCTTCCTGCCTACAAAATAGCAGAAGCCCGGTGCCTCCGTCAAGAAGCAGATTTGCCAAAATCGTCCTCAGTAAAAGGACATTTTGACGGAGTTGTGCTTATGTGTCCTCTCTGCGTGGACAGTTGTCAGCACTTGGATTCAATAAGTTTACATAATTCTTCGACCCCGTCCACAACGAAGTCCGCCCCGGCCGACTCGAACTCCCCCGGCTCGGCGTAGCCGTAGCGCACGCCGATGCAGGGGACGCCGCAGCGGTGCGCGCCGATGACGTCGTACTTGCGGTCGCCCACCATCACGGTTGTATCCTTATCCGCGCCCAGCGCGTCCATGGCGGCGGCGATGACCTCCCACTTTTCGCTGCGGGTGCCGTCGAACTCCGCGCCCATGACCAGATCAAAGTCCCTGTCCATATTCAGCTGGGCCATGATCTTCAGCGCGTAGGACGTAGGCTTGGAGGTGGCGACAGCCACCTTTCTCCCCTGCGCCCGCAGCCGCCTCGTCATTTCACGGATGCCGGGGTATACTTCGCATTCCTTCCACCCGGAAACGGAATAGCGCTCTCTGTAGTATGCCACGGCCTTCAGAGCCGTGTCCCGGTCCATGCCGTATTTTTCCATAAACATATCCGCCAGCGGCGGACCGCAGAAGCAATAGAGGTCGGGCAGCTCCGCCTGGATGCCGAGCTTTGCCAGCGCATACCGGACGCTATTGACAATTCCCTCGCCGGTGGCGAAGACCGTGCCGTCGAAATCAAGCAGTATGGTTTTGAACATTAACGTCTCCTTCTTCCCGCTTTGCGGGCCTGAGATTCAGCAGTACCACGGCGGCCAGCACCAGCGCCACGCCCACGGCGCTCAGGGGGGTGAGAGACTCCTGAAAGAACAGAATGCCCACGAAGGTGGCCACCACGGGCTCCACAGAGGCCATGATGGACGCCTTGCCGGCCTCCAGCCCCGACAGGCCGTAGGTATAGAGCATATAGGGCAAAAAGCACGTGACGAGCCCCGCCGCAGCGCACAGGCCAAAATTCTGCCAGGAGGCGAACATTACCGCCACCGGCTCCTTCGCGCCCCAGATCAGCATGGCGCCCAGCGCGGCAAACAGCGTGGTGTAAAAGTTCACCGTGCCGCTGGAATAGCCGCGATCCATGGCCAGCTTGCCGAAAATGCTGTACAGCGCATAGCCGATGCCGGAGCCAAGACCGTACAGGATGCCAGCCGCCGTGAGATAGGTATCCGACGAGCCCAGCCCGCATACCAGACAGCAGCCGGCGAAGGCCAGCAGCAGCGCCGCGATCTTTCGCGCCGTGAGCTTTTCCCGGAACACGAACGCGGATAAAATGACCACAAAGCCGGGGGCTGTATACAGCAGGATGGCCGCAGCGGAGAGACTCATCAGCGTCATGGCGTTATAATAGCAAAACGAGAAAAACAGCAGGGACAGCAGGCCCGTCCCCAGGAAGCACCACAGGTCCTTCCAGCGGATCTTCAGTTGTCTGGGATCGCGCAGCAGCAGCACCAGGGCGAACAGCAGGGCCGCCACGCCGCATCGCAGGAAAATGATCCCCGCCGTCGGCACGCCAGCCGCGCCCATGCAGCGCCGGAACAGGCCCATGAAGCCCCACAGGCAGCCCGCCGCCACCACCGCCGCCGAATATTTTCTTTTTCCCATTGCAGCACCCCACCCCGTTCAGTAAATACCAGTTCCAATGTTACGTTTTTGCGCCGCAAAAGTCAATTATTACATTCCGCCAAGATTGACAAGGCCCCGCGAGCTGTGCTAAGATATTTTTCACATCGGCGGGTATGATGGAATTGGCAGACATGCGGGATTTAGGTTCCCGTGGGAAACCGTGCAGGTTCAAATCCTGTTACCCGCACCA
>DAOPXW010000017.1:0-33774 GCA_035352555.1 Oscillospiraceae bacterium
GCATGATGGCGCCATAATGGAGAATGACGCGGATGTCGGCGTTTTCCACGCCCTGATCCACGATGTAGGACATAAAGGTCGGCTGCAGGAGGTCCGCCATCGCTTCCAGGGTAAGAAACAGGGTCGAGAGCAGGAAAATCCCGATGTGCCGGCGCAGATACTGAAAAATCAGCTTCATTCCTGCTGCTTCCCTCTCTCCCCCTGCCCGCCGTAACGCCGGTTCCAGTTTTCGGTCACCTTTTCCAACAGGGCAAGCAGCGCCGTCTGCTCTTCGCAGGAGAGGGGGGCAAGCAGCTCGCTCTTCAGCCGCTCCCGCTCGGACAGCGCCAGCGCCGCTTTGGCTCTGCCGCTGTCGGTCAGGTCGATGGTCACCGTCCTGCGGTCCGCGGGACTGTCCGATTTGAAAATCAGGCCGGCGCTCTCCAGCTTGGACAGGACCTCGCTCGCGGACCCGGGCTGAATCCCCAAATGCTCGGTCAGCGCCGACTGCGTCACCGGCCCGTGCCGCAGCAGAATCGTCAGAATCCGCTTCTGGCTGCCGCGCCCGTCCGAGAACTGATGCAGGATGTGGCTGATGCCCCAGAAGTTATGCATGAGCCTGCTGCCGACATCCGAGTGCTCATAATCAAACACCGCTGTTCCCCCTTCACTTGTTAGGTACCTTGACAGTATAGACTCTCCGGGTTCGGCTTGTCAAGGCACCTTGACAGTTTCCCCGCCGGAGGAAACGGAAACCGGCGCGGCCGAAGCCGCGCCGCTTGAAAATGCCAGGGGCTGCCGACGCCCGCCGTTCGCGGCGGCGCGCGTTTAGATCAGACTGAGCTTTTCCGCTTTGGTGTCGCAGTAGATACAGCGGTAGATGCCGCGCTCGCGGTCGGCCAGCCGGAACACATGTCCGAGCTCCTGCTCCGTGGAGGTGATGCACCGGGGGTTTTTGCAGCGCAGCACGCCGGTGATGGTCTCCGGCAGCTGGGGGTGGAGCTTCTCCACCCGCTCCCCGTCCCGGATGATGTTCACGGTGATCTGGGGGGCGATGCAGCCCAGAATGTCGTAATCCAGCGCCAGCACCTCGTTGACCTTGAGGATGTCTTTTCTGCCGTATTTCCCGCTGGCGGCGTTTTTAATCAGCGCCACCTCGCACTCCATGCCGTCCAGCCTGAGGTAATGGTAAAGCTCCATGCCCCGCCCGGCGGGGATATGGTCGATGACGATGCCGTTGACGATACTTCCGATAATCATTTCAGTCCACCCCCAAAAGCTTTAGGATCAGCGCCATGCGGATATATTTGCCGTTTCGCACCTGCTTGAAATAGCAGGCGCGGGGATCGTCGTCGATGGCGACGGAGATTTCGTTGACCCGGGGCAGCGGATGCAGGATGGCGAGGTCTTTCTTCGCGTTCTGCAGCTTATCCGGCGTGAGGATGTAGCTGTCCTTCAGGCGGACGTAATCGGCCTCGTTGAAGAACCGCTCCTTCTGCACGCGGGTCATGTACAGGATGTCCAGCGCCGGCATGGCCTCCTCCAGCGAGCGGGTTTCCCGGTAGGGGCAGCCGTTGTTCTCCAGCGTCTCCGTGCGCACGCTCTCCGGCACGGTGAGCTCCTCCGGGGAGATGAGCACGAAGGACGTGCCCTCGTACCGGCCCATGGCCGCCAGCAGGGAATGCACCGTCCGCCCGAACCTGAGGTCGCCGCAGCAGCCCACGGTGAGGTGGTCGAGGCGGCCCTTCTCCCGGCGGATGGTCAGCAGGTCGGCCAGCGTCTGGGTGGGGTGGTTGTGGCCGCCGTCCCCGGCGTTGATGACCGGGATGGACACGTTCTGCGCCGCCACCCGGGGCGCGCCCTCCTTGAAGTGCCGCATGGCGATGATGTCCGCGAAGCATTCCACGGTCTTGGCCGTGTCGGCCACGCTCTCGCCCTTGGCCACAGAGCTGCTGCCGGCGTCGGAAAAGCCGACGACCTGGCCGCCCAGCTCCAGCATGGCGGATTCAAAGCTCAGCCGCGTGCGGGTAGAGGGCTCGTAAAAGAGGGTGGCGAGCTTTTTGCGGCGGCATTTTTCCGCGTAGGCGTCGGGGTCTGCGATGATGTTTTCCGCGGTGCGGATGAGCGTGTCAATGTCCTCGCGGCTCAGGTCGAGGATGTCCAGCAGATCTTTTTTCATACTTTTACCCAGCTTTCATCAGTAGGATTGTTCCGGAAGGCGAGAAGCCGCGCTTTGTCCTCCGGCGCGATGATACCCTCTTGGGCGGCGATGCCGACGACCGTGTCGAAATCCGTGAGGCTCACGTTTTGAACCCCGGCCTCCGCCAGCCGCGCGGCGCTTTTTTCCATGCCGTAGGTGAAGATGCTGGCGATGCCCAGGACCTCCGCCCCGGCCTCCCGGAGAATGTCCACCACCTCGAGGACGCTGCCCCCGGTGGAAATGAGGTCCTCCACCACGACAACCTTCTGCCCCGGCAGGAGCCTGCCCTCAATGGCGTTCTTGCGGCCGTGGTCCTTGGCGGCGGCGCGGACGTAGCCCATGGGCAGGCCCAGCAGGTGCGCCGTGATGGCCGCGTGGGCGATGCCGGCGGTGCTGGTGCCCATGAGGACTTCCGCCCCGGGATAGCTTTGGCGGATGGTCTGCGCAAGGGCGTTTTCCACGTCGGTGCGCACGGCGACGTCCGTCAGGGTCAGGCGGTTATCGCAGTAGATGGGGCTTTTGATGCCGCTGGCCCAGGTAAAGGGCTCGTCCGGCCGCAGGAACACAGCCTTTACTTTGAGCAGGTCTCCCGCAATTTGTTCGCTTTGCATGATGTCCTCCTTTTTAGTCGGTAAATTCGCGGATGCAGCGCCGCCAGACGAAAACAGGATCGGCGGCTTTCGTGATGGGCCGCCCCACGACGATGTAGTCGGAGCCCAGCTCTTTGGCGGCCGCGGGAGTGGCCACCCGCGCCTGGTCGCCGCGCTCGCCGTCCGCAAAGCGGACGCCGGGGGTCACGGTGAGAAAGCCCGCGCCGCAGCCCGCGTGGATGACGGGGGCCTCCAGCGGCGAGCACACCACGCCGTCCAGCCCGGCGGCCTTGGCGTTTTGCGCGTAGGCCAGCACCACGTCGGGCAGCGCCCGGTCGATGAGGAGCTCGCGCTTCATCGCGTCCTCCCCGGTGGAGGTGAGCTGTGTCACCGCGAGGAG
Organism: Oscillospiraceae bacterium; assembly: GCA_035352555.1. Taxonomy (GTDB): domain Bacteria; phylum Bacillota; class Clostridia; order Oscillospirales; family Oscillospiraceae; genus UBA2922. Next base: position 3,170 of record DAOPXW010000017.1, read on the forward strand.
CAGCGGGCGGCCGCCGTCCGGCCGGGTGACGCCCGCGAGCGCGGCCTCCATCATGGCGCGCGTCCCGGCGGCGTGGAGATTGATGACGTCCGCGCCCAGGCCGGAGAGCACCCGCATGGCCTTTTCCACGGTGTTCGGGATGTCGTGCAGCTTCAGGTCCAGAAAAATTTTGTGCCCCCGCGCGTGAAGCTCGCGCACGATATCCGGCTCCGCGGCATAGAAAAGCTCCATGCCGATCTTCACAAACGGGCGCTCCGGCCCGAAGGCTTCGAGGAAGCTCAGGGTTTCCTCCCGGCCCGCGAAATCGCAGGCGATGATGACGTCTTTTCCCATCAGTGCGCGCCTCCTATAAGTTCCGAAAGATTTTCAATGCCGTACTTTTCCATGGCGGCGGGCAGGGCGGCCACGATGTCCCGGCAGGCGAAGGGGTTCACCAGATTGGCCGCGCCCACCTCCACCGCCGCGGCTCCGGCCAGCAGCATTTCCAGCACGTCCTCCGCCGAGGACACGCCGCCCATGCCGATGATGGGGATGCGCACGGCGTCGTATACCTCGCAGACCATGCGCAGGGCCACGGGCAGCACCGCCGGGCCGGAGAGCCCGCCGGTGCGGTTCGCCAGGACGGGCTTTCGGGTTTTGAGGTCGATGCGCAGGCCGAGGAGGGTGTTGATGAGGCTGACCCCGTCCGCCCCCGCGTCCTCGCAGGCGCGGGCGATCTCCGCGATGTCCCGGACGTTGGGGGAGAGCTTCATATAAACCGGCTTTGCCGTGACGGCTTTCACCGCCCGGGTCACCGCCGCGGCGGCGGCGGGGTCGGTGCCGAAGGCCATGCCGCCGCAATGGACGTTGGGACAGCTGATGTTGACCTCAAGCAGGCCCACCTGCGCCTGCGCGTCGAACTTGGCGCAGGTTTCGGCGTATTCCTCAATGGAAAAGCCGCTGACATTGGCGATCACTTTCTTGTGGAAAAAGGTTCTTATCTTCGGCAGCTCCTCCGCGATCACCGCGTCCGCGCCGGGGTTTTGCAGGCCCACGGCGTTGAGCATCCCGGCGGGACACTCCGCGACGCGGGGGGTGGGGTTGCCGAAGCGGGGAAGGGCGGTGGCGCTTTTCATCACGAAGGAGCCGAGACAATCGAGATCGTACAGCGCCGCGAATTCCGCGCCGTAGCCGAAGGTGCCGGCGGCGGGGATGACGGGATTTTCCAGTTCGAGCCCGGAGAGGGTTACAGAAGTATTCACCAGAGAACCTCCTCTCGCTTCAGTACCGGGCCGTCCCGGCAGATGCGCTTAGCGCCGTATTTCGTCTTGCAGGTACAGCCCATGCAGGCCCCGAAGCCGCAGCCCATGCGCGCTTCAAAGGAAAACTCGCCGGGCGCCGCGGCGGCTTTATCCACGGCCCGGAGCATGGCCTCCGGCCCGCAGGCGTAGAAATAGCTGTATTCAAAGTCGTAGATCGCGTCAACGACAGTGCCCGCCGTTCCGGCGCCGCCATCCAGCGTGGCAAGATGTACCGGGATACCCAGCGCCGCGAATTCCGCGGCGAGATACACCTCCGCCGCGGTGTTGAAGCCCAGCGCCGCGGCGGGGCGCTTTCCCAGGGCGGCGAGACGCCGCGCCAGCCCGTACAGCGGGGAGACGCCGCTGCCGCCGCCGATGAGCAGCGGCCGGTCGCCGGCGGCGGCGAGGTCGAAGCCGTTTCCCAGGCCGGTGAGCACGTCCAGCGTCCCGCCCGCCGCTTTTTGGGACAGCGCTTCGGTGCCGCCGCCCACGACCTTGTAGAAGGCGGAAAAGCCCGAAGCGTCCCAATCGCAGACGGAGAGGGGGCGGCGGAGGAAAAATCCGTCCAGCCGGATATTCACGAACTGCCCCGGGGCCGTGACGGCGGAGGTGTCGCCCCGCAGCGCCAGCCGGGATACGCCGGGGGCGGCGGGGGCGTTTTCGGCGATCTCAAAAATTCCCTGTTTCATTTTTTCCTCACAGATCGATGGTGGAGACCTGCATGGTGATCTCCTCCAGCACGTCCAGCAGCACCCGGACGGTGTCCAGCGCGGTGAACATGGTGACGCCGTTTTCCACGGCGCACTGGCGGATGAGATGACCGTCGGATTCCTGGGCGGGGTCGGAGCTGTAATCCCGGGTGTTGATGACGTAATTCACGTAGCCCTCGCGGATGGAATCGAGGATATCCTCGCTGCCTTCGCTGATTTTCTTTTTGACCCGGGTGCGGACGCCGTGTTCCTTGAGATAGGCGGCGGTGCCCTCCGTGGCCTCGATATTGAAGCCGAGGTCATAGAACCGGCGGATCAGGGGCAGGGCCTCCTCCTTGTCCCGGTCCGCGATGGTGACGAACACGGTGCCGTAGTTCGACACCTGGGTGCCGGAGGCCTGCAGGGCCTTGTAGAGGGCGCGGGTCATCTTTTTGTCGTAGCCGACGGCCTCGCCGGTGGACTTCATTTCCGGGGACAGATAGGCGTCCAGCCCCCGGAGCTTGGTGAAGGAGAAGGCCGGGACCTTGACATACCAGCGGTCCTTCTCCTGGGGGTAGGCCACGGTGAAGCCCTGCTCCCGGAGGGATACGCCCAGCATCACCAGCGTGCCGATGTCCGCCAGGCAGTAGCCCGTGGCTTTGGACAGGAAGGGCACCGTCCGGGAGGAGCGGGGGTTGACCTCGATGATGAAAACATTGTCGTTTTTATCCACGATGAACTGGATGTTGTAAAGCCCCACGATGCCGATGCCGAGGCCCAGCTTTTTCGTATAGTCCAGGAGGGTGGCTTTCACTTTCGGGCTGAGGCTGAAGGGGGGATAGACGCTGATGGAGTCGCCGGAGTGGACGCCCGTGCGCTCCACAAGCTCCATGATGCCGGGGACGAACACGTCCGTCCCGTCGCACACGGCGTCCACCTCCACCTCCTTGCCCTCGATGTACTTGTCCACCAGCACGGGCTTGCCCGCGCCGATCTCCAGGGCGGTTTTAAGGTAGCGGCGCAGCTGCGCTTCGTTGGCCACGATCTGCATGGCCCGGCCGCCCAGCACAAAGGAGGGGCGCACCAGCACGGGATAGCCCACCTTCCGCGCGGCGGCGGCGCCGTCCTCGATTTCGGTGACGGCCTGTCCCTGCGGCTGGGGGATGTTCAGCGCGGCGAGGAGCTTTTCAAAGACGTCCCGGTCCTCCGCCCGCTCGATGGCCGCGAAGTCCGTGCCGATGATCTTCACGCCCCGCTCGCTCAGCGGCCCCGCCAGATTCACGGCGGTCTGCCCGCCCAGCGAGGCGATGACGCCCACGGGCTTTTCCAGCGCCACCACGTTCATGACGTCCTCCACCGTGAGAGGCTCGAAATAGAGCTTGTCGGAGCAGGTGTAGTCCGTGGAGACGGTCTCGGGGTTGTTGTTGATGATGATGGCCTCGCAGCCGGATCTTTTGATGGTCATCACCGCGTGGACGGTGGAATAGTCGAACTCGATGCCCTGGCCGATGCGGATGGGGCCGGAGCCCAGGACGATGATCTTTTTCTTTCCCGTGACGACGCTCTCGTTTTCGTCGGCGTAGGTGGAGTAAAAATAGGGGATGTAGGAGTCAAATTCCGAGGCGCAGGTGTCGATCATCTTGTAGACCGGGAACACGCCGTTTTCCCGGCGGAAGCCGCTGACCTGCGTTTCCGTGCTTTTCCAGAGGTCGGCGATAGCCCTGTCGCAGAAGCCGTATTTTTTGAGCCATTTCAGCTCTTCAAGATCGAAGGGGTGCTCCGCGCCCTCTTTTTCCAGCTCAACGATATGGCGGAACTTGTTCATAAACAGCATGTCGATGCCCGTGCGCTCGCTCAGCTCCTCCCCGGCGACGTTCCGGCGCAGCAGCTCCGCCAGGGCGTAGACGCGGTCGTCGGTGCCGATTTTGATATAGTCGAGCAGGGCCACCGTCTCGATGCTGTCAAACTTTTTCATGTGCAGGTGGTACACGCCGATCTCCAGCGAGCGGACGGCCTTGAGAAGGCTCTCCTCGAGGGTCCGGCCCACGCCCATGGTCTCGCCGGTGGCTTTCATCTGGGTGGAGAGGCTGTTGTTCGCGTCCGTGAATTTGTCGAAGGGGAAGCGGGGGAGCTTTGTCACCACATAGTCGAGGGTCGGCTCGAAGGAGGCCGGGGTGTTCGCGATGCGGATCTCGTCCAGCGTCATGCCCACCGCGATCTTGGCGGAGACCCGGGCGATGGGGTAGCCGCTGGCCTTGCTGGCCAGCGCCGAGGAACGGGACACGCGGGGATTGACCTCGATGACAAAATAGCGGAAGGACTGGGGGTCCAGCGCGAACTGCACGTTGCACCCGCCCTCGATTTTGAGCGCCCGGATGAGCTTCAGCGCGCTGTCGCGCAGCAGCTGGTATTCCTTGTTCGTGAGCGTCTGGCTGGGGCAGACCACCATGGAATCGCCGGTGTGGATGCCCACGGGGTCAATGTTTTCCATGTTGCAGATGGCGATGGCGGTGTCGTTGTGGTCGCGCATGACCTCGTATTCGATCTCCTTGTAGCCCTTGATGCTCTTTTCCACCAGCACCTGATGGACGGGGGAGAGCTTGAGGGCGTTTTTCAGAAGCTCGCGGAGCTCCGTCTCGCCGTCGGCAAAGCCGCCGCCGGTGCCGCCCAGCGTGAAGGCCGGACGCAGCACCACGGGGTAGCCGATGCTTGCAGCCGCCCGCAGGCCCTCGTCCATGGAGCCGGCGGTGACGGAGGGCAGCACCGGCTCGCCGATGCGCTGGCACAGCTCCTTGAAAAGCTCCCTGTCCTCGGCCTGCTCGATGCTCTCCGCCCGGGTGCCGAGAAGCTCCGCCCGGCACTCCCGCAGCACGCCCTTTTTCTGCAGCTGCACCGCGAGATTCAGGCCCGTCTGCCCGCCGATGCCGGGCACGATGGCGTCCGGCCGCTCATAGCGGATGATCTTGGCCACATATTCGAGGGTCAGGGGCTCCATGTAGATTTTGTCCGCGATGGCGTTGTCCGTCATGATGGTGGCGGGGTTGGAATTCGCCAGCACCACCTCGTAGCCCTCCTCCCGCAGGGCGAGACAGGCCTGGGTGCCGGCGTAGTCGAATTCCGCCGCCTGTCCGATGACGATGGGGCCGGAGCCGATGACCATGAGCTTATGGATGTCCGTTCTCTTAGGCATTGCGCTTCGCCTCCCCCATGCTTTCGATGAATTCGTCGAACAGGTAGGCGCTGTCCTGGGGGCCGGGGGCGCTCTCCGGATGGTACTGGACGGAGAACATCCGGTCGGCGGGGCACCGCAGCCCCTCCACGGTGCCGTCCAGCAGGTTGATGTGGGTGATCTCCAGCCCCGTCCCAACGAGGGAATCCGCGCTGACGGCGTAGCTGTGGTTCTGGGCGGTCATCTCCACTTTCCCGGTGGCGAGGTTCTTTACGGGGTGGTTGCCGCCGCGGTGGCCGAATTTTAGCTTGTAGGTGGCGCCGCCGGAGGCGAGGGCGATCATCTGATGGCCGAGGCAGATGCCGAAGATGGGGAGCCTGCCCCGCAGAGCCTTCACAAGCCCGATGACCGGGGTCACGTCCTCCGGGTCGCCGGGGCCGTTGGAGAGGAACAGGCCGTCCGGCTTCATGGCAAGGATTTCCTCCGCCGGGGTGCTGTAGGGCACCACCGTCAGATTGCAGCCCCGCGCGTTCAGGGAGCGGATGATGTTGAGCTTAATGCCGCAGTCCACCGCGACGACGTTGTACTGGTGGTTCGGCGTGCGGGAATACCATTTTCTCCGGCAGCTCACGCGGGAAACCGCGTCATGGGGCACGGGGGTGCCCGCGATGATTCGGAGACCTTCCTCCAGCGGCGTGTCCGCGCCGGTGAGAAATACCCGGCGTGAGCCGAGGTCGCGGATGCTGCGGGTGAGCTTTCGGGTGTCGATGCCCTCGATGCCGGGGATGCCGTAGCCCTCCAGAATTTCCGCCAGGGTCTTGGTGCAGCGGAAGTTCGAGGGCAGGTCGTTGTACTCCCCCACGATGAGGCCCCCCAGGGTGGGGAAGCGGGTCTCGTAGTCCTCGTCCGTAATGCCGTAATTTCCGATGAGAGGGTAGGTCATCACTACCGCCTGATCGGTGTAGGACGGGTCGGAGACGATCTCCTGATAGCCCGCCATGGAAGTGTTGAACACGATCTCGCACACCCGGTCCTCCGGACTGCCGAAGCCGAAGCCGGGATATTCCGAGCCGTCCTCAAGGATTATCTTTCTGTCGAATCGTCTTGCCATACAATATTCCCTCCAACCGCAGTTAAAACGCATTTTCCCCAGACCCGCATCCCCTCGAAGGGTGTCGCGCGCCCCAGGGAAAGGAATTGGACCGGGGCTATCTCATACGCGCTTCCGAGATCGAATACCGTGAAGTCGCCGGGGCTTTCCGGCAGGCCGAAGCGCCGCCGGGGACTTTCGGAAAAGAGCGCGGCGAGTTTTTCAAGACGGAGGATACCCGTTTTCACCAGCTCCGTATACAAAACCGGGAAGGCCGTCTCAAGGCCGACCACGCCGTTGAGGCTTTTTTGAAAGCCGCCGGATTTTTCCGCCGCCGCGTGCGGCGCGTGGTCGGTGGCCACCAGGTCGATGGTGCCGTCCGCGAGGCCCTCCAGCAGCGCCTGCCGGTCATCCTCCGTCCGGATGGGCGGGTTCATTTTAAAGCGGCCGTCGTCCGCGAGCATCCCGTCGTTCAGGACAAGATAGTGGGGGGCGGTCTCGCAGGAGACGTCCAGCCCCGCGGCCTTGGCCTTTCGGATCAGCGCCACGCTCTCCCGGCAGGAGACATGGCACGCGTGGTAGGCGCAGCCGGTTCCAGAAACAAGCCGGAGATCGCGCTGGATTTGCCGCCACTCGCGCTCCGCGCCCCCGTACCGCGTGTCCTCGCAGTGGGCGGCGACGAGCTTTCCCAGCGATTTGGCCTTCACCATGGCCGCGCGCATCAGCCCGTCGTCCATGACGCCGCGGCCGTCGTCCGAGAAGGCGCACACCAGCGGCGCGAGAGCGTCCATGTCGGACAGAGCCTCGCCCCGTTCGCCCAGGGTGATGGCGCCGTAGGGGTACACCCGGACGGCGGCGTCCCGCCGGATGATGTCCGTCTGCATCCCGAGGTGCTCCGCCGTGTCCGGCACGGGGTCGAGGTTCGGCATGGTACACACCGCCGTGACCCCGCCCCGGGCCGCGGCGCGGGTGCCCGCGCGGATGGTCTCCTTATAAGAAAATCCCGGCTCCCGCAGATGAACATGCACATCCGCGAAACCGGGAAAAAGGCAATAATTCGATTCTTCGGCGGAAAAGCCGTCGGCGAGACGGACGCGGCCGTCCGATACCAGTACCGTTTTCTTCTTTCCATCCACCGTGCCCACCGCAAGCTGGCGCATTCCCGACCCTCCTCATAGGGGCATAAAAAAAGCCCCGCGGATACCGCAAGACTGCAACAAGCCCCGAACGGGCCGAAGCCCGCGCATCGGTTATGCACTTTCCATCTTGCCGGCATCCCTGTACCGTTCTTAAAGATTTGTTTTACTATACACTGAAATCCGGCAAACGTCAACAGGAAAAAACCGAAGGCGAAAAAAATTCGTCTTCGGCTTCAAAAGACCAGCATGGCTTTTACGGTGCCGCGGGTGCAGCGGGTGAGGAGAAATTGCTCCATGCCGCAGACATAGTCCTCCAGCCCGTCGGCCACGTTGAAAAAGCGGCAGCGCCCGTCCGCAAGGCGGACAAAGGCCACGAAATGCGGCACGCCGCTTTCCGTGTAGCGCAGGATGCCCGCCCTAGCCCGGGGCGCGGCGGACAGCGCGGCCGCCCGGCCGAGGACCACCGTGAGGTCCGGCACGCAGCGGCGCAGATAGCGCAGCATCACACCCATGGTGGTGGGGCCGGGGACGCGCAGCAAAAACATCCCGTCCATCTCCCGGCGCACGGCGTCGAAATCCGCGGTCTGCCCCAGCGCGTGGCGCAGATCGTAAGCCGCCATCCAGCCGCAGCCGTTCCAGTCGGAGGTGACGGTGCGGTAGGGATAGGCGGAAAAACAGTCCTGATCAACGATATAGCCGTCGGCGGAAAATCCGGTTTTCATGGCAGCCTCCGCGAAAGTGTGGATACTATAGTATAACACCTTTTCCCCGGTTTGCCACCTGCAGCGAAAGAAGGAATCGCCGCCCCGAAAGAGGCGGCGATTCCCCGCAGGGATATTCGAATGAGGAAAAGAGGATTACCGGACAGAAGCGGGCTTTGCGGAGCCGCGGCGATCGGCCGAGGCGGCCATGCCGTAAAGCGCGGGGATGACCACGCTGAATACGGCGTTCACCACATTGACCGACCCGGTGGCCGCCGCGTTCAGCGCGACGCCGCCCACGCCCAGCAGCGCCACGATGACCGCCCAGGCGATGCAGTCGGAAGCGTTATCGGGATCGGCGCTGTTTCTGGCCGCGGCATAGCCCGCCACCAGCGCTTCAAAACCGCACACCAGCATCAGCAGCGCCGCGGCGCAGAGCATGCTCATCTGCATATCCGCCGTAAGGGACACCGCCCGTATCAGCATCGAGATAGCCGTAAGTATGGCGATGACGCCGCCAAAAATCATCAGAATACCGGTACCTTTCAAAAAATCTTCGTTTTTCATGATGTCGCCCTCCTAATAATGTTAATAAATTAACAAATGCCGCTGAGAATAAAACCGGAGAATTTACTGCACTCCTGCGGCGGTCCGCCTTTGGACGCGCCCGGTGTGGAGTTCCCCGCAATGGGGGGGCTTTCTCCCGGTTCAATTGTATTATATCGCAGTTTTACGGTTTGTAAAGAGGACTAATTAAATTTTTAACAATCCTTTTTGTACGGACCGTTCGTACAAAAAAGCGGAGGCAGGACGAAAGCGAAGCCCCCCAGTCAGCCCCCATTAGCAAGGGGGCAAAGGACGAGGGGAGTCCTTTGACATGATGAAGCGGAGGAAAACCAGGATTGGTTTTCCTCCGCTAAGGCCTTATGAATTTATTTCGCGAGGGTGACGGTGAGCGGCGTGTCGCTGGCTTCGGTATAATACCACTGCACGGCGCTGCCGGAGACGTTCTTCACCGCGATCTTGTTCGCGGCGGCAAAGGCTCCGCCCTGCAGGCAGACGGTGAGAGAGGTGCTGTCCATGAGGAGGTATGCGGCGCCCTTGGCGGCGCTGGCAGCAGTGGCGTATACCGGCAGGCTGAACGCCACACCGTCGATGGTGGCCTTCACGGTGTCGCCGGTCTTGACGCCGGCGGCGGTGAGGGCGGAGGCGGGGATGGTGAGGGTGAGGCTGCCGTCGCCGGTGATGGCGGCGACATAGCCGGACACGCCCGCGGCCTTGGCCAGCAGCTCATCCTTGAAAAAGTTGACGGAGCTCTCGTTGACCGTGTTCACGGTGTAGGGGGTCTTGCCGTAGAAGCTGTAGCTGTGGCCGTCGGCATAGGTGTTGACCACGGCGGAATCGAAGACCTTGGCCACGCCCGCGGAGACGGAGGGCGACACGGCCTCGTCGTTCGTCGCATACACCACCATGCTCCTGCCGGTGTAGTTCTTCGCGGCGGCCTCGGCCAGACCGTCGGAATACTTTTCAAGATCGGTAAACCACTGGTAGCTCAGCTGCTGCTTCTGACCGTAGACGGTGGTGAAATCGGCATAGCCCTTGCTCTTCGCGGTGGCTTTCAGGGTCGTCCAATTGGAGGCGCCGCCAAACAGGTTCTTCAGATCGGCGGTATCCTCGGCCGGGGCGACGAATTCCACGGCGGCGAAGCTGTAGGATTTTTCAGCCAGCAGCTCCAGCGCGATGCGGCCGCCCATGGAGTAGCCCAGGATGCCGACCTTGCCCTTGGCCACGGAATAGGCGGAGGTGACGTAGTTGACCACGTCCAGCGTGTCGTGCTTCATGTTGGTCATGGTGTTCTCGGTAAAGCTCTCCTTGCTGGCGCCGCAGCCGGGGTAATCCAGCGTCACCGCGATGATGCCCGCGCGGGCGAGGCCGTTGGTAATGACATCGACGCCGCCGCCACCCTCGTTATGGTTGCCGCCGTGGCCGTGGCAGAAAATGACCATGGGATAGGTCCTGGCGCTGTCATAATTGGCGGGTAGCGTGACGTAGGCGGGGATCTGCACGTCCTCCCGGGCGGTGGAGGCGACCTGGACCTCCTTCACCGCGGGGGCGGAGGCGACCATGGAATAGCTGTAGGCCATCACGGCGAACTGGGCGCGGGTGGCGTCGGCCCTGGGCAGCAGGCTGTTGCTGCTGCCGGAAAGGACGTCCGCGCCGCAGGCCCACTGAATGGCGGGAATGGCATATTCGCTGATGGTGAGGGCGTCGTCATAGCTGAGAATGTTGGTGTCCTCGCCGATGCTGACGTTTACGCCGGAGAATTTGGCAAAGCTGTAAAGGAAGGTAGCCAGCTGCTCGCGGGTGACGTTCTGATCGGGCTTGAAGGTCCCGCCGGGATAGCCGGAGGCGATCTTGTTGGCGGCGCCCCATTCCACGGCCAGCGCGTAATACGCGCCCTCCCTGACGTCGGAGAAGGCGCCCTTGTACTGGGCGGCGGGCTTGCCTGCCATGCTGTACAGCGCGGTGAGGACCATGCCGCGGGTGAGCTTTACGCCCGGGCTGAAGGTCTTGGCGGACGTGCCGGTCATGTAGCCCTTGGAGAGCATATAATCCACGCCGGCGTGATAATACTGCGACGTATCCACATCGGTGAAAGCCGCCGCGGGACACTCCGTCCGCGCGAAGGCGGCGGGCATGCAGGCGATCACCAGAACGACCGCCAGCAGTACGGCGAACAACTTCTTGGAAAGTTTCATTTCTGTCCTCCTGTTTGATGGTTTTTCTTCCGCACTCCCTGCGGGGACAAGTCCAGAATACGCTATCCGGGCCGGAAATGCAAGAAAAGACCCCCGGTGATTTTTGACAAGGGATTTGGTACGGCATGTGGCGGAATTTGCAAAAGCGACGAAACTTATCTTGGTAGCGAATTAGCGCTTTACTTTGATAGCAAAATAAAGTATACTGCGCTCAGAACAACTGTCGGGGAGGACGCCATGGAACTGGACATCGACCTGCTGAAGCCGCAGGAGCGCGCTGCGCTGGCGCTGCGGGTACTGTACGAAAAGGCGGGGTATCGGAAATATCACATGGGCCGGTTCGAGGAATACGGCCTGTATCAGGAAAACGAGCGCTTTCTCGCCTCCAAGCAGGTCATCACCTTCACCGACCTGGACGGGCGGCTGCTGGCGCTGAAGCCGGACGTGACCCTGTCCATCGCCAAGGACGCCCAGCCGGCCCCCGGGGAGTGCAAGCGGTTTTACTATTCCGAAAGCGTCTACCGCCCCAGCCTGGAGAGCCACACCTTCCGCGAGATCAGCCAGATGGGGCTGGAGTGCGTCGGCGCGGTGGGCGGCGGGGACACCATTCAGGCGGTGGAGCTGGCGGCGGATTCTCTGGCGCAGACCGGCAGCGATTTTGTGCTGGCGCTGGGCCACATGGGCTTCGTCACGGGGCTGCTCTCCGCCGTGGGCGCGCCGGAGAGCGCGCGGGAAGCGCTGCTGCGGTGCATCCGCGAGAAAAACGCCCCGCAGCTGCAAAAGGAGGCCGACGCGGCGGGGCTCTCCCGGCAGGGGGCGGACGCGCTGTGCTCCCTCACGGGGCTGTCCGGACCGTGGCGGCAGGTCGTCGCGGCGGCGGAGCCGGTGGCGCTGAACGCCGCCATGGGCGACGCGCTTTCGGAGCTTTCCGCCGTGTGCGCGGCGGTGTCGGCGGCGCGGCCGGAGGCCAGGCTCAGTCTCGACCTGTCGCTGGTAAACGAGATCGCCTATTATAACGGGCTGGTGTTTCAGGGGTATCTTGTGGGGCTGCCGAGAGCGGTGCTGAAGGGCGGGCGCTACGACCCGCTGGCGGCGCGCTTTACGCCGGGGGCCCGGGCCGTGGGCTTCGCGCTTTATCTCGACGAGCTGGAGCGGCTGGAGACCGCCGCGAACGCCTCCGGAGACGGGGGCGGGATGCTGAACGTGGCCCTGCCCAAGGGCCGGCTGGGCGACCGGGCCCACGCCCTGCTCACCGGCGCGGGCTACGGCTGCGGCGAGCTGGGCGACAGCCGCAGGCTGGTGATCGAAAATCCCGCGGCGGGCATCCGCTGCTTCCTGGTGAAGCCCAGCGACGTGGCTATCTATGTGGAACACGGCGCGGCGGACGTGGGCATCGTGGGCAAGGACATTCTGGCGGAGGAGAGCCCCGACGTGTACGAGCTGCTGGACACCGGCCTCGGCCGCTGCCGGATGTGCGTGGCCGGACGGGCCGATTTTGAGGACGACCCCGGCCGGTCCCTGCGGGTGGCGACGAAATTCGTGGCCATCGCCAAGCGCTACTATGCCGCGCAGGGCCGGGACATCGACATTATCAAGCTCAACGGCTCCATCGAGCTGGCCCCCATCCTGGGCCTGTCCGACGTGATCGTGGATATCGTGGAGACCGGCGCGACGCTGAGGGAAAACGACCTGCGCGTCCTGCGGGAGATCATGCCCATCTCGGCGAGACTGGTGGCCAACAAGGCCGCCTACCAATTCAAACGCAAAGAGATCGACGCGCTGACCAAAAAGCTGGGGGAGGGTAAAGACGATGATCAGAATTCTTGAATTTTCCAAGGTGCGCCCCGAAGAAATCCTCAACCGCGCCATCCAGACCGAGACCGAGGTGGACGAAATCGTCGCCGGCATTCTGGCGGACGTGCGGGAGAACGGCGACGCCGCATTGAGGAAATACGCCGAGAAGTTCGACGGCGCGGCGCTGGATTCCCTTGAGGTCGCCCCGGAGGAGATCGAGGCCGGCTATGCCGCCGCCGACCCGGAGTTCATCCGGACGCTGGAGATGGCCGCGGCAAACATCCGCGAATTCCACCACAAACAGGTGCACAACGACTTTGCCCTGACCCGCGCGGACGGCGTGCTCATGGGCCAGCGCTATACCCCCATCGAAAAGGCGGGCGTGTACGTCCCCGGCGGCACGGCAAGCTATCTCTCCACCGTGCTCATGGACGTCATTCCCGCCAAGATCGCCGGCGTTTCGGAGATCGTCATGGTCACCCCGCCGAGAAAAGACGGCAGCCTCGCCCCGGACCTTCTCGCGGCGGCGAAGATCGCGGGCGTGACCCGCATTTTCAAGAGCGGCGGCGCGCAGGCCATCGGCGCCCTCGCCTACGGCACGGAGAGCATTCCTCCCGTGGATAAGATCGTTGGCCCCGGCAACATTTTTGTCGCCGTGGCCAAACGCAAGGTGTTCGGGCTGGTGTCCATCGACATGATCGCGGGGCCCAGCGAGATCCTCGTGCTGGCCGACGGCAAGTGCGACCCCCGCTATGTCGCGGCAGATATGCTCTCCCAGGCGGAGCACGACAGGCGGGCCACGGCGGTGCTGGTCACGGACAGCCGGGAGCTCGCCGCTGCCGTGCAGCGGGAGCTGGAGACGCAGCTCTCCGTCCTGCCCCGGGAGGCCATCGCCCGGGAGAGCATCGAGACCACGGGCAAGATCATCCTCACGGACGACCTCGACAAGGCCGTGGAGGCCGCGAACCGCATCGCGCCGGAGCACATCGAGCTGTGCGTGGACGACCCCTTCGCCCTGCTGGGCAAAATCAAAAACGCGGGCAGCATCTTCCTGGGCCGGAACGTGCCCGAGGCGCTGGGCGATTATTTCGCGGGGCCGAACCACACCCTGCCCACCGGCGGCACCGCCCGGTTTTCCAGCCCCCTGTCCGTGGACGATTTCGTGAAGAAGTCCAGCTTCCTCTATTATTCCAGGGAAGCCCTCGCGGCGGCGGCCCCGCGCATCGCGGACTTTGCCGACCGGGAGGGCCTGCACGGACACGCGCGCAGCGTGCTGATAAGATCCGAGAAAGACTGAATCGAGGCCAATGCCATGAGCCGCTTTTTGTCCCCCGAGACCGCCGGGCTGACGCCCTATGTCCCCGGCGAGCAGCCCCAGAACCGGCAGTATGTGAAGCTGAACACCAATGAAAGCCCCTTTCCGCCCTCGCCCCGGGTGATCGAGGCCGTGTCGGCGGCGGAGGTGGGAAAGCTCAATCTCTATTCCGACCCCGCCTGCGCGGCCCTCTGCGCCGCCATCGCGGAGCAGTACGGCGTAGACCCTGAAAATGTCATCGCGGGAAACGGTTCGGATGAGCTGCTGAGCTTCGCGTTCCGCGCCTTCTGCGGCACGGGTGTCCCCGCCGTCTACGCGGATATCACCTATGGTTTTTACAAGGTCTGGGCCGCGTTTTACGGTCTTGAAGCCGCCGTCGTCCCCCTGCGGGAGGATTTTTCCCTGTGCGTGGACGACTATATTGGCAAAAAGGGGACGGTTTTTATCGCCAACCCCAACGCCCCCACGGGCATGGCGCTGCCGGTATCCGAAATTGAGCGGCTTCTCGCGGCGGACCCCGACCGGGCGGTGGTCGTGGACGAGGCTTATGTGGATTTCGGCGGGGAGAGCTGCGCGCCGCTCATTAAGAAATACGGGAACCTTCTTGTGATGCAGACCTTTTCCAAGAGCCGGTCGCTGGCCGGCGGGCGCATCGGCTTTGCCATCGGCAGCCGGGAGCTGATCGGGGATATGAACCGGGTCAAATTCAGCTTTAACCCCTACAACCTCAACCGCCTGTCCATCGTCGCCGGCACGGCGGCCATGGAGGACGCGGAATATTTTGGGCGCTGCCGCGCGCTCATTCTGGAAAACCGGGCGTTTACCGTGGAGGCGCTTGAAAAGCTGGGCTTCACCGTGCTGCCCTCCGCGGCAAACTTCGTGTTCGCCCGCAGCGGGGCCGTCTCCGGCGGGGCGCTGTATAAAATGCTCAAGGCCCGGGGCGTCCTGGTGCGCCATTTCGACGCGCCGCGCATTTCGGACTACTGCCGCATCACCATCGGTTCCATGGAGCAGATGCGCGGCCTTTTGCGCGAGATCAGAAACATTCTGGAGGGGGATCTGGCATGAGAACTTCCGAACTGAACCGCGAGACGAAGGAGACAAAGATCGGCCTTTCCCTGAACCTCGACGGCGCGGGCAAAGGCACTATCGAGACCGGCTGCGGCTTTCTCAACCACATGCTGACCCTGTTCGCCGTCCACGGCGGCTTCGACCTCACGGTGCGCGCTTCCGGCGACACGGACGTGGACTATCACCACACTGTCGAGGACACCGGAATCGCGCTGGGGGCGGCTTTCGCCGGCGCGCTGGGGGAGAAAAAGGGCGTGAACCGTTACGGCAGCGTCATCCTGCCCATGGACGAGGCGCTGGTGCTCTGCGCCGTGGACCTCTCGGGCCGGGCGTACCTGGGCTGGGACGTGCCGCTGCCCGCGGCGCGGGTCGGCGATTTCGACACGGAGCTGGCGAAGGAATTCTGGTGGGGCTTCGTGCGAAGCTGCCCCTCCGCCGTCCATCTCCGGGAGCTTGCCGGCGAGAATACCCACCACATTCTGGAGGCCGTGTTCAAGGGCATGGGCCGGGCGCTGCGGGAGGCCGCGGCCATCGACCCGCGCCGGGCGGGGGCGGTGCCCAGCACCAAGGGGACGCTGCTATGATCGCGATCGTCGACTACGGCGTGGGGAACCTCTTTTCCCTGTCCTCCAGCCTCCGGGCCCTGGGTCTGGAGGCCGAGGTCACGAAAAGCCAGGAAGACCTCGTCCGGGCGGACCGGATCATCCTGCCGGGGGTGGGGGCTTTTGCCGACGCGAAAAAGAAGCTGGACGACACGGGCCTTGTGCCGGTGCTGCTGGCCGAGAGCAAAAAAAAGCCGCTGCTGGGCATCTGCCTCGGCATGCAGCTTCTCTTTGACAGGAGCTTTGAATACGGCGAGCACCCGGGCCTGGGTCTCATCCCCGGCGAGGTCGCCGATCTGAGGGACGACCTTTCGGACAAAACGCTGAAGGTGCCGCACATGGGCTGGAACGGCCTGACGATCCTCCGGGAAGACCCGCTTTTCAAGTATATTGAAAGCGGGGAGTACGTCTACTATGTCCACAGCTTCTATGCGAAAAGCTGCGGGGAATCGACCCTCGCCGTGTCGGACTATGGGAACGTGGCGGTCACGGGCGCGGTGCGCCGGGGAAACGTCTGGGGCACCCAGTTCCACCCGGAAAAATCCGGGGACACGGGACTGCGGCTGCTGAAAGCGTTCGGTGAGCTGGGATGAAAATTTTTCCGGCCATCGACCTCAGCGGCGGCAAAGTCGTGCGGCTTTTTCAGGGCGACTATGATAAAATGACCGTCTACGGCGGCGACCCCGCCGCCGCGGCGGAGGGCTTCCGCCGCGCCGGGGCCCGAAATCTGCACGTCGTGGATCTTGACGGCGCGAAAAGCGGCGGCACGGACAACTTTGAATCCGTCCGGGCGCTGTGCGCCCTGCCGGGCCTTTTTGTGGAGGTCGGCGGCGGCATCCGGGACGAGGAGCGGATACAAAGGTATCTCGGGCTCGGCGCGGGCCGCGTCATCCTCGGCACAGCGGCCGTCCGGGATTTTGGGTTCACCGCGCGCATGGCGGCGAAGTACGGCGAAAAGCTCGCCGTGGGCGTGGACGCCCGCAATGGGTTCGTCTCCGTCTCCGGCTGGACGGAGGATTCAAACTTCGACGGCGTCGGGTTCTGCCGCCGCCTGCGGGACGCCGGGGTCAAAACCGTCATCTACACGGATATCTCAAGGGACGGCGCGGAAAAAGGCGCGAATCTGGAGATTTACCGGGAGCTTGTGAAGCTGGAAAACCTCGCCGTCACCGCCAGCGGCGGGATCAGCTCGGTTCCCGAGCTGAGGGAACTCAAAGAAATCGGCGTCGCCGCCGCCATTCTGGGCAAGGCGCTCTATACCGGGCGCATCGATCTTGCCGAGGCGATGGCGGCGGCAGAGGAGGCGTGACCATGCTGGCAAAACGAATCATTCCCTGCCTGGACGTGAAGGACGGCAGGGTGGTGAAGGGCACCAACTTTGAGGGCCTGCGCGACATGGCGGACCCGGTGGAGCTGGCCCGGTTTTATAACGCCTCCGGCGCGGACGAGCTGGTGTTTTACGACATCACCGCCTCCTTCGAGGGAAGGGCGCTGTTCACGGATATCCTGCGCCGGGTGGCGTCGGAAATTTTCATCCCACTCACCGTGGGCGGCGGCATCGCGAGCCTTGACGATTTCGACCGGGTGCTGAAATGCGGGGCGGACAAGGTGAGCGTCAACTCCGGGGCCATCCGCGACCCGTCCCTGATCGGCGCGGCGGCCAAGAAATACGGCGACCAGTGCGTGGTGCTGTCCCTGGACGTGAGGCGCGTGGGCGGAGCCTTCCGCCTGTTCGCCAAGGGCGGCCGGGAGGACACCGGCATCGACGCCATGGATTGGGCGGAGCGCGGCGCTGCCGCCGGGGCGGGGGAGATCGTGCTGAATTCCATCGACACCGACGGCGTGAAAGACGGCTTTGACCTTGAAATGCTGGACGCGCTGGCCGCCCGGGTCAGCGTGCCCGTCATCGCCAGCGGCGGCGCGGGAAAGAGGGAGGATTTCGCGGCCCTGTTTGCCCGCCCCGGCATCGACGCGGGCCTGGCTGCGTCCATCTTCCACACAAAGAAGGTCGATATCCGGGCACTGAAACGATATCTGCGCGCGCTGGGCGTGGAAATGAGGATTTGAGGATGGAACTGAAATTTGACGAGAAGGGCCTCATCCCGGCCATTGTGCAGGACCACTACTCCAAAAAAGTGCTGATGCTGGCCTATATGAACCGGGAGAGCCTCGCCGTCACCATCGACGAGCGGACGACCTGCTTCTGGAGCCGCAGCCGAGGCGAGCTGTGGCGCAAGGGCGAGACCTCCGGCAACCGGCAGCACGTGGTGTCCGTCACCGCCGACTGCGACGGGGACGCGCTGCTGGTGGAGGTCGTGAAGGACGGCCCCGCCTGCCACACCGGGGCGGAGAGCTGCTTTTTTAACGGCCTGTACCTCTCGGATGAGCTGAGACAGTTCAGCTACGAGGGCTTGTACGAGCTGATCAGGGGCCGCCGGATGGAGCCCAAGGAGGGCAGCTATACCAGCTACCTCTTTGAAAAGGGCGTGGACAAGATTTTAAAAAAGGTGGGCGAGGAGAGTACCGAGGTCCTCGTGGCCGGATGCAAGGGCGACCGGGCGGAGACTGTGTTCGAGATCGCCGACCTCGTCTACCACGTAATGGTGCTGATGGTGCAGCTGGACATATCGGTGGAGGATGTGACGCGGGAGCTGGAAAAGCGCCGCGTGGTCGACCGCAAGGTCAAACAGGAGCGGCTGCAATGACGCCTTATGCTTCAAGCCTCCACACCCATTCGACCCTCTGCGACGGGAAAAGCACCCTCGCCCAAATGGCGGCGGCGGCCTTTGCCGCGGGCGTGAAATTTTTCGGCGCCACCGGCCACAGTCTCACCCCCGAGGGGACGGACACGGATTCCGCCCTGCCGGCCGACCTTTCGGGCTACTTTGCCGAGCTGCGCCGCCTGCGGGCGGAATACGAAGGGCGTATGGAGGTCCTATTCGGCATCGAATGGGACAGCGTATCCGCCGGAGAGCGGCCGGCGGGCCTCGATTACTGGATCGGCAGCGTCCACTATCTCGTGGACGGGGACACCGGCCGGTATCTCGCCCTGGACTGGAAGCCCGAATATCTGGCCGCCTGCCGGGACGGGGTTTTCCGCGGGGACATGGCCGCCCTGGTTGACGCCTATTACGAAGCCGTGGCGGCCATGGCGGAGAGCGGGCCGGACATCCTCGGCCACATCGACCTCATTACAAAATTCAATTCCGGCGGCGCTTTCCTCGACGAGGCGGACCCCCGCTATAAGAAGGCGGCGCTGGCCGCCCTGCACGCGGCGCATCCGGGGAAAACGCTGCTGGAAATCAACACCGGCGCCATCTCTCGGGGCTACAGGGAAACGCCCTATCCGGCCCTGTTCCTTTTGAAGGAGTGGCGCGGTTTGGGCGGCGAGCTTATCATCACCTCGGACAGCCACAGCGCGGACACCGTCGTCTTCGGCTATGCGGAGGCCATCGAGCTTGCCCGGGCGGCGGGGTATGACCGCGCCTTCACCCTCACGCGGGAGGGCCGTCTGGAACTGCCGTTCGACCCCTGACAGTGTGTAAATCGACTAGAAACAGCCTGCACGAAATCGAGGCTTCAATTTCGTGCAGGCTGTTTTTCTGAGTGCTGTGCCCGGTGAGCGCTCCCCCGGGGAATATGGCATATAGGGAGAATGATTTTACCGTACCGGACAGGGCAGGGGCAAAAACAGACTTAGGAGACATCCCGTGTTTCTCTTGAAAAGCCGCGCAATGTCTGGTAATATGTGGAGGAATACGGGCCGATGGGGATAGGCCCTTTTTGCAGATTGATTGAAGGAACAAACCGGGAGGATCACATGAAAAAGCTTCAACTATATCCGCTGCTGCTGGTTTTTATAGGATTTCTCTCCGCCTGCGCCGCGCCGGTTCAGAACCCCGCCGCTGAGACGGCGGCACCGTCGCCGTCCGCGATCGCGGCCCCGGCGGCAGGCCCGCTCACAAGAGACGACATCAGGAAGAAGTATTCAGATTCTAAAATTTTAAAGATTACAGATATCGATGAGGATTCTGTACTCGTGGAGTCTCAGGCCGAGGGTTCCGCGAACCGGTTCGATTTGTATAATCTGAAAACGGGAGCGTCGGATAACCTGCCGACGATGCCGGCGTATGTTGTGCTGAAACGAGCCGTAAACGCAAATTACTTTATTTTTGAAGCGACAGGCAAGGACAGTGAGAGCTCGGCCGTTTCCTTTCCCTATGTCATCAAATGCTTCAGAATCGGCAGCAATACGCAGGACGATTTTTATGCGGAGGATGAAGAGGAGTACTTTGCCCTGGACAGATCCGTTCAGGGCGGAAGCAAAAAAGACAGCGTTCTTTCAAAAATGAATAAGACGTTTTCCGGCCTTGAAATGATGTTTCTGCCGGACAAAGAGCAGGAGACGGAATTCTACGCCGACTTCGTGGATATTCCGCCGATAAAGACAGACTACGATTCCAAAACCAACAAGCTCACGCTGGAAATCGATACCGATCAGCGGAGTGATGAACTTAAGACGGAGATTCTGAATAGAACCGACGACCATTACTATATTTCGTCCTATGAAATAACGCGGAAAGGCAGCAAAACGGATGTTGAAATCAGTCTGAAAGACAAGGTGAAAAGCTATTCGATCACAAAGAGGGTTGACGGCTACCCCTACATAAGCATTCAATTTTCTGATTCAGACAGCACTTCGTTTGATTCCTGAAGGTTTGGACGAAGGATTCTTGCCCGCTTTCTTTCAGTGGAATGCCGTGATGGAGGCGCATGCAATACGAGATCAACCGAATCGTCTGACTATTACAAGTAAACATTTACAGAAGGCGATACCCTTTCAAAGCAAAGGCATGTCGAATGAAGGAGAAACCGTGAAATTGTATTCTGTTATTAGCACCCTTGTGGTTTTGTTTTTAGGTCTTGACGCCCTTATTCTGAAAGGCGACTCAAAACTGGTTCAAAATCTGGGGATTTCTGATGAAAAGCAAAGGGACAGGCTCGCGTCTGTTTCCGGCATATTATGCTTTTTAGCGGCTTGCACCTATCCGTATCAGGAGCTGATCGGCTGGCCTCCCCTGTTATTTGGCTATGATTGGGTACATGACGAAACACAAAGCGTGCTATTGACCGTATTGATCTTAATAATAATGATTTGTATTCAAAAGGTGTTTCAAAAAAGAGACAGGGAACAACAGAACCGCCAGTGAACATGGCGCAACAAGCGACAAAGCCGCGCAGGATTTTTTTGGTCCTGCGCGGCTTCGTGTCATAAAAGAGAGGATGGTTGTCAAATGAAGAGATTCACGTTGGATTCCTCGGCGTCGCCGAGGTAGGTGCCCACGCCCGCCAGCTCCACGCCGTCGATCAGCTCCTCGGGGCGGATGCCCATCACGTCCATGCTCATGGTGCAGGCCATGAGCTTGACGCCGTTGGCCATGGCCTTTTTCATCAGGTCCTCCAGAGAATCGACGTTCTTGTCGTTCATGATGCGCTTCATCATCTCGGTGCCCATGCCGCCCATGTTCATGCGGGACAGCTTCAGACGGTCGGTGCCCCGGGGCAGCATCCTGCCGAACATGGCCTCTATGGGCGTCTTTTTCACGTCCTGCTTTTCGGCCTTGCGCAGGGCGGTGAGACCCCAGAAGGTGAAGAACATGGTCACGGGCCGGCCCATGGCCGCCGCGCCGTTGGCGATGATAAAGGAGGCCAGCACCTTGTCGAGATCGCCGGAAAAGACGATGATGGTCTTGCCCTGGGGCGTGTCATGCACCACGCACGCATTGGCCCCGCCCTTGCGCAGCAGCGCGGTGTAGTCGCTGCCGCTGCGGCCTCTGGAAACCAGCGTGTTGCCCGTGCGGCGGCACCAGGCTTCCACATCCCGGGTGAAACCGGGGTCGGAGGCGGCCACCTCCAGCTCCTCGCCGTCGGCCATGGTGTTCATGGTCTCGAACACCTTCATGATGGGGCCGGGGCATTGCAGGCCGCTGCAGTCCAGCCGGACGGTCCTGGCCGGGGCAGGGGAGGCCGGCGCGGCGGGGGCCGCGGGCGTTTTTTCGTTTTCCATCAGATACTCCTTATAATGAACGGATTGATAGAACTTGCTGCCGCCGGGATAGACCAGCACCTTTTCAAAGCCGTTTTGCATCAGAATCCGGGCGGCGTTGTAGGCCCGCACGCCGATGGCGCAGAACACCACGACGGTTTTGCTCTTATCCAGCTCGCCCAGCCGCTCCCGTACCTGCCCCAGCGGGATGTGCACCGCGCCCGGCACCGCGAGGGCCAGCAGCTCCGCGGCCTCGCGGACATCCAGAAAGACGGTGTCCCCGCCGGCCTTCACGTCCCAGGGGGCGAAGCGGACGAGACCCCGCAGCAGGTTGTCGGCGGTGAAGCCCAGCATATTCACGGGGTCCTTGGCGGAGGAGTAGGGCGGCGCGTAGGCCAGCTCCAGATTCTTGAGATCGTCAACGCCGCCGCCCAGCCGCAGCGCCACGCCCAGGGTGTCGATGCGCTTATCCGCGCCGTCCCGGCCCACGGCCTGCGCGCCATAGAGCTTCTTGCCGTCCATGGAGAACAGCAGCTTCAGCGTCAGGGGTACGGCGCCGGGGTAGTAGCCCGCGTGGGAATTCTGGGTGACGAGGACGGATTCGTAGTCCCGGCCCCGGACGAGGCCGCGCTTTTGCAGGGATTTTTCGTTTTCACCGGTGGAGGCCGCCGTGAGATCGTAGACCTTGGCCACGGAGGAGCCCTGGGTGCCCTGATATTCGCTGTCGAGGCCGGCGATGTTGTCCGCCGCGATGCGGCCCTGCTTGTTGGCCGGGCCCGCCAGCGGCACCAGCTTGCGGTCCTTGAACACGAAGCCCTCGATCTCGGCCGCGTCGCCCACGGCGTAGATATCCGGGTCGGCGGTGCGCAGATGGGAATCCACCACGACGCCGCCCTTGGCGTTCAGCGCGAGACCGGCGGCCCCGGCCAGCGCGCCGTTGGGCGTGACGCCGATGGAGAGGATGACCACGTCGGCTTCCACGGCGCCGCCGCTGCGCAGCAGCACCCGCACGCCGGTCCCGGTGTCCTCAAAGCCGGTGACGCCCTCGCCCAGATGCAGCGTCACGCCGTTTTCGGCCAGATTTTGATGCAGCAGCTGGGCCATTTCAAAGTCCAGCGGGGGCATGACCTGATCGGGCCGCTGGATAATGGTCACGTCCAGCCCCAGCGCGGAGAGGTTTTCCGCCGTCTCCAGCCCGATGAAGCCGCCCCCCACCACGGCGGCGCGCCTGGCGTTTTGCCCTTTCACGGCGGCCAGAACGGCGTCCATGTCGGGGATCGTCCACAGCTGGAAAACGCGGGGGGAATCCACCCCCGGCAGATCGGGCCGGACGGGAGAGGAGCCGGTGGAGAGCACCAGCTTGTCGTAGGCCTCCTCGTAGGTCTCGCCGGAGGCGGTGTTGCGCACGGTGACGGTTTTCTTCGCCCGGTCGATGGCCGTGACCTCGCTTTGGATGCGCACGTCGATGGCATATTTCGTCTTCATGGCGGCGGGTGTCTGCAGGATCAGGCTCTCCCGGGCCTTGATGGTCCCGCCGATGTGATAGGGCAGACCGCAGTTGGCGAAGGAGATGTATTCGCCCCGCTCCAGCACCACGATCTGGGCGTTTTCATCCAGCCGCCGCAGTCTGGCCGCGCAGCTGGCACCGCCGGCCACGCCGCCGATAATGACAGTTTTCATAGTTGACCTCCCCTATAAAAATGGACGTTTCGAGAATGCCCCAAGTTTTATAAACCTAGGATAACCCAAAACGTCTGTTTCTACTGTAGCAATGTTACATTGTTTTTTATCGCAGGCTGGGGCCAGCCAGCGCCGACAGGCGCGGCACGTCCAGCAGGGTGATGGTGCCCCGGCCAAGCCGGACCAGCTCCTCGGTCTGAAAATAGCTCAGCATCCGGGTCACGACCTCCCGCAGGCTGCCCAGCTCGCCCGCGATCTGCTCGTGGGTGACGGACAGGGTGTCCGACCCCGCCAGCGCCCGCTGCTCCACCAGAAAGGCCGCCAGGCGCGAATCCAGCCGCTTGCTGAGAATCTGATCCATCAGCCACATCACGTCCGAGAAGTGGGTGGCGGTGAGCTCGCTGGTGAAATTCGCCACCGGGGCGGATTCCTCCATGAGCGTTTGGTAGACATCCGTGGGGATGACCAGCGTCTCCGTATCGGCGGCGGCGGAAACCACGACCTCAAATTCCACGCCCCGCAGGATGCAGGAGGCGGAAAACAGGCACAGATCCCGCTCAAACAGGCGGTACAGTGTCAGCTCCTTGCCCTCGGCCGAAACAGTGTAGACCCGCAGCTGGCCGGAGAGCACCAGGATAAGCCCCGTGCAGTCCCCCGCGCCCTGATGCAGCAGCGCGCCTTTTTTGAAAAAGTGGGGCGCGGCCGCGGCGGAGAGGGTCTGCCGCTGGCGCTCGGTGAGCTTGTCCCAGAAGGGAAAATAGCCGCTGATGTCCATAAAAAGCACCTCCCGATGCGGATGGAAAAAGGAAAACTCAGGCTTCAAGATCGGGCTTGGGGTTCTGGCGCACCAGTACCCTGCCGACCCGGCGGCCGTCGGTCTCCAGAACGGTCACGGTGATGTTGGCGTATTCAAACTGGTCGCCGGACTTGGGGAAGCCTTCGAACATCTCGATGGTCCAGCCGCCCACGGTCTCGCTCTCGCAGTCGAAGGAATCCTCGTCCCAGCCCATGAGCTCCAGAAAATCGGAGATGGACATGTCGCCGTCCAGCTCCCACACGCCCTCGGCCTGCTCGATGATGTCGGGCTCTACGGTGTCGGTCTCGTCCCAGATGTCGCCCACGATCTGCTCCAGCACGTCCTCCATGGACACCACGCCCAGCGTGCCGCCATATTCGTCCGTGACGATGGCCAGATGCTGCTGCGCCTTGCGCAGCTCGGTGAGCACCGCGGGCAGCTTCATGGTCTTGTACACATAGCAGGGCTGCATCAGCAGCGTTTTGATATCCACCTTATCCCGGTCCACCAGCGCCTTGAGGAAGTGATTGAGATACAGCACGCCGATGATGTTGTCCACGCTGTTCTGATAAACCGGCAGGCGGGAGTAGGGCGAGGCGTCGATGGTCTTGAGAATCTCGTCCCAATCGTCGTCGGCATCCAGCGCGGTCATGTCCACACGGGCGGTCATGACCTCGTAGGCGGAGACGTCGGAAAAGTCGATGGCGGCTTTCACCAGCTCGGACTGGTCTTCGTCCAGCACGGATTCGTCCTCGGCGGTGTCGATGATGGACTGCAGCTCCTCCACGGCGGCGCCGTCGTCCCCGTCGTCCTCGCTCTCGCCCTTGAGGCCCCGGGTCATCAGGTTCACAAGGCCCACGATGAGCCAGGTGACGGGCTTGAGCACGACCATGAGAAAGCGGATGACGTAGGCGTTGATCAGGGCGTAGCGGTTGGCGTTCTTCTTGGCGGCGATCTTGGGTACCGTCTCGCCGAAAAGGATCACCGCCACGGTGATGATGAGGGTGGACAGCCACGCGTAGCCGGCGCTGGCGGTAAGGAGGATGACCGCCACGGAGCCCAGCGAGGACGCCGCGATATTCACCAGATTGTTGCCGATGAGGATGGCGGACAGGGCGTCGTCATATTTTTCGGTGATGCGCACCGCCACGGCGGCGCGCTTGTCGCCGTCATCCCGGGCGTTTTCAAGGCGCACCCGGTTGCAGGAGGAATAGGCCATCTCCGAAGCGGAGAAGAAGGCCGAGAACAAGAGGCACGCCACGATGGCGATGATGTAGGATGAAATCATTCCGCCTCGCCTCCTTCCGGTTCGTCCCGGTCGGGCGGGAGGATGCGCACGCGCAGCCGGAGGATGCGGTTGTGCTGCATGGCGGCCACGGTGATCCGCAGGCCGCGGTAGTCGAATTGGTCGCCCTCGGCGGGGATGGCGGAAAACTGCTCGTAGCACAGTTCGCCCATGAGCTTGTTGACCAGCTCCTCGTCGTCCTCCTCGTCGTATTCCACGCCCAGCGCGTCGAACACGTCGCCCACGGTCTCCCGGGAATCGACCTCAAATTCGTCGTCGCTCAGGGGGACAATGGGTTCCTGCACGGTATCGTCCTCGTCCCAGATCTCGCCCACCAGCTCTTCCAGAATGTCCTCCACGGTGACCACGCCCAGTGTGCCGCCGTAGTTGTCCGTGACCACCGCCATGTTCAGCTTGCGCCTGGACATGACGGGCAGAAGCTCGTCGATATTGGTGGACTGGTGGACAAAATAAGCCTCGTCCAGCAGGGGGCGGATGTCCAGATCCCCGCCGGAGTGGAGATAGGCCTTGATGTAGGTGCGGATCTGCAGAATGCCGATGATGTTGTCGATGCTGCCCTCGTACACGGGCAGGCGGCTGTGCCGCTGCTCCTTGATGAACGTCAGGATGTCCGCGTGGGACATGGCCACGTCGATGGCGGCCAGGTCCACCCGGCTGGTGAGGATGCTCTCCACCGTCACGTCCCCGAACTGGAGGGCGGAGGAGATCAGGTCGCCCTGCTGCTCGTCCAGCGAGCCCTCCTCGGTCATGCCCTCGATGATATCGTACAGCTCGTCCTCCGTGACGGAGGCCTCCGGGTCGCCGCGCGTGAGCCTGGCGGCGGCGGAGCCGATGGCTGTCAGCAGGGCGGAGACGGGCTTGAGGATCAGCATAAAAAAGTGCAGCGCGTTGGCCGTGGCCAGACTGATGCGCTCGCTGTACTTGCGGGCAATGCTCTTGGGCAGCATCTCGCCCACGAAAAAGACGACCACCGTGGTGATGGCCGTGGAAAGCGTCACCGCGCCCAGACCCCACCGCCGCGTCACCTGCACGGTGACGATGGACGCCGCCGCGATGTGGATGATGTTGGTGCAGATGAGGATGGTGGTGATGGCGCGATCAAAATTGTCCGAAATAAAAAGGGCGCGCTTGGCCCGCAGATCGCCGCGGTCCGCGTCGGTTTTGAGTTTGACCCGGGACACCGAAGCAAAGGCCGTCTCCGCCATGGCAAAATACATGGCGCCGAACAGCAATAAAATTACGATAAGCCAGGGCAATCGACTGCCGTCATCCATAAAGGATGTCACACTCCTATGTCGCCGCGCGGCCGGCTGCCGCGCAAAGTCATGTTTTCCGATAAAAATAAATGTAGCATAATCTGGGACTGTTGTCAAATGCGGGGACGGGGGGGCGGAATCCCGCCGCCCCTGCGGGGCACTGCCCTTTGACAAGGGAGACCATGGGACGGGGGACGGGCTCGCCCGTCCCGGGCCATCGGCGAGAGCGCGAGAAACGCGGGGCGATTCGCCCCGCGTTTTGATGTTGTTGGGAGGCTTAGTCTTCGCCGCGATCCTTCAGCGCGTCCTTGCGGCTCAGGTCGATGCCGCGGGGGCCGATGTTCATGACCTTGACCCAGGTCATGTCGCCCACATGGAGCACGTCCTCGACCTTCTCGGTGCGCGTGAACTCCAAATCCTTGATCTTTACCAGGCCGTCCTTGCCCGGGGCCAGCTCCACCCACGCGCCGAAGTCGGAGCGGATGTTGGAGACCTTGCCGTAATACAGGGTGCCCACCTCCGGCTCGAACACGATGTTCTCGATGGTGGTGCGGGCGGTGCGGCAGGCCTCGATATCCCTGGACGCGATATAAATGGTGCCGTCGTCGTCGATGTCGATCTTGCAGCCGGTTTCGGCGGTGATCTTCTGGATGACCTTGCCGCCGGAGCCGATGACCTCGCGGATCTTGTCGGGGTTGATCTTCATCTGGATCATCTTGGGGGCGGAGGCGGCCAGCTCCTTGCGGGGCTCGGCGATGGCGGGCAGCATGACCTTGTCCAGAATCTCGATGCGGGCTTCCCGGGTCATCTCGAAGGCGCTCTTGATGATCTCGTGCTTCAGGCCGTCGTTCTTCAGGTCCATCTGGATGGCGGTGATGCCGTCCCTGGTGCCGGCCACCTTGAAGTCCATCTCGCCGTGGAAATCTTCCACGCCCTGGATGTCGATGAAGGTGGTGAAATCGTCGCCGTCCTGAATCAGGCCGCAGGAGATGCCGGCCACGGGGGCCTTGATGGGCACGCCCGCGTCCATCAGCGCCATGGTGGTGCCGCAGATGGAAGCCTGGGAGGTGGAACCGTTGGAGGAGAGAATCTCCGAGACCACGCGGATGGAGTAGGGGAACTCCTCAACGGGTGGGATGACGCACTGCAGCGCCTTTTCCACCAGCGCGCCGTGGCCGTACTCGCGGCGGCCGGTGGAGCGGGCGGCTCTGGCGTCGCCGGTGGAGTAGGGCGGCATATTGTAGTGGTGCATGAAGCGCTTGGATTCCTCTTCCCAGATGGTGTCGATCTTCTGGGCGTCGGAGAGGGTGGACAGAGTGGCGATGGACAGCGCCTGGGTCTGGCCGCGGGTGAACAGGGCGGAGCCGTGGACCTGGGGGATCAGGTGGACCTCGGCGCCCAGAGGACGGATTTCGTTCATCTTGCGGCCGTCCACGCGGTGGCCTTCCAGCAGCCACTTCTTGACGATCTTCTTCTGCATCTTGTAGAGGATCTCCTCCATGAAGTTCATCATGTCGGGATGCTCCGCCAGATACTTCTCCTGCACCTTGGCGATCCACTCGTTCACGCGGGTCTCGCGGACGTTCTTATCATCCGTATCCATGCAGTGCTCCATGGCTTCCATGTCGTTGGCGCACAGCAGATCGAACAGCGCCTGATCGAAGGAGGCGTGCTCGTACTCGAACTTGGGCTTGCCGATCTCGGCGACCATCCGGTCGATGAGGTCCAGGACGGGCTGCACATGCGCGTGGGCCTGGACAATGCCCTCGTACATCACGTCGTCCGGTACCTGATCGGCTTCGGACTCGATCATGACGATCTTCTTGTGGGTGGCGGCGATGGTGGTGATCATGCGGTTGGTGGTTTTGCGCTCTTCCTGCGTGGGGTTGAAGAGATACTTTTCGCCGTCCCAGCCCAGCACGATACCGGCGATGGGGCCGTTGAAGGGCACGTCGGAGATGGCGACGGCGGCGGCCGCGCCGATCATGGCGGTGATTTCCGGGGAGCAGTCGTAATCCACGCTCAGCGCTTCGCAGGCGATAATCACGTCGTTGCGCAGGTCATAGGGGAACAGCGGGCGCATGGGACGGTCGATGAGGCGGCTGGCCAGCACGGCGTTCAGGCTGGGTCTGCCCTCTCTGCGCATAAAAGAGCCGGGGATACGGCCCACGGCGTAGAGCTTCTCGTTGAAGTCCACGCTCAGGGGGAAGTAATCCACGCCGTCCTTGGGACGGGCGGAGGCGGTGCAGGTGACGAACACGGTGGTCTCGCCGTACTTCACCAGCACGGCGGCGTTGCACAGCTCGCCCATCTTGCCCACTTCCAGGGACAGGGGACGGCCCTCGTACTGAATCTCGTACTTTTTGTAGTTGGGGTAGGTCTTTTGGGTGGTGATGATGCTCATGGGAGCTCCTTTCGTTTCGTGGAGCCGCCGGGCGATTTCAGCACTTGAAAGCGTGTCCGAAAGCCATCGGGCCCATTTTCAAATACTAAAGCCGCCGGGCGGCTTCGGGTGTCGGATACTTGGATAAAAAAACGGGGATAATATTCAATTATCCCCGTTCAAATACCTTCATATGCCCTCAGTGTGCCGGGACGGATTACTTTCTGATGCCCAGCTTCGCGATGATGGCGCGATAGCGCCCGATGTCCTTCTTGGACAGGTAGTCCAGCAGACGGCGGCGCTTGCCGACCATCTTGTACATACCCAGACGGCTGTGGGCATCCTTGGGATGCTGCTTCAGGTGCGCGGTGAGCTGATTGATGCGCTCGGACAGGATGGCGATCTGGACTTCCGGAGAGCCGGTGTCGCCCTCATGGGTCTTGTTGGCGTCGATAACGACGGTTTTCTGGTCTTTGGTAATCATTAGGATATCCCCTTTCAGTTTTTCTATACCCAGCGTCTAGGCTCCGGGCGGAAAGGCTCCGGCTCAGGCCGGCTTTGTCCCGGGGCATGGTGCGCGGGCGAATGCTCGAGTATAGTATCACCGTTTGCACTGTTTGTAAAGGAAAATTTGAGATTTGAGCGGAATTCCGCGGAAGAAGTTTCCTGTATCAATCGCGCCCCGCGTGGAAATACTCCCAGCACAAGGGAGGCGACATTTTGCAGGGAAAAGTGGAAATTTGCGGCGTGAACACCGCACGGCTGCCGGTGCTGAAAAACAAAGAGACCCTTGCGCTGCTGGCCCAGGCCCAGGGCGGCGACACCGCCGCCCGGGAGGCGCTGATTTGCGGAAATCTGCGGCTGGTGCTGTCCGTCATCCAGAAATTCGCGGGCAGGGGCGAGAGCATGGACGACCTGTTCCAGGTGGGCTGTGTCGGCCTGATCAAGGCTATCGACGCCTTCGATCTCACCCAGGGCGTGCAGTTTTCCACCTACGGCGTGCCCATGATCGCCGGGGAACTGCGGCGCTTTCTGCGCGACCACAGCGCAGTGCGGGTCAGCCGCTCCATGCGGGACACCGCCTATCGGGTGATGCAGGCCCGGGAAAAGCTCACCGCCGCTACCGGGCGGGAGCCCACGGTGGACGAGATCGCCCGAGAGGTGGGCGTGAAGCGGGAGGAAGTGGTGTTCGCCATGGACGCCATCTGCGACCCGGTGTCCCTGTACGAGCCCGTGTATAACGACGCGGGCGAAACCGTGTGCGTGATGGACCAGATCGGCGACACCCGGGATACGGACGAGCAGTGGCTGGAAAAGCTGGCGCTGGGCGAGGCCGTGGGACGGCTGTCCGACCGGGAGAAGCGCATCCTGGCCCTGCGCTTCGGCGACGGGCGCACCCAGATGGAGGTAGCGAAGGAGATCGGCATCAGCCAGGCCCAGGTGTCCCGGCTGGAAAAGACCGCCGTCAATCAGATCAAAAAAGACCTGCTTATACAATAAAAAGGAAGGCTGCCGGGCAGCCTTCCTTT
>DAOPXW010000018.1:0-32399 GCA_035352555.1 Oscillospiraceae bacterium
AAAGTGGTGAAGATACCCATTCAAACCCTCAAATCCATCACCAAAGTGGAGTAATATGAAAAAGCTCCGCCCTGTCGGGCGGAGCTTTTGATCGTTTTGTTATTTCAGATCGTCCAGGCTGATCTGGCCGCGCTGCTCGGCGATTTTGTGCTTCCAGCACTTGTGGCACATGGCGATGTAGCTGTCGTTGCCGCCCAGAAACACCTGGTCGCCCTGGGTGATGATGCGGCCCGCGGGGTCGACGCGGGCGTTCACCGTGGCCTTGCGCCCGCAGGCGCACACGGTTTTGATCTCGGTGATGGAATCGGCCAGCTCCATCAGCCGCCGGGAGCCGGGGAAGCAGTGGGTGAGAAAATCGGTGCGCAGGCCGAAGCACAGCACCGGGATGTTCTCCTCGTCCACCAGATCGCGCAGCTCGTCGATCTGTTCGGGGGCGAAAAACTGGCTCTCGTCGGCGATGATCACGTCGTGGCGGCCGGCCTTGTGGTAGGCCGCGGCGACGCTCTCCTCCGGGCGGATGATCCTGGCGCGGCATTCCAGCCCGATGCGGCTGCGCACGATGTCGGCGCCGTCCCGCTCGTCCACGCTGGGCTTGATGAGCCACACGGTCATGCCCAGCTCCTCATAATTGAATTTGGTGATCAGCGCCTGGGCGGATTTGGACGAGCCCATGGCCCCGTATTTGAAATACAGCTTTGCCATTATTTTCTCCTGCTGTTCCTTTTTATTTTTCCGCTTTGATTCAAGTGGGCCTGCACCCGCTCGATGACCATGTCCATGGCCACCCTGTTCTGGCCGCCCTCGGGGATGATGATGTCCGCGTTGCGCTTGGAGGGCTCCACGAACTGCTCGTGCATGGGCTTGACGGTGGTGAGATACTGCGTGATGACGCTGTCCAGACTGCGGCCCCGGTCGCGCACGTCCCGGGTGATGCGGCGCAGGATGCGCACGTCGGCGTCGGTATCCACATAGAGCTTGATATCCATCTGGTCGCACAGCTCCCTGGAGGAAAAAATAAGGATGCCCTCCACGATGATGACCCGGGCGGGATGCACGGTCACGGTCTTGTCGGTGCGGTCGTGGATGGTGTAATCGTAGACGGGGCACTGGATGGTCTGGCCCCGCTTGAGTTTTTTCAGATCCTCCACCAGCATCTCCGTGTCGAAAGCGTTCGGGTGGTCGTAATTGAGCCTGGCCCGTTCCTCCAGCGGCAGCTCGTGGTGGGCCTTGTAATAATTGTCGTGATAGATCACGGTGACGTCCCCGCCGAACCGCTGCATGAGCTTTCTGGTGATGGTGGTCTTGCCGCTGCCGGTTCCGCCGGCGATCCCGATGGTGATCACGTCGCTCAAAAATTTCACCCCCGCTTGTCCGATTCTTTCCGACCCATTGTAGCATAAGCCCACCCGCCTTGCAATTTGACTTTTGCATTTTTCGCGATATAATTTTCTCAAGGTTGGGGGAATTGAACACACATCGGTTTTTCCGGGCGAATTTCCGCCGGAACTTCGTTAACGCGCTCGGCAATACGTCAGTATTGCCTTCACGCATTGCCTCGTTCCAACAAGAATTCACTCCGGAAAGACTGCTTCGCACCTGTCGGCAAGAAATTTTTGTGGGCTTTTGGCTGCGGACGACGCAGGCGGGCTGACGCCCGCCAAGGAGGACAAGGAGAAAAGCCCCGAAAAGGGCCGCCGACAGGCGATGCGGGTTCAACTCCCCCAACCTCAATTACAACTTTAGGAGGAACCGCCATGTCTGTCCCCACCCCCCATATCTCCGCCGCCAAGGGCCAGATCGCCAAGACCGTGCTCATGCCCGGCGACCCGCTGCGCTCCAAATTCATCGCGGAGAATTATCTTGAAAAACCCGTGCTGGTCAACGATGTCCGCGGCGTCCAGGGCTATACCGGCAAATGGCGGGGCGTGCCCGTCACGGTGATGGCCTCCGGCATGGGCATCCCGGCCATCGGCATCTACAGCTGGGAGCTGTACAATTTCTACGATGTGGACAATATCATCCGCATCGGCTCCGCCGGCGGCCTGCGGGACGATCTGCAGCTCATGGACATCGTCATGGGCATCGGCGCCTGCACGGACTCCAACTACGCCCACCAATTCAATCTCAACGGCGTCTTCGCCCCCACGGCGGACTATGTGCTTTTGAGCGAGGCGGTCTCCGCCGCCATGGAAAAGGGGATCACCCCCAGGGTGGGCAACCTTCTCTCCAGCGACAATTTCTATTCCGACGGCTCGGACGGCCCCGACCCCTGGAAGAAGATGGGCGTGCTGGCCGTGGAGATGGAGGGCGCGGGCCTGTACATGAACGCGGCCCGGGCGGGCAAGCGGGCGCTGTGCATCTGCACCATTTCCGATCACCTCTACCGCGGCGGGGAGCTCTCCCCGGACGAGCGCCAGAATTCGCTCACCCAGATGATCGAAATCGCGCTGGATACGGCCGTGCGCATGGCAAAATACTGAAACTTCAGCCCTTTTCCCCACTCCCCGCTGCCGCTGTTTGGTAATATGCACAGAAAAGCATCGAATTGGCTTGATTTAGTAGGGGCGGCAGTGATATAATTCAGTCCGGTATGAGGTTCTCATGCCGGACATTTTGTGTCAAAAATTTTTATGGAGGAAAAACAATGAAAAAGATTCTTGCTCTTGTTCTCGCTGCGTGCATGGTCTTTGCACTGTGCGCCTGCGGAACCAAGACGACCCCCGCCGCCACCGCCACGGCCGCTGCCGCTACCCAAAAGCCCGGCAACCCCGCCGACGATATCGCGGACACCATGACGTCCAGCGACGGCAAGTATGAACTCGCTTTCGTCACCGACGTCGGCCAGCTGAAGGACAAGTCCTTCAACGAGGGCACCTGGAACGGCGTGAAACTCTACGCCGCCCAGAACAAGCTGTCCTATAAGTACTATCAGCCCGCCAACGGCGCCAACGCCACCGACGACGACCGCTTCAACTCCATGCAGGCCGCTGTGGACGCGGGTGCCAAGGTCGTTGTGTGCGCCGGCTTCCTGCAGGCCACCGCGCTGGCCAAGGTTGCCATCGCCAATCCCAGCGTTGACTTTGTGTTCATCGACGGCTGGGCCCTCACCGACGCCTCCAACGCGCCTCTCAAGAACGTTGCTGCCATCGCGTTCCAGGAAGAGCAGTGCGGCTACATGGCCGGCTATGCCGTTGTCATGGAAGGCTATGACAAGCTCGGCTTCTGCGGCGGCGGCGGCGGCACCAACCCGGCCTGCTGCCGTTACGGCTACGGCTATGTCCAGGGCGCCAACGACGCTGCGAAGTCGCTGAACAAGACCGTCCAGATCAACTACAGCTGGCAGTACGGCTCCAACTACGCCGCCTCCCCCGAGCTGCAGACCATGGCCACCGGCTGGTACCAGAACGGCACTCAGGTCATCTTCGCCTGCGGCGGCTCCATGTTTGACTCCATCGCCGCTGCGGCTTCCGCCAGCGACGGTTTCGTGGTCGGCGTCGACTCCGACCAGTCCAGCCAGTCCGATACCGTCATCACCTCCGCCATGAAGGGTGTCGGCGAGGCTGCGCAGTTCGCCATCGGCAAGGTCTATGACGGCTCCTTCGCCGACATCGGCGGCATTGTCACCACCCTGGGCGCCAAGGAAGGCGCCACCGGCCTGCCCACCGCCACCTGGTCTCTCAAGAACTTCACCGTTGATCAGTACAACGCGCTGTTCTCCAAGATCGTTGACGGCACCGTCAAGGTCGACAACCAGTATCCTGCGGATATGTCCACCGCCACCTTCTCCAATGTGACGCTGAAAGTCATCTGAGGATCGTTCGCTTCCAAAAGAGGAAGGGCTTCGGCCCTTCCTCTTTTTCGCCCGTTTCCTTAAAGATACCGGCATACCGGCTTTTTTTCTTGTCTTTTAGTGTCTGATACATTATAATGTGAACACATTATTCACAGGAAGCGGGTAACTGCGTATGGACTCTGATTACATCATCGAAATGCTCCATATCACCAAGGAGTTTCCCGG
The DNA here is from genome assembly GCA_035352555.1 of Oscillospiraceae bacterium. Lineage (GTDB taxonomy): Bacteria > Bacillota > Clostridia > Oscillospirales > Oscillospiraceae > UBA2922. The sequence goes on from DAOPXW010000018.1 coordinate 4,019, forward strand.
TATCGTCGCCAACGACGATATTACCCTGCAGCTCCGCCGGGGCGAGATTCACGCCCTGCTCGGCGAGAACGGCGCGGGAAAGTCCACTCTGATGAGTGTTTTGTTCGGCCTCTATCAACCCGAGGCCGGCGTTATCAAAAAGAACGGCGAGGTCGTGCGCATCGACGATCCCAACGACGCCACCGCGCTGGGCATCGGCATGGTGCACCAGCACTTCAAGCTGATCGACGTGTTCACCGTGCTGGACAACATCATTCTCGGCGCCGAGACCACCAGGCTGGGCTTTCTCAAAAAGAAGGAGGCCCGGGCCAAGGTGCAGGCCCTCAGCGAAAAATACGGCCTGCGCGTGGATCTGGACGCCAAGGTCGAGGATATCAGCGTGGGGATGCAGCAGCGCGTGGAGATCCTCAAGATGCTCTACCGGGAAAACGAGATCCTCATTTTCGACGAGCCCACCGCCGTGCTGACGCCCCAGGAGATCGACGAGCTGATGGCCACCATGAGGGGCTTCGCCAAGGAAGGCAAATCCATCCTGTTCATCTCCCACAAGCTCAACGAGATCATGGCCGTATCCGACCGGGTCACGGTGCTGCGCAAGGGCAAATGCATCGGCACGGTGAACACCTGCGACACGAACAAGCAGGAGCTGAGCAATATGATGGTGGGCCGCCCCGTGCAGCTGGTGGTCTCCAAGGGCGAAGCCCGGCCCGCGGATGTGATCCTTGACGTAAAGGATCTGGTGGTGCCCTCCAAAATGCACAAAAACAACGCGGTGAAGGGCGTCAGCTTCAGCGTCCGCGCGGGCGAGATCGTCTGCGTCGCGGGGATCGACGGCAACGGCCAGACCGAGCTGATCCACGGTCTCACGGGTCTGGAAAAGATCAGCTCCGGCACCATTGAGCTGTGCGGGCACGACATTTCCCGCGCCTCCATCCGCCGGCGCAGCCAAAATCTCAGCCACATCCCGGAGGACCGCCACAAGCACGGTCTGATCCTGGATTTCTCTCTGGAGCAGAACCTGGTGCTCCAGCGCTACAGGGAGCCCCGCTTCCAGAAGGGCGGCTTCATCCGGAAGGACGCCGTCCGCGCCTATTCGGACGAGCTGATCCGGCAGTACGACGTCCGCTCGGGTCAGGGCTCCGTCACCCGGGTGCGCAGCATGTCCGGCGGCAACCAGCAAAAGGCCATCGTGGCCAGGGAGCTGGACCGGGAGAGCCCGCTGGTGGTGGCTGTGCAGCCCACCCGCGGCCTGGACGTGGGCGCCATCGAATACATCCACAGCCAGCTGGTGTCGGAGCGGGACAGGGGCCACGCCATCCTGCTGGTCTCTCTGGAGCTGGACGAGGTCATGAGCCTCTCCGACCGCATCCTCGTCATGTACGAGGGCGAGATCGTGGGCGAATTTGACCCCAAAAAAGTCACCGTACAGGAGCTGGGCCTCTACATGGCCGGCGCCAAGCGCGACGGGAAGGAGGGCGAGCCCGCATGAAGCAGAAATCGGATTTCTGGAAAAGAGATACCACCCGGTCCGTGCTGGCGTCCCTGATCTCCATCGTCATCGGCATGGTGGTGGGCGGCATCGTCATCCTCATCGTGGGCATGACCAACAAATCGCTGACCATCGGCAGCGCGCTGGAGGGGATTCGTCTGGTCATCGGCGGCATCTTCTGCACCGGGCGCGACGCCGCGGGCAGTCTCACCTTCGGCTTCAGTCCCGTCAATCTGGGCAACATGCTGTTCCGGGCCATTCCGCTGATTCTCACGGGCCTCTCCGTGGCCATCGCGTTCAAGACGGGCCTGTTCAACATCGGCGCCCCCGGCCAGTATCTCATGGGCACCGCCGCCACGCTGTTCATCGCCCTGTCCATCCCCACCGCCGCCGTCCCCGCCTGGATCGTCTGGATTCTGGCTTTCCTGGGCGGCATGGCGGCGGGCGCCGTCTGGGGCGCCATCCCCGGCGCGGTGAAGGCCTTTCTCAACATCAACGAGGTCCTGGCCTGCATCATGACCAACTGGATCGCGGCCAATCTGGTCACCTGGGCCTTTGACGCCAGCAGCCTGAAAAACGTGGCGGAGTACGGCAAGACCGGCTACGTCTACAAAACCACCTTCAACGGCGTGGCCACGCCCAAGCTGGGACTGGACAAGCTGTTCCCCGGCTCTCAGGTCAACGCCGGCATCCTTATCGCCCTCCTGTTCGCCGTTTTGATCTACATTCTCATGTCCAAAACAACGCTGGGCTATGAACTCAAGGCCTGCGGCGCCAACCGCCACGCGGCGCGCTACGCGGGCATCCGCGACAAGCGCAACATCGTCCTGTCCATGGCCATCGCCGGCGCGCTGGCGGGCACGGCAGGCTCCCTGTACTACCTCTCCGGCAACACGGAATTTTTCTGGAGCACCTACCAGTCTCTCCCCGCCGTCGGCTTCAACGGCATCCCCGTGGCGCTGCTGGCGGTGAACAATCCCATCGCCGTGATCTTCACCGGCATCTTCATGTCGGCGCTGGACGTGGCGGGTCAGCAGCTCACCAGTCTCACGGCCTACAACGAATATATCACCAGCGTTATCATCGCCGTCATCGTCTATCTCAGCGCCTTTTCGCTGGTAATCAAAATGTGGATCAGCGGCGGCAGAAAACCCAGGCATGGCAAGGCCGCCAAGGAGGACGCCGCCGTGGAAAGCGCGTCCGAGCTGGGCTCCTCCGCGGTGACGCCGCCCGTACCCGATCCGGCGGACGAAACGCCGCCCGCTGAAGCGGCGCCGGAGAAAGGGGGCGAGGAATAATGTCGTTTTTGATCCAACAAACGCTGATCTACGCGGTTCCTCTGATGATCGTGGCGCTGGCCGGTATCTTCTCCGAGCGCAGCGGCACCATCAACCTCGCGCTGGAAGGCATCATGATCTTCGGCGCGTTCATCGGCGTGCTGTTCATCAAGCTCTCCCAGTCCGCGGGGATGTTTGCGGACGCCAAGGCGGCGGGCGACTGGGGCGCGCTGCAGGGCTTCATGCTGCTGGCCATGCTGGTCTCCGCCGCGGCGGGCGCCATCTTCTCCCTGCTGCTGTCCTTCGCCTGCATCAATCTCCGCGCCGACCAGACCATCGGCGGCACGGCGCTGAACCTGATGGCTCCGGCGCTGGTGCTGTTCCTGATCCGCATCATCGCCAACCAGAACACCCTGCAGATGAACGGCGACGCCGCCAGCTGGTTTATGATCAAGAAGACCATGCTGGGCTACGCCAAGACCGATCAGCTGGGCTTTTTCGCCAACACCTTCCTCAACAAGGTCTGGCTGTCCACCTACGTCTGCCTTCTGGTCTTTATCATTCTGTCCATCCTCCTGTACAAGACCCGCTTCGGCCTGCGGCTGCGCTCCTGCGGCGAAAATCCTCAGGCGTCCGACTCGCTGGGCATCAACGTGTACCGGATGCGGTACACCGGCACCTCCATCTCCGGCGCGCTGGCCGGCATGGGCGGCTTTGTCTACGCCCTCACCACCGCCAACGGCTCCGCCAACGGCGATGTGGCCGGCTTCGGCTTCCTGGCGCTGGCCGTCATGATCTTCGGCAACTGGAACCCGCTGAACGTGGCGGGCGCGTCGCTGCTGTTCGGCCTGTTCAAGTGCATCGCGGCGTCCTATTCCAGCATCGACCTCAACGGCGACGGCGTATACTGGCTGGCCCAGATCGGCATCAGCCCCAACTTCTACCGCCTGCTGCCCTACCTCATCACCCTGCTGGTGCTGGCCTTCACCTCCAAGAGCTCCCGCGCCCCCAAGGCCGAGGGTATCCCCTACGATAAGAGCACCCGATAGCCCGCATCCCGCCGGGGTCTTCGAAAGGAGGCCCCGGCTTTTGTTGTCTTTGTGTCAATAACCCCCCCTTCTTTTGAGAAAAAATCGTTCAAAATCACGGTTTTATACTTTACCGTATTGACAAATCCGTTTTCTCCCCTATAATAGGGCACAATCAAATAAAAACATGGTAGAGGCGCGGACGTCATCAGTAGCTTCCGGACCCGGCGGGAACCGGGGAAGCGAAAGGGTCGGCCGCCGAAGGGTCTTCCGGTTTCCTGACCGGGGATTGCCTGGGCCGTCGGAGAATATCCGCCGGACTGTCATTTCGATGAAGCGCTGCCGTGGTTTGCATCGGCGCTGCCGCATTTTCGCGCAGGCTGTAGTTGTATGCCATGGACCTTCTCGGAAGCGTTCATGGTTTTATTTTTTGCCGATGCGAATTATTTGAAAGAGGTAGAAAAAAATGAGAAGATTTGCAGTTATCGTTCTCGCGCTGGCCATGGTGTTCGCGCTGTGCGCCTGCGGCGCGAACAGCGCCGCCCCGGCGGCCGGCACCGCCGCTCCCGCCGCCACCTTCACGCCGGACGCGAACTCCGTCCTGAACACCAAGGTGCTGCGCGTGGGCATGGAATGCGCCTACGCCCCCTACAACTGGACCCAGAACGACGATTCCAACGGCGCCGTTCCCATCTACCAAAGCTCCTCCTACGCCAACGGCTACGACGTGATGATGGCCAAGAAGATCTGCGAGGCCAACGGCTGGACGCTGGAAGTGCATCAGCTCGACTGGAACTCCATTCCCGTGGCCGTCCAGTCCGGCGACATCGACTGCGGCATCTGCGGCCAGTCCATCAAACCGGACCGCCTGGCGGCCATGGATTTCTCCGATCCCTACTACTACGCCTCCATCGTGACGCTGGTCAAGGCTGACGGCAAATACGCCTCCGCCACCGGTATCAGCGGTCTGGCCGGGGCCACCTGCACCAGCCAGATCAGCACCGTCTGGTACGACACCTGCCTGCCCCAGCTGAAGAACGCCAACATTCTCGCCGCCCAGGACACCACCGGCAACATGCTCATCGCCCTGGAATCCGGTGCCTGCGACCTCGTCTGCACCGACCTGCCCACCGCCATGGCCGCCTGCGTGGCCTATCCCGACTTTAAGATGCTGGATTTCACCGGCACTTCCGACAACTATGCCGTGGACGCTGGCGACATCAACATCGGCATCTCCATTATGAAGGGCAATTCCGAGCTGGTGGGCGACTGCAACTCCGTGCTGTCCGGCATGACGGCGGACGATTTCTCCGCCATTATGAAAAGCGCCATTGCCATCCAGCCGCTCAATGCCTGAATCCATTGGACGGGCCGGCTTTCCGCCGGCCCGTCCCGCGCTGTTTTCCGTTTAAACATCTTGAAGGAGCCTTGAAATGCACTCAACATTACCGACCGACTTCTGGGGCAGAGTGGGCTATCTGCTGTCGCACTACGGCCACTCCATTCTGGTGGGTACGGGCAAGACCGTGCTCATCGCGCTGGTGGGCACGCTGGTGGGCTGTCTCATCGGCTTTCTGGTGGGCATCGTCCAGACCGTCCCCGCCTCCAGAAAGGACCCCTGGTTCAAGCGGGCCTTTTTGTGGCTGGTGCGCCTGATCCTCAACATCTATGTGGAAGTTTTTCGCGGCACGCCCATGATGGTGCAGGCCATGTTCATCTATTACGGCGCCATGCAGTATCTGAACATCCACATGGGGCAGTGGACGGCGGCTTTCTTTATTGTATCCATCAACACCGGCGCGTATATGGCGGAAACAGTCCGCGGCGGCATTCTGTCCATCGACATCGGCCAGACGGAGGGCGCCAAGGCCATCGGCATGTCCCATTTTCAGACCATGCTGTGCGTCATCTTCCCCCAGGCCCTGCGCAACATCATTCCCCAGATCGGCAACAACCTCATCATCAACATCAAGGACTCCTCCGTCCTCAGCGTCATCGGCATCGTGGAGCTGTATTATGTGGCCAAGCAGAACGCCGGCAACTATTATTGGATGACCGAATCCATGGCCATCGCCATGGTGGTCTATCTGATCTGCACCTTCACCTGCTCCCGGCTGCTGCGCTGGTGGGAAAAGAAGCTGGACGGCCCGGCCAGTTACGATCTGGCCACCACCGACACGCTGGCCCACACCAGCGGCATGGTGAACTGCCCCGCCGATCCCGACAGGCATTTCGACGAGCGCAGCCGCGAGTACAACGAGAGAGGAGACCGCTGATATGGACGACGTGATTCTTCAGGTACAGCATCTGTCCAAGGCCTTCGGCTCCAACGTGGTGCTGCGGGACATCGATTTCACCGTCCGCCCCGGCGACGTGACCAGCATCATCGGCGCCTCCGGCTCCGGCAAGTCCACGCTGCTGCGTTGCATCAACCTGTTGGAGACCCCCACCTCCGGCCAGATCCTCTTTCACGGGCAGGACATCACCGCCCGCCGGGTGAACGAGGCCTCCTACCGCGCCAAGGTGGGCATGGTGTTCCAGTCCTTCAACCTGTTTGCCAACATGACCGTGCTGCAAAACTGCATCGTGGGCCAGACCAAGGTGCTGAAAAAGGACAAGGCCGCCGCCCGGGCCAGCGCCCTGAAATATCTCGACCGCGTGGGGATGTCCCCCTATGTCAACGCCAAGCCCCGGCAGATCTCCGGCGGCCAGAAGCAGCGCGTGGCCATTGCCCGCGCCCTGGCCATGGAGCCGGAGATTCTCCTGTTCGACGAACCCACCTCCGCGCTGGACCCCGAGATGGTGGGCGAGGTGCTGGAGGTCATGCGCGGCCTCGCGCAGGACGGCATGACCATGATCGTGGTCACCCACGAGATGGCCTTCGCCCGGGACGTGTCCGGCGGCGTCGTCTTTATGAAGGACGGCGTCATCTGGGAGCGCGGCGGCCCGCAGCAGATTTTTACCGCCCCGGAAAAGCCCGAGACCCGCGAGTTCCTCTCCCGCTTTATTGCGCGCTGACGGCGGGATTGTCCCCCCGCGGTGCCGCGCAAAAAACTCCCCGCCGTACGGCGGGGAGTTTTGATATCCCATTGGGATCGGGCTTACAGCGCCTTCTGGGTGTTGACCTTGACACCGGGGCCCATGGTGGAAGCGGTGGTGCAGGACCGGATATACTGGCCCTTGGCGGAAGCGGGCTTCGCCTTGACGATGGCGCCGATGAGCGTGTTGTAGTTCTCATTGAGCTTGTCCGCGCCGAAGGACACCTTGCCGATGGGGCAGTGGATGATGTTCTGCTTGTCGAGACGGTACTCGATCTTGCCGGCCTTGGCTTCGCCGACGGCCTGCTTGATGTTGGGGGTGACGGTGCCGGCCTTGGGGGACGGCATCAGGCCCTTGGGGCCGAGGATTTTGCCGAGACGGCCGACGGTGCCCATCATGTCCGGGGTGGCGATGACGGTGTCGAACTCGAACCAGTTTTCCTTCTGGATCTTTTCCACCAGATCCATGCCGCCGGCATAATCCGCGCCGGCTTCCTTGGCTTCCTCAACGCGCTCTTCCTTGCAGAACACAAGGACGCGGTTGACCTTGCCGGTGCCGTTGGGCAGGACGATGGCGCCGCGGACCTGCTGATCCGCATGGCGGCCGTCGACGCCCAGCTTGACGTGCAGCTCGACGGTCTCGTCGAACTTGGCCTTGCTGGCCTTCACAACGATGTTGAAAGCTTCCTGGGGGTCATACTGAAGGGTCCTGTCGAAGAGCTTTGCGCTCTCTTTATAATTTTTACCTCTAAACAATGTTGTCTCCTCCTGATAATGTGGTTATTGTCGGATGGAAGTATCCTCCCACGTAAAAGGCGGCAGCGGGCGTGCCCGCCTGGCCTTAGGAGCGATTCTGGGGCCGCCCGTTCAGTCGCCGACGATGACGCCCATGGAGCGGCAGGTGCCTGCTATCATGCTCATCGCGGATTCGATGTCGGTGCAGTTGAGATCGGGCATTTTCTGCTCGGCGATCTTGCGGACGTCTTCCTTGCTGATGGTAGCGACCTTGTCCTTCTGGGGTACGCCGGAAGCGTGCTCGATGCCGCAGGCCTTTTTGATGAGGAGGGCGGCGGGGGGCGTCTTGGTGATGAAGGAAAAGCTGCGGTCGCCGTAGATGGTGATGACGACGGGGATCATCATGCCCATATCACCCTTGGTGCGCTCGTTAAAGTCCTTGGTGAACTGGCCGATGTTGACGCCGTACTGGCCCAGTGCCGGGCCTACAGGGGGCGCCGGGGTTGCCTTGCCGGCGGGAACCTGGAATCTGACATATCCAACTATTTTCTGTGCCACTGTTAAGCACCTCTTTCTGATTATTCTTTAATGGGTTCGACCTGATCGAGCTCCAGATCAACGGGGGTTTCGCGGCCGAACATGGAAACGACGACGCGGACGCGGTCCTTTTCGGGCTCCAGCTCCTCCACGGTGCCGTTGAAGCCTGCCAGGGGCCCGTCCGTGACCTTCACGGTATCGCCCACGGCATAGCCGACCTCGATTTCGTGGTGTTCCACGCCCATATCCATGATTTCCTGCTCCGTCAGGGGCACGGCCTTGCCGTCCGAGCCGACGAAGCCCGTCGCGCCGCGGACATTGTGGATCAGGTGCCAGCTGTCGTCCGTCAGGATCATCTTCACCAGCACGTAGCCGGGAAACACCTTGCGTTCCACGGTCTTTTCGCCGGCGTCGGTATGCTCCGTCACGGTCTCCATGGGGATGTTGACCTCAAAGATCAGATCCTGCATTTTGCGGTTCTCGGCGGATTTCATGACCGCCGCCGCCACCGCGTTTTCATAACCGGAATACGTGTGGACCACGTACCATTTTGCTTCTTCGGCCATTCCCGTCAACCTGCCAGCATAAGCAGCGCCTTCACGGCCATCTGCGCAAGCTCGTCAAATCCCCAGAGGAAAAGGGCGGAAACGACCACCATGAACAGCGAAACCAGCGTATTGTTCGTCACGTCGTGCGTTGTCGGCCAAACGACCTTCTTCAGCTCGCTTCTCATCTCGCGGAACCATTTGCCCACGCGCTTGAAAAAACCGGGCTTCGCATCGTCCTTTTTGACGGCTTCGACGGCTTTCGCTGGTACGGTAGTTTTCTTTTCTTCAGCCATGTCTACTCATCCTTTCGAAAGCTCACTTAGTCTCGACGTGCTTGGTGTGCTTGCGGCAGAAGGGGCAATATTTCATGCGCTCCAAGCGATCCGACGTGTTCTTCTTGTTTTTGACCGTGAAGTAATTCCTCTGCTTGCATTCGTCGCATCTGAGAATAACCTTTACTCGTGCGTCTGCAGCCATATTTTCGGCACCTCCTATATTATTTACCCGATTTTCGGGCATTGCCTCCCTGTGAGACCGGGCGATTTTCCCGCGGGAAAAACGCGCAAAAAGAAAACCTCTCGTCCGACAGGTAAGATATACTATATCACACCCGCCGCGAGAGGTCAATATTTTTTTGTTATTATATTGTATCCTTTTTCCCAGCCCGGCCTCCCCTGTCAAAGGGAGGGGGACCGCCCGTTTTCAGAACATCCCCAGGCTCTTGAAAAGATAGCTCCAGCCGAACAGGGTGAAGGAGCACAGGGCGCTGGTCATCACCACGATGTCCCCGGCGAATTCGGCGTCGCCGCCCATCTGCTGGGTCATGGTGAAGGACGCGATGGCCGTGGCGGAGGCGAACACGCCGATGAGCGCCACAAAATCCACGCCCCGGAACCCCAGTACCGCGGCCAGCGAGAGGAAGATGGCCGGCACGACCACCAGCCGCCCGACGCAGACGGTCATGAGGTCCCTGAAGTATTTTTTGATGCCGCCGAACTGGAAGAACGCGCCCAGCAGAAACAGCAGCAGCGGCGAGGTGGCGGCGGCCATGTCCGCCAGCACGCTCTCGGCGAAGGGCGGCAGCTTCAGCTTGACCAGCAGCGCCAGGATGCCCGCGGCGGAGGCCAGAATCAGCGGGTTTTTCAAGATATCCAGCACCAGCCGCCCCAGCCGGATCTTGCTGCCGTTGAACACCTCCAGCGTGATCACGGCCAGCATATTGAAAACCGGCACCACCACGGCAATGAGCACGGCCACGGTGCCCATCTGGCTGCCCCCCATCAGGGATTTGGCGATGGGCAGGCCGATAATGACGAAGTTGGAGCGGTAGATGCCCTGGATCATGGGGCCCTTCCTGTCGCACTCCTTCTGGGTCAGCAGCGTGTAGCCCAGGGACAGCCCGTAGGCGCACAGCACCCCCGCCACGGCGTAGCCGATCAGGGCGGGCCGCACGGAGGTGGACAGGTCGGACGTATAGATATCGTAAAACAGCATCAGCGGCATAAAGTAGCGGAACGCCACCCGGTTGACGGCGGGCACGTCCTCCCGCCGGATGACATGGGTGCACCGCGCCGCATAGCCCAGGGCCATGATGCAGAAGATCGGCAGTATCGCGTTGAGGCAGGTCAAAAAGTTTTCCATCGAAAAGCCCCCCGGAAGAAATACCATATACCTTTGCAGCGTAATTCGTCAAGCATCTTGCACGGCAAACGTCAAAATGGTATGATATTCATATTCTGAAAAGCGGAGATGCGCCATGACCTATCAAGAAGCCATCGACTATATCAACGGCACGTCCTGGCAGGGCAGGAAGCCCTGTCTGGACCGTATCCGTGAGCTGCTGCGCCGGCTGGGCGACCCGCAGCAGGGGCTGAAGACCGTCCACATCGCGGGCACCAACGGCAAGGGCAGCGCCGCCGCCATGACGGCCTCCGTGCTGAAGGCGGCGGGGTATAAGACCGGGCTCTATACCTCCCCCCACCTGCTGCGCTTCAACGAGCGCATCCGCGTCAACGGCCACGCCATCGGGGACGCGGAGCTTGCGGATATCGTGGGGCGCATAAAGCCTCAGGCCGAGGACATGGCCGACCACCCCTCGGAATTCGAGCTTGCCACGGCCGCCGCGTTCTTGCATTTCAGGGACACGGGCTGCGACATCGCCGTGCTGGAGACCGGTCTCGGCGGCCGGTTCGACGCCACCAATGTCGTCGCCGCGCCGGAGTGCGCCGTTATCACCCGCATCGGGCTGGACCACACCGCCGTGCTGGGCGGCACCCTCGAAAAGATCGCCGGGGAGAAGGCTGGCATTGTCAAGCCCGGCTGCCCCTGCGTGGTCTACAGCCAGCCGGAAGAGGTGCTGGCCGTGCTCCGCGCCGCCTGTGCGGAGAAAAACGCCCCCCTCACCGTCACCGATCCCGCGCTCCTTACGCCGGGCTTCGACAGCACGGACGGGCAGAGCTTCACCTACCGGGGCGCGGAATACGCCCTGCCTCTGCTGGGCCGCGCCCAGCGGGAGAACGCCGCCGTGGCCATCGACACGGTGGGCGTGCTGCGGCGGCGCGGCTGGGCCATCGACGACCACGATCTGGAGGCCGGGCTCTATGCCGTGTCCTGGCCCGCCCGGTTCGAGCTCGTCTCCGACGACCCGGTCTTTGTGGTGGACGGCGGGCACAACCCCCAGTGTATGGAATCCGTGGCGGAAAATCTGCTGACATACTTCCCGGACAAGCGCCGGGTGCTGCTGCTGGGCGTCATGGCGGACAAGGACTGGCGCGCCATGGCGGACATCCTCGCCCCCGCGGCGGACGAATTTGTTCTGACCGCGCCCGCCAATGAGCGGGCGCTGCCCTGGGCGGCGCTGGCGGACTATCTCAGGCCCCTGGGCAAGCCCGTGACGGGGGCCGACGCCGTGGAGGACGCGGTGCGTCTGGCCATGAGCCTTGCCGATGAAAACACCGTGGTGTGCGCAACCGGCTCCCTCTACATGGCGGGGGTCGTCCGGGGCTGCTTCGGTCTGGGAGGGGAAAAACTGTGAGTACGCGGATTATGGCCATCGACTACGGCGATCAGCGCATCGGACTGGCCGTGTCCGACCCGCTGGGCATTCTGGCCGGCGAGGCCTGGACCATGGACGAGTGGGCTATGGAGCGGGCGGCGGCGCGCATCGCGGAGGAAGCGAAAAAGCGGGACGTGTCCCGTTTCGTGCTGGGCCTGCCCAAAAACATGGACGGCACCGAGGGGCCGAGGGCGGAAAAAAGCCGGGAATTCAAGGCGCTGCTGGAAAATCAGTCGGGGCTTGAGGTCGTTTTGTGGGACGAGCGCCGCAGCAGCATCGAGGCCCACGCCATCCTCCACGCCGGGGGCAAAAAAGAAAAAGACCACCGCAAAACGGTGGACGCCGTGGCCGCGAGCCTCATTCTGGAGGGCTATCTCGGCAGCCTGAAATAAATAATTACGGGCGGCCGCACAGGGCCGCCCCCTTTTTCTTTTACGGCGCGGTTTGGGCGTCGAAGGTCATGCGCAGCAGCAGCGCCACCTCGTCGCTCCTGGGCTCTATGGTCTCCGGCTGCCCGAGAAACCGCGGCGAATATGCGCCGCCGACGCCGGCGCGGCCATAGGAGTATTCCAGCAAAATCACGCTCTTCCCGGTGGACACATGCTCCGGCGCGGCAATGGTGCCCCAGACCACGCCGTTCACGGCGTAGGGCAGCGTCACACTGGCGGTGGTCACGCCGCCGTCGTAATAGACCGCGACGTCCATGGGGGAAAAATCCGATACGCCGGTCTTGCACACCACCATCAGCGGCGCCGTGTTGTATTTCCGGCCCATAAAGCCGCTCAGGCCCATCAGATCCCAGGTCTGGCGAAGCCCACTGCCGTCCCACAGCTCCAGTTGGAGGTTGATCTGCCCCACGTCGTCGGCCCGCACCACATTGTAATAAAAGCTCCGGCTGCCCGTGAGCGCCGCGGAGATATCCTCCTTCTCGGTGCTGGGTTCGTAGGTGATCACCGTATCCTTCTGGGGAAGGATCTGCTGCCGCTTGGGGTACAGCAGCACCGCGGCGATCCCCGCGATGAGTACCCCCGCCGCGATCAGCGCCCAGCGGTAGCGCCGCAGTTTTTTCTTCTGCGTCCGGGAGAAGTGCCGGGTACTCTCCGCCACCAGCGCCTCCTCCGGCACGGCGTCCGCCTCGCCGGAGAGCAGCGCCGTCACGGTCACGTCCAGCGCCTCGGACAGCGGCGCCATCAGCGACACGTCCGGGAATCCTGCCCCGGTCTCCCACCGGGACACGGCCTTGTTGGAGACGTGGAGCTTTTCGGCCAGCTCCTTTTGGGTCATGTTTTTATCCCGGCGTCTCTGCGCGATCAGCGCGCCGGTCTTGGCTGAGTCCATTTCCTCACCTCGGCAAAAAGCATACCATCAAAGGCCGAAAAGAGCAATCCATGGAGCGTAGACCAGGCGCAAAACGCCGGGAGACCCAGGTCTCCCGGCGTTTTCACTATCAGCGCTCAGTACGCCACGCCCCAGTAGATCATGGTCTTGGCGGGGCGGCCGCAGATGGGGCACACGTCGCCCAGGCTCTCCTGCTGGAAGGGGATGCAGCGGGAGGACAGCCCGGCCTGCTCCTTCATCTTTTCCTCGCAGGCCGCGTCGCCGCACCACATGGTCTTGATGAAGCCGCCCTTCTCCTCCTGGAGCTTTTTGGCCTCCTCCAGCGAGTGCGCCTCAAAGATATGGCTGTCCAGATTGGCCTTGGCTTTGTCGAACAGGCCCTGCTGCACGGTGTCCAGCAGCGCGGGGATGCGCCCGGCAAGTTCCGTGAGTTTGACTTCCACCTTCTCGCCGTTGTCGCGGCGGACGGCCATGCACACGCCGTTTTCGATATCCCGGGGGCCGATCTCCACGCGCAGAGGCACGCCCTTCATCTCCCACTGGGCGCATTTCCAGCCCATGGAATTGTCGGAATCGTCCATTTTCGCCCGGATGCCGGCGGCCTTGAGGGCATTCAGCAGCTCCGCCGCCTTTTCCACCACGCCCTCCTTGTGCTGGGCGACGGGGACCACGATAACCTGGATGGGCGCGATGTTGGGGGGCAGCACCAGGCCGGAATTGTCGCCGTGGGTCATAATGATGCCGCCGATGACGCGGGTGGACATGCCCCAGCTGGTCTGGTGGGGGTAGCACAGCTTGTTTTCCTTATCGGTGAAGGTGATGTTGAAGGCTCTGGTAAAGCCGTCGCCGAAATAGTGGCTGGTGCCGGACTGCAGGGCCTTGTGGTCGTGCATCATGCACTCGATGGTGTAGGTGTTCACGGCCCCGGCGAATTTTTCCTTCTCGGTCTTGTTGCCGCGGATGACGGGCATGGCCAGCATCTTTTCGCAGCACTCGGCATAGACCTCCAGCATCCGCAGGGTCTCTTTGCGGGCCTCCTCCTCGGTGGCGTGGATGGTATGGCCTTCCTGCCACAGGAATTCCCGGCCGCGCAGGAAGGGCCGGGTGGTCTTTTCCCAGCGGAGCACGGAGCACCACTGGTTATAAAGGCACGGCAGATCGCGCCAGGAATGGACGATATGGCTCCAGTGGTCGCAGAACAGCGTCTCGCTGGTGGGGCGCACGCAAAGGCGCTCCGGGAGGGTCTCGCTGCCGCCCATGGTGACCCAAGCGCATTCGGGGGCGAAGCCCTCCACATGATCCTTTTCCTTTTGCAGCAGGCTCTCCGGGATCAGCAGCGGCATGGACACGTTTTCGTGCCCCAGCTCCTTAAAGCGTCCGTCCAGATAGTTCTGGATGTTCTCCCAGATGGCGTAGCCGTAGGGGCGCAGGATGAACAGGCCCTTCACGCCGGAATAATCCACCAGCTCGGCCTTGATGCACACGTCGGTGAACCACTGGGCAAAGTCCACCTCCATGTCGGTGATCTGCTCGACCTTTTTGTCTTTTGCCATTTTTTATACTCCTTTCGCCAGGGGCCTTCCCCCGCCGTTGATAATTCAATTATTGTAGCGGGCCGGGGGTGCCTTGTCAAGATACCGCCTTTTTATTTCCGCACAGCCGCCGCGGACGGTCCCGGTCCTCTCCCCCTCTTGAAAGACGCATAAAAGTATTGTATGATGGTCACAATTGAACGAAAGGAGAAACCGCCATGAAATGTCCCTACTGTGGGAGCGAGAATATCGCGCAGGGTATCGCCTGGGGCAAGAGCGCGGAAGCGGGAAACGTAGGGCTGAAGTACGAGACCCGCGCAGGTTTTTTGGGCGGACTGATCGGCGTGGCGCAGGCGTATTCCGACCTCTGTCTGGACTGCGGCGCCATCGTGAAAACCTACGTCAAGGAAGACACGGACAAAAACTGGAGCAGGCGCCCCGGCTCGCTGGGCGGCAAGTAATCCACGGGCGCGGATTCGTCCCGGATTATAAAGGAGCCTCCTTCCGCCGGGCGGTTCCCCGCAAAAAAACAGCATCTTGACCATTGGCGGTTTTTGTCATATAATCTACTCTACGTTATGTATACCTTGAAGCGAGGTGACGTTTATCAACAAGCAACGGTTTTTGACGGAGCTGTCAAAATTTCTGACTTTTCTTTCGGACGACGAGCGCCAGCAGGTGCTGATGAAGTTCGGCGAGATCTTCGATGCCGCCCCCAATCAGGACGAGCTGCTCGGCGCGCTGGTATCCCCGCTGAAGGTCACCGTGGAGCTTTCCCGGGCCTACAGCAGAGGCGGTCTCCAGCAGGCGCTGGATCGCTCCGTGGAGCTGTCCGGCGTGGATCTGTCCGCCGCTCCGCCCCCGCCGTCCCCCGCCGCTGAGAGCGTCGGAGCGGATATTTACGCCGCCATCGGCAGCGCCGTGGAGGAGGCCTTTGAATCCGCCGCCGAGCCTGCCGCCGAACCCGCCGCGCCCGCTCCCGCGGAATCTGTCCCCGTGGAACCCGCCGAGCCCGTTCCCGCGGAGCCTATCCCCGCGGAGCCTGTCCCCGCCGAACCGGTCGCGCCTTCTCCCGCGGAATCCGTCCCCGTGGAACCCGCCGCGCCTGTTCCCGCGGAATCCGTCCCCGTTGAAACTGCCGCGCCCGTTCCCGCGGAGCCCGCCGTCCCGGAATTTGAGGACACCGAGCCCGAGGAATTCTTCGACGAGGCCGCGGACGAGGCCGTCCCGCAGGGCGAATACCGGGCGAAACCCGCGGCGCTGATGTTTTTCATCCTGCTGTTTGTCCCGCTGGGCCTTGTGGGCATCGCGGTGCTGCTGTGCGTGGGCGCGGCGCTGATCGCCGTGGCCGCAGCGGCCATCGGCTCCGGCGTATTTGCCGTCTCTCTGGCCTTTTCCGGCATGGCCGTCTTCGCCGACATCATCATGACCATCGGCGTGGCGCTGGTATGCCTTGCCGCGGGCGTGCTGTTCCTGTGGCTGGCCCTGTGGTTTTTGATTCGGAGCGTGGGCGGCCTGGTGCGGGGCATCCTGCATCTGGGCAAAAAGTGGTGCTATAAGGAGGTGTCCGCGGGATGAAGACCATCTGGAGAGTCGTCGGGCTCATCGCGCTGGGCGCGCTGACCCTGGGCGCCGTATGCATCGTCGTGGGCCTCATCACCGGCGGCAGCATCGACCGCATCATCGACGCGCTGTTTGCCAACTACGACGTGGACTATTACCTGAAGATCTGCCAGCAATTTGTCGGCACACTGTTCTAGCCAAAAGCAGGCGGCGGGATGTTTTCCCGCCGCCTTTTCCCCGCCGCTACGCCGGGCGCTGCCATTTGAATACCAGCACCCCGGCGATCATCAGCGCCAGCCCGATGTACTTCGGCGCGTCAAAGGCGGTCTTTTCGCTGCCCATCAGCCCCAGCGCGTCGATCACCGCCGCCACCAGCAGCTGGGCAATGAGAATCACGGACACCGCCGTGGCCGGGCCCAGGGCCTTGATGCCCAGCATCACCGCCACGGTGATCACGATGCCCAGCACCCCGCCGAACCAGTACAGCTTGTTCACGCCGCTCAGCGCGGCAAAGCTGCCCTGCCGGGAAAGGGGCAGCGCGGCCAGCGACAGGGCGAAGGCCGTCCCCTGAACCAGCGCGTTGGCCTCCAGCGTGCCGATGCCCTGGCCCAGCCGGGTGTTCATCACCCCCTGTACGCTCATGGCCGCCCCGGCCAGTATACTGAATAGTACGCCCAGCATGGTTCTCCCTCCCCCTGTCCGCGCCCGGTCTGCATCGTCCCCTCCTACGCCCGGCGGGGCAAAAAATTGCGATTTTTTCTCTCCGGCTCTTGCGTCCGGCCGCCGGATATGATAGGATGGCTTCATCCGTGAGTGAAGCACATTCGCCCGCGTATTGCGGACTTCTCCCGAATGGAGGCACAAGAATGGCCGTTTTCAAGAACAAATATTATCTTGTCAGCGCCGAAGCGCTGCCCGAGGTCTTTGTCAAGGTCACCCGGGCCAAGGAGCTGCTTGAGACCGGCGCGGCCCGCACGGTAGCCGAGGCGGTGGAGCGGGTGGACCTCAGCCGCAGCGCGTTTTACAAATACAAGGACGCCATCCGTCCCTTCAGGGACATGAAGCGGGACGCCATCGTCACTTTCTCCGCCATTCTCTACGACAAGCCCGGCGTATTGGCCTCTCTGCTGAGTATTTTTACCGAGTCGGGCGCGAATATACTCACTATCAACCAGTCCATCCCCACCGACGGGGCCGCGCTGGTGACCATCTCCATCACCACGGAGAACATGGCGGTGGGCACGGAGGAAGTACTCAATCTGCTCCAGTCGGCCCCGGGCGTCATCACCGTGGAAGTTCTGGCCGGCTGAGCCGGCGATAGCGATAAGATCAATAGAATCAAAAGACCGTTCGGAAAAAATCCGAACGGTCTTTTTAAGGCTGTCAAAAACTACTAACCATGAGCTTGTTTTGGGCGATGCGGGGGGCAGGCAAAGCCCCGCCTCAATTTGGATAAATAGCCGCCAAACCCTTGCTGTGCAAGGGTTTGGGGAGCGGAGCGACGTTTTTTGCGAAGATACGGTTTCGCGAAAAATTCGGCGTTATGTCAGCAGATCGTACAGCAGCTTGGCAAACATCAGGCCCAGCACCACGAAGATCATGCCCCGGATTTTCCCGCTGCCGCCCCGGATGGCGTAGCGCGCGCCCAGCAGGTTGCCCGCCGCGCCAAAGACCGCCGCGGGCAGCACCAGCGCCAGCATCACCTTCCCGCCCAGCAGCCACACCACGGACGAGGCCACGTTGGAGGCCAGATTGCCGATCTTGGCGCAGCCGGTGGAGGTCAGCAGGTCGAAGCCCAGCACGGCGGTGAAAGCCATCATCATGAAGGTGCCCGTGCCCGGCCCGACGAGTCCGTCGTAGATCCCGATCGCCAGCCCGATGGCCGCGCTCAAAGCCACCTGCGCCCCCGGTGTGCGCGCCTTGGCCGGGCGGGCGGCCGCCTGCCCGAAGTCCTTTTTCACCGCCAGAAAGACCGCCGTCAGCGGCAGGGCGCACAGCAGCACGGTTTTGAGGGCGGTCTCATTCAGCCCCAGCGCCGCCTTTGTCCCCAGAAAGGAGCCCAGCAGCGCCCCCGCCGCCGCGAGCAGGGCCGGTTTCAGCTTGACGCAGCCGCTTTTGAGATAGCGGCCCGCGGCGAAGGAGGTGCCGATGCAGGCCACCACCTTATTGGTGCCGGCGGCGACGTGGGCCGGCAGGCCGATGAGCAGATAGGCGGGCAGCGAGATCAGCCCGCCGCCCCCGGCCACGGAATCCACAAAGCCCGCCAGAAACACCAGCGGGCACAAAATAAGGCACATTTTCAAAAGCTCGGGCATTTTTTCCGCTCCCGTCCGCAAAAAGCGCCGGAGGAAGGCATCCTCCGGCACATTTTAACTTCGTCAGTTGTTTTTTTTGCGCAGCTCAGCCAGTTTTTTATCCAGCTTTTCCATCCGTCTCTGGGTCTTGAGCGCCTCTTTCTTGGCCTCCAGCTCCTGCTTGATGGCGGCGTGCTCCTGACTGATGCTCTTGTAAGCCTCGATACGGGCCTCCTTGGCGGCCTGTTTGGCCTCCCTGCGGGCCGTCCGGGCGCTGAGCTTTTCGCTCTCCGTGGCGTCCGTGGCCCGGGCGCGTTTCTCCTCCAGATCCGCCAGAATCTGCTTGTGCTGGGCGTTATGCTCGATCAGCTGGGCCTCGTGGCGCTCCCGCAGCTGCTTCCAGCGGCGGTACAGCGGGGCGAAGTCCCTGGACATAAAGTACTCGTCCCCCTCCTTCTCGATGAAGCCCATGGACTGCAGCGCGATCCACAGATTTTTGGCGCCCCAGAAAGAATGCTCCTCCTCGTAGATATTCTTTTCCACCAGCAGGCGGCGCAGCTCCTTGATGTTCAGCGGCTGGCCCTCGTCCATATCCAGATAGGTGGACATGATGCCCGCGCGGGTGAGCACCTCGGCCCGGTGGGCGGGCGAGGAGGCGTAGTGGCCGGAACGGATCTCGTCCGCCAGCGCCTCAAGATTTTTTCTTGTAGGCTTGCTCTCGGGCAAAAGCTCCTCCACCGATCTCGGCTGAGCGTCGGAATTGTTCCCGGCGTTTCTATTCATAAACATGGCCGCGCCTCCCAATAAATCCAACAGTCTTGGCTGTTAATCCCAATAGAGTATAATTTCTGACCCGACAAATTGCAAGTGGGTGACAGAAAAACAACGGTTCCGATGCTTCCATATTTTTTACCATTTTTAATATAGCATAAGTCCTCCGTATGTACTATAATCAAATCGGGTGATTTGTACGAAAAACACGACACTGTGCTATATCGAGCGGGACGGCAGCTATCTCCTGCTGCACCGCGTCAAGAAGGAAAACGACCTCAACCACGACAAATGGATCGGGCTGGGCGGCAAATTTGAGGAGGGCGAAAGCCCGGAGGAGTGCATGCTGCGGGAGGTGAAGGAGGAATCCGGCCTCACGTTGACCCGCTGGCGCTATCGCGGGGTGGTGACCTTTGTTTCCGACGAGTGGGAGGGCGAGCTGATGCACCTTTTCACGGCGGACGGCTTTGAGGGCACGCTCTCCGACTGCGACGAGGGCGTGCTGGAATGGGTGCCCAAAGCCGAGCTGGGCAGGCTGAACCTGTGGGAAGGGGACCTCATTTTCCACCGCCTCCTGGATGAAAATATCCCCTTTTTCTCCCTGAAGCTCTGTTATGAAGGGGACAGTCTGGTCCGCGCCGCGCTGAACGGCACGCGCATCCGATAATATTTCCCGCCGCCGCCGAATAGGATAAGGTAATGCAATTTTTCGGAAGGCGGCGATACTATGACCCTCTATGTTGTCAGGCCGGGCGACACGCTGTACGGCGTGGCTCGGCATTTTGGCGTAACCTCGGCGGCGCTGGCCGCCGTCAACCAGCTTGCCGACCCCGACCGCCTGCCGGTGGGGCTGGCGCTGGTCATCCCCGCCGGCGGGGCGGCCCCCACGGCGTCCATGGAGGTCAACGGCTTCGTCTATCCCGGCGTGTCCGAGGCCACGCTGACGGAAACCCTGCCCTCCCTGACCTTTCTCAGTCCCTTCTGCTATCGTGTCGGGGCGGACGGAACGCTGCTGCCCCTGGAAGATCAGTCGCTGATTACCGCGGCCTACGCCGGGGGCGCGGCCCCGCTGCTCACGGCGGCCAACATTGACGAGCGCGGCTTTTCCAGCGATATCGCCCACGCCGTTCTCACCGACAGCGCGGCGCAGGACAAATTCATCGCCAACGCGCTGGCGCTGCTCCGGGCGCGGAACTACTACGGTCTGGCGCTGGATTTCGAGTACATCTATCCCTTCGACCGGGGCAGCTACAACCAGTTCGCGGCCCGCCTGGCCGAGACGCTCCACGCCCGGGGCTACTATTTTATTACCGTTCTGGCCCCCAAAACGGCGGACGATCAGCCCGGGCTGCTGTACGAGGCCCACGACTACGCCGCCCACGGGCGGGTGGCGGACCGGGTAATCCTGATGACCTACGAGTGGGGCTACACCTATTCCCCGCCCCGGGCGGTGTCCCCGGTGGATCGGATGCGCGACGTGCTGGACTACGCGGTCACGGCCATCCCGCCCGGCAAGATACTTCTGGGCTTTTCCAATTACGGCTACAGCTGGGCCCTGCCCTGGCACCAGGGGGACGCGGCCCGCGTGAT
Organism: Oscillospiraceae bacterium; assembly: GCA_035352555.1. Lineage (GTDB taxonomy): Bacteria > Bacillota > Clostridia > Oscillospirales > Oscillospiraceae > UBA2922. Next base: position 24,814 of record DAOPXW010000018.1, read on the forward strand.
CTCCAGTGCCGCCGCCGCGGATCTGGCCGCCTCGGTGTACGCCCCCATCCGCTATGACAGCGCCGCCCAGGCCCCCCACTTCACCTACGCCGACGCCGCCGGCGTCCGGCGGGAAGTCTGGTTCGAAGACCCCCGCTCCTGGCGGGCGCGGCTGGAGCTGGCGATGGGATACGGTCTGGCGGGCATCAGCATCTGGACGGTGAACCGGCTCTACCGCCCCGGTCTGGCCGTGCTGGAAAGCGTAGCCCAGGTGGAAAAAATCCTCTGACATTTTTCTTGCCGTATCGCCCGCTTTATACTAAATTTAAAGTGGAACTGCTAAGATACAATCACTTTGAACCGAGGTGATGGAAATGCGCCTGCTGCTGGCGGATGACGAAAAGGAGCTCACCGACGCCCTGTCGATGATCCTGAATTACAACAAATTCACCACGGACTGCGTCTACAACGGCCAGGACGCGCTGGATTACGCCATGTCCGGGGAATATGACGGCATCATTCTGGACGTGATGATGCCCAGGATGGACGGGGTGGAGGTTCTGCGCCGTCTCCGCCAGGCGGGGATCACCACCCCGGTGCTGATGCTCACGGCCAAGTCCCAGCTCCGGGACAAGGTGGAGGGGCTGGACGCGGGGGCGGACGATTACCTGCCCAAGCCCTTCGAGACCGAGGAGCTGCTGGCCCGCATCCGGGCCATGGCCCGCCGGGGCAGCGCGGTCTTCACGCCGGACACCCTGATCTTCGGCGACCTCAGTCTGGACCGCAAGAGCTTCGAGCTGAAGTGCGGCGGCGAGAGCGTGCGTCTGGCCAACAAGGAGTTCCAGATGATGGAGCTGATGATGACCAATCCCAAGGTGGTCATCTCCACCGAGCGGTTCATGGACCGGGTCTGGGGCTTTGATTCCGACAGCGAGATGAACGTGGTCTGGGCCTATGTGTCCTATCTGCGCAAAAAGCTCCAGACCCTCGGCTCCCGGGTGGAACTCACCGCGCTGCGCGGCCGGGGCTATATGCTGGAGGATAGCGGCGTATGATCCGGGAGCTGCGAAAAAAATTCATACTGGTGATGATGCTGTCCCTGTTCATCGTCATGGGCATTCTGGTGGCGGGCATCAACATCGTCTACGCCCGCAACAACCGCAGCCTGACGGATTCCACCATAGAATTCCTCTATGCCAATTCCGGGACCTTTCCGGACAGCGCCTCCCCCTCCGGCGGCGCCAGTCCGGCCAGCGGCACGGACATGGCCCCGCCGGAGGATGCCGCCTCCCGCGGGAAAAAGGAGAACGGCTTCGGCGGCCATATCACCGCGGACACAAAATTCGAGACCAGCTTTTTTATGGTCACGGTCGACGCCGACGGCAAGATCACCAAGGTCAACCACGGCGCGGTGGCCTCCGTCTCGGAGGATGAAATTTCCCAGTACGCCCAGACCATCCTTTCCTCGGGCGACACCCGGGGCAGGGTGGATTACTTCCGTTACGCCCTCTACACCCCGGCGGACGGCAGCCGGGTCATCGTGGCGGTGAACTGCTATCAGCAGATGCGCCAGGAGAGCACGCTGCTGCTGGTGTCCAGCGGCGCGGGGCTTCTGTGCATGGCGGCGGTGTATGTGCTGGTACTGCTCATGTCCAGGCGGGTTACCAGGCCCGTGGAGGAGAGCGTTGAAAAGCAGCGCCAGTTCATCACGGACGCGGGGCACGAGCTGAAAACGCCCATCACCATCATTTCGGCCAACGCCGAGGTGCTGCAGATGCAGACCGGGGAAAATCAATGGGTGGACAGCATCAAAAACCAGACCCGGCGGCTGAACCATCTGGTAAAGAACCTGCTGGAGCTTTCCAAGCTGGACGAATCCGCCCCCGCGGAGCTGTTCACCGAGGTCGATCTCAGCGCGCTGGTGGGCGAGGTGGCGGAATCCTTCGAGGTCCCGGCCCAGGCCGCCGGCAAGACCTTTTTCACGGAGATTCAGCCCGGCGTCACCCTCGCCGGCTCCCGGGAGGAGCTGTACAAGCTCACCTCCATCCTGCTGGACAACGCCCTGAAATACACCAACGACGGCGGCACCATCCGGGTGTCTCTGCAGAAGCAGCGCCGGGTGGCGCTGTCGGTTTACAACACCTGCGCGTACATGGACCCGGAAAAGACCGGCCGCCTGTTCGAGCGCTTCTACCGGGCGGATGAATCCCGCTCCCGGGAGACCGGCGGCAGCGGCATCGGCCTGTCCATCGCCCAGGCCATCGTGGAGCGCCACGGCGGCAAAATTTCCGCCTCCGCGCCGGATGGAAAATCCATCACCTTTACGGCGGTGTTTTCAGCCTCCGTCCATTGAAAAGTCATTTTTTTATGGTATAATACCATCACTTTATAAAGTACCATCACTTTATTAAGTGATGGTATTATTCTTTGATCGATACGCGAAAGGAACGCTGAAATTATGTGTGGAATCGTCGGTTTCGCAGGCAGCATCGAAGCGGCCCCGCTGCTGCTGGAGGGCCTGAAAAAGCTGGAATACCGGGGCTATGACTCCGCCGGCGTCGCCGTGGTGGACGGCGGTGCCATCGAGATGGTCAAGTCCCCCGGAAAAATAAAGAATCTCTGCCAGAAGACGCATGACGGCGCCGATCTGCACGGCTGCACCGGCATCGGCCACACCCGCTGGGCCACCCACGGCGAGCCCAACGAGGTCAACGCCCACCCCCACGTCAGCCAGCACGGCAAGGTGGCGGTGGTGCACAACGGCATCATTGAAAACTATGTGCCGCTGAAGGAATTTCTCCTCTCCAGGGGCGTGGTGTTCAAGTCCGAAACGGACACCGAGGTGGTCGTCCAACTGCTGGAGTATTACTATCTCAAGTCCAGCAACATTCTCGACGCCGTTTTCAAGGTACTTCACCGCATCAAGGGCGCCTACGCGCTGGGCATCCTCTGCGCGGACTACCCCGACTCTTTCATCGCCGCCCGCAAGGACGCGCCGCTGCTGCTGGGCTACGGCAGGGGCTGCAACTTCATCGCCTCCGACGCCACCGCCATCATCGAGCACACCCGCGAGGTCGCCTATATGGACGACGGCGAGGTGGCCGTGCTCACCAAGGACGAGATCAAAGTCTACGACTCCTTCGGTCAGCCCGTGGAGAAGGAGCGCCACACCATCGACTGGGACATCTCCGCCGCGGAAAAGGGCGGCTACGCCCACTTCATGTTCAAGGAGATCATGGAGCAGCCGGAGGCCATCCGCAAGACCGTCTCCCCCCGCCTCCGGGGCGGCCGCATCGCGTTCGACGGGCTGAAGCTGGACGAGGCGTACATCCGGGGCATCGACAAGATCTTCATCGTGGCCTGCGGCTCCTCCTATCACGTGGGCATGGTGGGCAAATACAATCTGGAACGGCTGCTGCGCATCCCGGTGGAGCCCATGCTGGCCTCGGAATTCCGCTACAGCGACCCGCTGATCACCAAAAACACGCTGGTCCTCGTCATCAGCCAGTCCGGCGAGACGCTGGACACCATGGCCGCCCTGCGGGAGGCCAGGAGCCGGGGCGCCCACATCCTGTCCATCGTCAACGTGGTGGGCTCCTCCATCGCCCGGGAGTCGGACGACGTGATCTACACCTGGGCCGGGCCGGAAATCGCCGTGGCCACCACCAAGGCTTACTCCACCCAGCTGGTGCTGCTGGATATGCTGGGGCTCTATTTTGCCGATATTCTGGGCACCGTCACCTCCAAGGAATACGCCGCCGTCGTGGATGAGCTGCAATGGCTGCCGGAGAAAATGGAGACCGTGCTGAAAAACACGGACGGGATCAAATACCTGGCCAGCCGCTATTTCAACCACGAATCCGTGTTCTATATCGGCCGCAATCTGGACTACGCCCTGGGCCTGGAGGGCTCCCTCAAGCTCAAGGAGATCTCCTACATCCATTCGGAGGCCTACGCCTCCGGCGAGCTGAAGCACGGCACCATCTCCCTCATCGAAAAGGGTACGCTGGTGGTGGCGCTGGGCACCTACTCCCCCCTGTTCGACAAGGCCATGAGCAACGTGGTGGAGGTCAAGGCCCGGGGCGCGGACGTGGTGGCCCTGACCACCGTGAGCCACGGGGATGAAATGAAAAAGACGGTGGAGCATGTGCTCACCGTCCCCGACACCCACACCATTCTTCAGCCCTCGCTGGGCATCGTGCCGCTGCAGCTGTTCGCCTATTATGTGGCGCTGCAGCGCGGCTGCGACATCGACAAGCCCCGCAATCTGGCCAAATCCGTCACTGTGGAATAAACCTGGCGCAAACCGCCCGGAGCAAAAGCTCCGGGCGGTTTTTCTGCCTTTTATACATAGCCCAGCAGGCCGCGGACGCTGACCTCGCCGCCGGACAGGGTCTCCCGCCCGCCGCCGGCGTAGCGCACCCGAAGGCCGAAATCCTCGCCGATGCCCTCGGCAAAGGCCTCCCGCTCCTGTTCGCCCCGGCGCACGGTCACGGTGTTGCCCGGGGTCACGCAGTCCTGCCGGTAGGCGGCCAGATAGTCGGCCCTGCCGGCGGGAAAGGCCTCGGCCAGCACGTCGAAGGCGGCGATCATCTCCGCGGCCAGGTCGGCCCGGCACACCGCCTCGCCCGTGTGCATCCGCACCGAGCCCGCCATCCCGGCCAGCTCCCCGGGGAAATCCCCGGCCAGCTGGTTGCAGTTCACGCCTACGCCCACGATCACATACTGCACGCTGCCGCTCTCCCCCTCCACGGAAAGCTCCGTGAGGATTCCGGCGATCTTTTTCCCGTCCAGCAGCAGATCGTTGACCCATTTGACGCCCGGCCGCACCCCGCAGGCGTTTTGGACGGCGTCGGCCATGGCCACCGCCGTGCAGCCCGTCACGGCGGAGACCTCCTCCGGACGGCAGTCCGGGCGCAGCAGCGCGGAAAGATAGACCCCCATCCCCTCGGGCGAGGCGAAGGCCCGGCCCAGACGGCCCCGGCCCCCGGTCTGCCGGCCGGCCACCGCGATCTGCCCCTCCGGCGCGCCGGACAGGGCCAGCGACCGCAGATAGGTGTTGGTGGAATCCACCGTGTCCAGAAAGACTACCCGGCGCATCCGCTCCTCGCCCAGCCGGGCCAGCAGCTCGCCGGCGTTCAGCTTTTCCGGCCCGCCCCGCAGCAGATAGCCCCGGTTGGTGGCGGATTCGATGTCGTAGCCGTCCTCCCGCAGGGCTTTGATGGCGGCGTTCACCGCCGCCCGGCTGACGCCCAGCCGCCCGCTGATCCTCTCGCCGGACACGGTGGCGCCCTCATTTTTCAAAATCGCAAAAACGGTATCCTTTGTCATTGTCACATCACCCGTCCTTATCTTAGCATGGCGCGCGATAATTGTAAATCTGGTTTAAGCGGCGGTTGACAATCCGCCCCCGGCGGCTTATGCTTATTGTAATCTAATTTCTTGCGGAGGTTTACAATTGTGAAAACAAGAGACCTGACCCTGATCGCCGTTTTTGCCGCCGTCATCGCGGTATGCGCGTGGATCTCCATTCCCGCGGCGGTGCCCTTCACCTTACAGACTCTCGGCATTTTTCTGGCGGTGGGCCTGCTGGGCGGCAGGCGCGGCACGATTTCCGCGGCGGTGTATCTCCTGCTGGGCGCGGTGGGCGCGCCGGTTTTTTCGGGCTTTAACGGCGGGATCGGCTATCTGCTGGGCGCCACCGGCGGCTATCTGCTGGGCTTTCTGGCCATGGCGGCGGTGATGTGGGGGCTGACGGCGGCGCTGGGGGACGGGCCGCGCGCGATGGCGCTGGCCATGGGTCTGGGGCTGCTGGCCTGCTACGCGCTGGGCACCGCGTGGTTTATGGCGGTCTACACCCGCACCCGGGGCGCCGTTTCCCTGCTGAGCGTGCTTTCCAGCTGCGTTTTCCCCTTTGTCCTGCCCGATCTTTTGAAGCTGGGGCTGGCGCTGCTGCTCATCCGGCGGCTGAAAGGGCTCGTCCCCGCCGCGTGATTGAAATGGGGTGAAAACTGTGGTATGCTGTCGCGGACAGAGTTTTTTGCGAGGTGACGCCATGAGAACGCCCGAGCAGGTGGCTGAGATCGTCCGCTGCCTGGAAGAAGAATATCCCGGCGCCCAGTGCTCGCTGGATTACGGCAAGGATTACGAGCTGCTGTTTTCCGTGCGGCTGGCCGCCCAATGCACGGACGAGCGGGTAAACCAGATCACGCCCGCGCTTTTCGCGCGCTTTCCCACCCTGCACTCCTTCGCGGAAGCGGACGTGAGCGAGGTGGAGAAATACGTCCACTCCTGCGGCTTTTTCCGGGCCAAGGCCCGGGATATCGTGCTGTGCGCCCAGACGCTGGAGGCGAAGTTCGGCGGCAGAGTGCCCGGCACCATGGAGGAGCTGCTGACGCTGCCCGGCGTGGGCCGCAAGACGGCCAATCTCATTCTGGGCGATATCTATAAGGTGCCCGGGTCCACCGTGGTGGATACCCACTGCATCCGCCTGTCCAACCGGCTGGGACTGGTGGACGGCCTGAAGGAGCCGGAGAAGATCGAAATGGCGCTGCGCAGGCTGCTGCCGCCGGAAAAATCCAGCGATTTCTGCCACCGCATCGTGCTGCACGGCCGGGCGGTGTGCCGGGCCCAGGGGCCGGACTGCGGGCATTGCTGCCTGCGCCACGTCTGCCAGAGCTATTCCGGCGGCAGCGGCTGAAAACGGGCGCGCCCTTTTTGGCTGCCTTCCGCCTTATTTCGCCAGGCTCCTGTCCTTGTCGATGACGGTCTGGGTGGCCTGCTGGACGGCGGATTCAAAGCCCAGCCTTTTCAGGGTGAGCACGCCCTCGATGGTGGTGCCGCCGGGGGAACAGACCTGATTGCACAGCGCGATGGGATGTTCGCCGGTCTCCTTCACCAGCTTTGCCGCGCCCAGCACGGCGTCCGTGGCCATGGACACCGCGAAGGGCCGGGGGAAGCCCGCGCGCACGCCGGCGTCGGCCAGCGCGTCGATATACAGGTCGATGAACGCGCCCGAGGCCCCGCCGATGGCGGAGAAGGCGCTGAACATCTTTTCATCCACCCGGTAGGTGGAGCCCACCGTGCCGAAGATCTTTTCCGCGATCCGCAGCTGCTCTTCCCCGGCCGCGGCGCCGCCGCACACCGCGGTGACCGCCGAGCGCACCTTGGCCGCGATGTTGGGCATCAGCCGCACCACGGGCACGCCGGGCGCCAGACGGGCTTCGTACCACGCGCAGGGCAGCCCTGCCGCAATGGACAGCACCGTTTTTTCCGGCGTGAGCACGGGGGAGAGTTCCTCCACCACGGCGGGCATCATCTGGGGCTTTACCGCCAGCACCACCACGTCCGCCGCCTCCGCCGCGTCCGCCGCGCTCCCGCAGGGGATGAGCCCCATGCCGGCCTTCAGCTTTTCCGTCTTTTCCCGGCTGCGGTTGTAGCCGTAAATCTTGTCCCCGGCAAATTCGCCGCTGACCGCCATTCCCGCCAGAATGGCCCCGGCCATGTTGCCCAGGCCGATAAATCCATAATTCATGAGGTCGCCCTTCTTTCCGATTATTTTGGCCTATTATACATCCATCGGGGAAAAAAGAAAAGCCGGACAGTTT
>DAOPXW010000019.1:0-31855 GCA_035352555.1 Oscillospiraceae bacterium
GTGGCTATTCTGCCCGTGGACGACCGGGGTGTCTGCTATCTGGTGCGGCAATTCCGCTATCCCATGGGCCGCATGATGTTGGAAGCTCCGGCGGGCAAACTGGAGAAGGACGAGGATTCCGCGGCCTGCGCCGTACGGGAGCTGTCGGAGGAAACGGGCTTTACGGCGGAGACCTGGGTGAATCTGGGCGAACACTGCACCTCTCCCGGCTTTTCCACCGAGGTGCTGCAGCTCTATCTGGCGCTGGGGCTGCACCCCGGCGAAAGCCACCCGGACGAAGGCGAGTTTCTCAACGTGGAGAAGCACACGCTGGATGAACTGACCGAGCGGATCATGAAAAACGAGATCGACGACGGCAAGACCGTCATCGCCGTGCTGAAGGCCAAAAAATATCTGGAGGACAGTCATGCCCACAAGAATTCTGATCGTGGACGACGAGCATGCGATCGTCGATATCCTTAAGTATAACCTCGAAAAAAACAATTTTTCCACACTCTGCGCCTTTGACGGGCCTGAAGGCCTGCGGCTGGCCCGGGGGGCCGACCCCGACCTGATCCTGCTGGACGTGATGCTGCCCGGCATGGACGGCTTCGAGGTCTGCCGGACTTTGCGGGGTGAGGGCAACAACGTGCCCATCATCATGATCACCGCCCGCGAGGAGGAGACCGACAAGGTGTTCGGCCTGGAGCTGGGGGCGGACGATTATATCACCAAGCCCTTTTCCATGCGTGAGGTGGTGGCCCGGGTGCGCACCAATATGCGCCGGGCGGCGGCGCTGTCCGCCGCGCCGGAGGAGCCCGGTTCCGCCGCGCTGAAGGTAGGCGGGCTGACGCTGGACGAGGGCAGACACGCGCTGTACAAAGACGGGAAGGAACTGGAACTGACCCAGCGGGAATATGAGCTTATCCGTTTCCTTATCCGCAATCCCGGCAAGGTCATTTCCCGGGAGGAGCTGATGACTCAGGTGTGGCAGTACGACTATTACGGCGACCTGCGGGCCGTGGACGTGGCCGTGCGGCGGCTGCGCGAAAAGCTGGAGGATAACCCGGCGGAGCCCATGTATGTGATTACCAAGCGGGGCGCGGGGTACTATTTTGCCGGCTGAGCCGGAACGGGACGCCGGAGGGCATCATGAAAAAAAGCCTGTATTCAAAATTGATGCTTATCATGCTGGTGGTCATCATCTCCCTGATGGCCGTAGTGGGCGCGTTCCTTATGCGGGGCGTCAGGAATTTTTATCTCACCAGCTTTTATAAGCAGATGCAGTCGGTGTTTTCCTCCACGGGGATTGCGGCCGACCTGCGGGACGCCGCCGAGGGGGACGAGCCCGCCGCTCGCATGGCGGTGATTGTGAGAGCCTACTCCGGCCCGCTGGGCATCGACACCGGCAACCGCAATTTCTATATTCTCACCGGCGACACCGGCGCTTTCATCACCGGCAGCGACACACCGGAAAACGGCATCGCCGTGACGCCCAACATCACAACCGCCATTTCCGGCGGGGAAGGGTATCAGAGCGACGGCGGCGCCGACTATATGGACGTGGCTCTGCCCATCAGAGGCGCGGGCGGCAGCTATATCGTCTATATCATCGACAATAAAAATACGGCGCAGGAGCTGGGCAGCGACCTGTTTGGCATTATTCTGGAGGCACTGGCGGTCGGCCTTGTCATCTCGGTGGGGCTCAGTCTGCTGCTGTCCAAAACGCTGGTCACCCCCATCCAGGAGCTGACCCGGGCAGCCGAGGCCGTGGCCGGAGGCGATTTCAACCACAAGGTATCCAACACCTCGCAGGACGAGATCGGCGTCCTGACCCGCACCTTCAGCGATATGGCCGGCCAGCTGGAGGACACGCTGGACGACCTGAAGAAATCCGAGCAGACCCGGCGCGAATTCGTGGCCAACGTTTCCCACGAGCTGCGCACGCCCATCACCAGTATCCGCAGCTACGCCGAGACGCTGGACGAGGACCCCTCGATGGACGCGGATACCCGCCACCGTTTTCTGGACGTGATCGTCAACGAATCCGACCGGATGACCAAGATCGTGCAGGATCTGCTGACGCTGTCCCGGTTCGACGCCGGCCGCATCGGCTTTACCTTCGAGCAGTTCAGTTTTGAGAAGTCCGTGCGGGACGTATACGCCGCCACCCGCATTGAAGCCCAGAACCACAGCCACGAATTCACGCTGGAATTTCTTTCGCCCGTACCGGAGATCCGGGGCGACCGGGCCCGCATCGAGCAGGTCATCATCAACATGGTCTCCAACGCCATCAAGTATACGAAAGACGGCGGCCGCATCCGCATGACCGCCGGACAGAAGGGCAATACCGTGTGGTGTACCGTGAAGGACAACGGCATCGGCATCCCCAGGGAGGATGTCGGCAAGGTCTTCGACCGTTTTTACCGCGTGGACAAGGCCCGTTCCCGGGAATCCGGCGGCACCGGCCTTGGCCTTTCCATCGCCCAGGAGATCGTGATACGCCACGGCGGCACCATGGCGGTACAGAGCGCGCCGGGCCGGGGCACGGCCATCACGATGACACTGCCCGTGGGAGGCCCGAAAAATGCGTAAACCCAACCGCCGCCGCAGCCCGTGGGAAGAACTCTCCCATCTGGCGCACAGTGAAAAATTCATCGACCGGGCCAAGACCGTGCTCATCGCGGCACTGGTGGTCAGCGCCGCGGTGCTACTGGCGCGCTTGGGGATGTTCGAGCTGGGCGGTCCGAAGCAGAGCGGCACCGACGCCGCGGCGGGGCAGGACACCCAGCAGCACGGCGGCAACGCCGACATTGCCGTGGCCGGGCCCTATGTCATCGTCGTCACCGACGCCGCGGGTTCCCATTGCGGCCTGATGTATGACGGCACGGAGCTCAAGCAGGCCTACGACAGGCTCTCCGCCTATCTGGGCGAGGCTTTCGGCTCCGCCGGCGAGCCCAAGAGCGTCAGCGAGGAGGACTTTCACGCCGCGCTGAAGGAGCAGGGGGTCTATTTTGATTTTGCCTACGCCCAGCCGCTGACGGTGCTGGCCTCCGCCATCGGCACCACCATGACCAGCACCGCGCTGAACCATTCGGCCGCGGGCTTTTGCCTGGCGGTGGAGGGGGATACGGTGGCGCTGTACTATCTGCGGGACAAAGACCGCGGCTACTACCGCTGCGATACGGCCATCAGCGGCGCCGCGCTGGAATCCAAGCTGGCGGACTGGCCCTCCAACGGCGCCAGCTACCTTTTCGAGACCGACTACGGTTACAATCTGGTGGACAGCTGCTTCGTGGTGCTTCAGGGTCAGGCCCAGCTGCACTCGGTCACCGCGCAGAACCCCGTGGGCGGCAGCTATGATCCCTCGGGACTGGCGGCGCTGTTCGGCATCAACAGCTACATGGCCTCCCACTATACGGAGGCCGACGGCACCGACGTCTATGTGGACGGCGACAGTATCCTGCGCATTTATACCGACGGCAGCGTGTCCTTCAAGGATCCCGACGCCGCCGGTACCGCCGCCGGCGACAGCGGCCTTGCCGGCGCGCTCGCCGTCTCCGCCTCCGCCGCGGCCTCCACCGTCGGCTCCGCGGGCGGCGTCGCCTCCGTCAGGCTCAGTTATGTGAGCTATGACACCGATGCCGGGGCCTACACCGTGCGCTACAGCTACGAGATCGGCGGCTGCCCCGTGACGCTGGGCGGCCGCTCCGCCGCATCCTTTACCGTGGTGGACGGCGTGATCACCGCGGCGGAGCTGAATTTCCGGACTTATTCCTATTCCGGCGCGGGTGACGCGCCGCTGCCGGCCGTGCAGGCTATGGCGGTGGTGCAGGCCAAGGGCGGGGGCATGCCGCTGTTGTGTTATGTGGACGACGGCGCCTCCGTCGCCGCGGGCTGGACGATACTGAGCTGATATGGATAAAGGTAAGATCAAAAACATTATTATCATCGTGCTGCTGCTGGTCAACGTCTTTCTGGCGGCGCTGGTCATCGCAGACTCCGCCAGGTCCGGCGTCTGCGACGCCGCGGCGGAGCGCAGCCTGCTGCAGGCGCTGCAGGCCGGCGGCATCACCGTGGACGATGCCTCCGTGCTGAACATCAGGGCCATCCCGGCCTGCGCGCTGACGAGGAATCTCTCCCGGGAAAAACGGCTGGTGGCGGCAGTGTTGGGCAGTGTGGACAGCCAGGATCAGGGCGGCAACATTGTCATGTATTACGGCAAGAACGGTCAGGCCTGCTTCCGCGGTACCGGCGATTTTGAAATCCTCATGGAAAACGACAGCGTCCCCGCGGGCAGCGATCTGGCGGAGACCTCCAGGGCCTTCCTGAAGAAGCTGGGCATCGATATGGACGCCGCCGCGGCCACGGTGCGGAGCGGTTCCTCCAGCGTGGTGACGGCGGTCTGCCGCTATGCCGACCGGCCCATCGTCAACTGCGTGGTAAAGCTGACCTTCTCGGAGACCAATCTGCTGCTGGTCACGGGCACCTGCCCGCTCACCGCCGTCAGGGAGAACGCCGGCAGCGCGGCGCTGGACCCCTCCACGGCCGTGATGCGGCTGCTGGACTATCTGGACAGCAGCGGCTATGTGTGCTCCCGCATCACGGATATTTCCCATTGCTACAAGATGGATGCCGCCGCTTCCGGCGAGGGAACGCTCACGCCGCTGTGGCATTTTTCCACGGATGTCGGGGAATTTTACCTCAACGGAATCACGGGAAAAGCGGAGACGGTGACACAAAATAATTGATATTTCCTTTGTACTATGCTAATATTCATTTTTAGCGTGATTGAAAATGGGGAAAGCTAAAGCTACGGAAGGTGTGAGACTTTGGAAAAGTATGTGATCAACGGCGGAACGCCGCTGCGCGGCGAAGTGGAGATCAGCGGCGCGAAAAACGCGGCTGTGGCCATTATTCCCGCAGCGCTCATGGTGAACGGCGTGTGCCGTCTTGAAAACATCCCGCAGATCAGCGACACGGATATGCTCCTGACCATTCTGGCCCAGTTGGGGTCGAAGGTGCGGATGATTAACCGTTCCGCCATCGAGATCGACAGCCGCAGCGTGACCTTCCAGGACGCGCCCTTCGACCTGATGCGCAAAATCCGCGCTTCCTATTATCTGATCGGCGCCATGCTGGGCCGTTTCGGCAGCGCCAAGACCACCATGCCCGGCGGCTGCAACTTCGGCGTGCGCCCTATCGACCAGCATATCAAGGGCATGACCGCGCTGGGCGCGCAGGTGGATATCCGCAACGGCTTTGTCTATGCCACCACGCCCGACGGCAAGCTCCACGGCAGCCGCATCTATCTGGACAAGGTCTCCGTTGGTGCCACCATGAATATCATGCTGGCCGCCGCGCTGGCCATGGGCCGCACCATCATCGAAAACGCGGCCAGAGAGCCGCACATCGTGGATCTGGCCAACTTCCTCAACTCCATGGGCGCGGATATCCGCGGCGCGGGCACCGACACCATCAAAATCAACGGCGTGGAATCCCTCCACGGCGGTACTTATACCATCATCCCCGACCAGATCGAGGCCGGTACCTATATGGTCGCCGCCGCCGCCACCGGCGGGGAGGTGCTGATTAAAAACGTCATTCCCAAGCATCTGGAATGCATCAGCGCCAAACTGCGCGAGACAGGCACCATCGTGCAGGAAAACGAGGATTCCGTGCTGGTCAAGGGCGCGGCCAACCTTCATAAGGCCAATATCAAGACGCTGCCGTATCCCGGCTTTCCAACGGATATGCAGCCCCAGATGGGGGCGCTGCTGTGCCTGGCGGAGGGGACCAGCGTCATCACCGAGGGCATCTACGACAACCGCTATAAATACGTCAACGAGCTGCGCAAGATGGGCGCCGACATCCAGGTGGACGGCCGGGTCGCCATTATCGAGGGCGGCGTGCGTCTCACCGGGGCCCCGGTGATGGCCTGCGATCTGCGGGCCGGCGCGGCCATGGTCATCGCGGGTCTGTGCGCCGAGGGCACCACAGAAGTGGAGGAAATCCATTTCATCGAGCGCGGATATGAGGATTTCATCGGCAAGCTGCGCAGCATGGGCGCGGACATCAGCATCGTGGACTTCCCGGACGATACGGACGAGCCTCAGAGCGCGCCGAAAGTCGGCTGATATGCAAATCACGGTTTTTGCCAGCGGCTCCACGGGCAACTGCGCGCTGGTCTCCGGCGGGGGAGCGGCGCTTTTGATCGACGCGGGCATTTCGCTGCGGCGTATCGCGGCGGGCCTGACCGGCTGCGCGCTGCGGCCGGACGCGCTGGGCGGCGTGCTGGTGACCCATGAGCATTCCGACCATATCGCGGGTCTGGCCCAGCTCTCCAAACGTTACGGCGTGCCCATCTATACCACCCGCACCATCGCCAGCCGTTTGCGGGGCCTGCTGCCGGAAACGGACGGGCTGCTGCGGGAGATCGTCCCCGGCGACGGCTTTGAGCTGGCGGGCCTTTCCGTCACGGCTTTCCGCACGCCGCACGATTCGGCGGACAGCGTGGGCTACCGCATCCAAAACGGCGCGGTGCTGAGCTTTGCCACCGACACCGGCTGCATTACGGACGAGCTGATGGACGGCCTTCTCGGCGCCGACACCGCCGTCATCGAAGCCAATCACGACGAGGAGATGCTCCGCTACGGGGCGTATCCCGTCTATCTCAAACGCAGGATTCTGTCGGACACCGGGCACCTGTCCAACGCCGACTGCGGCGTGCTGGCGCGATCGCTGGCGGACAGCGGCACAGGACGCATCGTGCTGGGCCATCTCAGCCGGGAGAACAACCGCCCGGACATCGCCCGCCGGACCGTGGCCGCCGCGCTGGACGGCACCCATGCCCAGTTGTACATAGCGCCGGAACTGGGGGCGCTTACGGTGCCGGTAGAGGAGCGGTCACCATGCTTCAGGTAAGGCTCGTCTGCACGGGCAGGATGAAGGAGCGGTTTTATATCGACGCCTTCAATGAATATGCCAAACGTCTCTCGGCTTATTGCCGGTTCGAGTGCGTGGAGCTTCCGGAAATCAAATTGCCGGAAAATCCGTCGATAAAGGAAACGGAGGCGGCGCTGAAAAAGGAAGCCGCCGCCATGGAAAGAAACATCCCCAGGGACGCTCTCCGCGTTGCGATGTGCGTGGAGGGGCGGCAGCAGACCAGCGAGGAATTTGCCAGGCTGCTGTCGGATAGGGCGCTGTCGGGCCGCCCGAGCCTGTGTTTTCTCATCGGCTCGTCCTTTGGACTGGACGAGGAATTCAAAAACAGCGCCGATATGCGGCTGAGCCTGTCGGCGATGACCTTCCCCCATCATTTGGCCCGGGTGATGCTGGCGGAACAGATCTATCGGGGCTTCAAGATAGGCGAGGGTTCTCGCTATCACAAATGAGGAGTATAGAAAAAGACATGGATGAAAACGCAAAGCCGCAGTGGGGCAGGGATCTGCCCGGCTCGCTTCAGGATCAATGGCCCAAAACCGAAAACGGCGATTTTGAGGAACCGGCGTTCCTCCGGCACTGCATGGCCCTGGATATGGACGATGCGCTGCTGGCCAATATGCTTGGGGCCTACGGCATCCCCTGCGTGAAGCAGTATCCCAACGACGGGCAGTTCGGCAAGCTCATTCTGGGTATGAGCGGCACCGGCGTGGATGTGTATGTGCCGAAATCAATGTTGGAAGACGCGCTGACGTTATGCGAAGGAGTACCTGATGATGAGAACCTATAAGGAAGAATACCAACACTGGCTGGACAGTCCCGCCCTCAACGAGCAGGAGTGGGCGGAGCTCAATTCCATCGCCGGCGACGATAAAGAGATCGAAAGCCGCTTTTTCGCCCCGCTGTCCTTCGGCACGGCGGGCCTGCGCGGCACCATGAAGCTGGGGCTGCACCACATGAATATCCATGTCGTCCGCCACGCCACCCAGGCCTTCGCCAACGTTATTAAAAACGAGGGCGCCGAGGCCATGAAAAAGGGTATCGTGGTGGATTTCGACTGCCGCCACAACAGCGATGTGTTCGCCAGGGAGGCGGCCTGCGTCATGGCGGCCAACGGCATTTTGGTGCGCCTGTTCCCGTCGCTGCACCCCACGCCGGAGCTGAGCTTCGCCGTGCGGTACTACGGCGCCACCGCAGGCATCAACATCACCGCCAGCCATAACCCCAAGGAATATAACGGTTACAAGGTCTACTGGTCCGACGGCGCGCAGCTGCCGCCCCGGCACGCCGAAGCCATTGCCAGGCAGATGGAGGAGATCGACATTTTCACCGGCTTTTCCACCTGCGATTACGACGAAGCCGTCACGGACGGCCGCATCCGGCTGCTGGACGATGCCGTGGACGAGGCTTTTCTCCAGAAGGTGATGACCCAGGCCATCGACAGGGCTGTGGTCGAGCGCGTGGCGGAAAACTTTAAAGTCGTCTACACACCCTTCCACGGCTGCGGCTACAGGCTGGTGCCCGAGGCGCTGAAGCGTCTGGGCGTAAAACACCTGTATCCCGTGCCGGAGCAGATGGTCATCGACGGCGATTTTCCCACCGTGGAGAGCCCAAATCCCGAAAATCCTGAGGGCTTTACTCTGGCGGTGGCGCTGGCCAAGCAGGTCGGCAGCGATCTCATCATCGGCACCGATCCGGATTCCGACCGCATCGGCGTCATGGTCCGCGTGGGCGATGAATACAAGACCATCACCGGCAACCAGCTGGGCGTGCTGCTGCTGGATTATATCATCACGGCCCGCCGCGCCGACGGTACCCTGCCGAAGAATGCGGGGGCGGTGAAGAGCATCGTCACCACCGAGATGGCCCGGGAGGTCTGCGTCAAAAACGGCGTCCACATTGAGGACACCTTTACCGGCTTCAAATTCATGGCCGAGCGCGTGGCCGAGTGGGAAGCCGCCAAGTCCTATGCGTATATCTTCGCCTATGAGGAGAGCTACGGCTACATGATGGGCGACTATGTCCGGGACAAGGACGCGGTCACCGCCTCCATGATGGTGGCGGAGATGGCGGCATACTATTTCGAGAAGGGCATGACCCTGGCGGACGCCATGGACAGCCTTTACGCGAAATACGGCCAGTTCCGGGAGGAGACGCTGAATCTCGTCATGCCCGGACTGGACGGCCTGCAGAAAATGAAAGCGCTGATGGACGGCCTGCGGGCCAAGCCCCTGGCCGAGATCTCCGGCACCGCCGTGCTGCGGGTGCGGGACTATCTGAGCGGCAGCGTTTCCGTGGCGGAGCTGGGCAAGGTGGGCGAAACCGGCATCAAGGGCTCCAACGTGCTGTACTTCGAACTGGCCGACGGCACCAGCTTCATCGTGCGTCCCTCCGGCACCGAGCCGAAGATCAAGGTCTACATTCTGGCCCGGGGCGAAACCCGGGAGGAAGCGGACGCCAAGGTGGAAAAATACAAGGCATACGCGGAGACGCTGAAAAGGTAAGCAATGAACAAGCTTCTTGAACTGTTCGTAACCTTCGCCAAGGTCGGCGTCATGACCTTTGGCGGAGGTTACGCCATGATTCCCATCCTGGAGCGCGAGATCGTTGTCAACAAGCACTGGGCCACCAACGACGAGCTTATGGACTATTACGCCGTGGGCCAGTGTACCCCCGGCGTTATCGCCGTCAATACGGCGACCTTTATCGGCCAGAAGATCGCGGGGATCTGGGGCGGCATCATCGCCACGGCGGGCGTCGTTTTCCCGTCCCTTGTCATCATCACCATTATCGCCGGCATCCTCACGCGTTTCGCCACCCTGCCCGCCGTGCAGAACGCTTTCGCGGGCGTGCGTGTGTGCGTATGCATACTGGTGTTCAACGCCGTGGTGAAGCTGTGGAAGAGCGCGGTGCGGGATAAGGTCACGCTGCTGATCTTTCTGGCGGTGTTCCTGCTGTCGGTGTTCGCGGATATTTCCCCGGTGATCTTTGTGCTGGCGGCCTCCGCGTGCGGCATCGTGTTTACACAGATGGGGGTGCGGGGCAAATGATCTATCTGCGGCTTTTCTGGGAATTTTTCAAGACCGGCCTGTTCGCCATCGGCGGCGGCATGGCCACCGTGCCGTTCCTGTACGCCATGTCCGACAAGACCGGCTGGTTCACGCACGCCCAGCTGGCGGACATGATCGCCGTGGGCGAATCCACCCCCGGCCCCATCGGCGTGAACATGGCCACCTATGTGGGCTTTACCACTTCCGGCATCCTGGGCGGGGTGATCGCCACCGTGGGTCTGGTGGCCCCCTCGGTGATCATCATTCTCATCATCGCGAAGGTGCTGCAGCAGTTTCGGCAAAACAAATATGTGGACGCCGCTTTCTACGGGCTGCGCCCCTGTTCCGTGGGGCTCATCGCCGCCGCGGGCGTGCTGGTGGTGAAGATCGCCTTGTTCGACTTTGATCTTTACGCCAAAACCGGCTCGCTGGCGGACGTGTTCCGCTGGAAATGCATCGCGCTGGCGGCGGCGCTGTTCGTGCTGACCAACTATGTGCCTAAGCTGAAAAAGGTGCACCCCATCTTTTTCATCCTCGCCTCCGCGGCGGTGGGCGTCGCGTTCTCCTTTGGAGGCGCTTAAATCAAAAGCCCGCCCAGCAGCAGCGTGACGGCGGCGGAGATACAGCCGCTCAAAAGGCGTCCGGCCAAGTGCCGGACGCCTTTTACGTCCGTCCCCGCCAGCACGGCCATGGTCTGAAAGTGTACGGATACGCCGCCCCAGCCCAGCAAAAACGACGCCAGCGAGAGATTGAGCGGGGTCAGGGCCAGCCCCTGCATGGCGCCGATGCCGCTGCCCAGCTCCAGCAGCCCGGTGAGCAGGCTGCGTACATAATGCAGCTCCAGTCCGGTGCGGGCGGCGATGACCCCGGTGAGCAGCGAGAAAAACCCCTGGGCGTCCAGCAGGCCCACCAGGATGCAGAAGATCACCACAAAGCCGCACACATTCAGCACCGCTACCACGGATTTTTTCACTGCCGCCGGGAGGGCGGAGGCAAGCCCCAGCGCCCGGGCGTCCGCGCGGGGCGGCGCGTTGGACACCGCTCCCCGGCGGGACAGCAGCGCCCCGGTCATCACGGCGGCCGTCACATGGGAAAAATACAGCAGCAGCCCCGCGCCGGAGGAACCGAACACCCCCACGCCTGCCGCCCCGATGATGAAGGCCGGGCCGGAGTTGTTGCAGAAGCCCAGCAGGTTTTCCGCTTCCTCCCGGGTGACGTCGCCTTTCTCCCGGGCCTCGGCCACCGCCGCCGCCCCCAGCGGGTAGCCGCCGGTGACGCCCAGCAGAAAGGCCGCCGCCCCGGTGCCGGACACGCCGAACAGCGCGCGCATGGGCTTTTCCAGCCGCCGCCCCAGCATTTTCGGCAATCCAAGCTCCGACAGCAGCACGGTTAGCACAAAAAAGGGCAGCAGCGTGGGCACGATGACCCGCGCGCACAGGTCCAGCCCGTAGCGGGAGGCTTCCAGCGCCTGACCGGGGCAGCACAGCAATGCGGCCAGCGCGCACAGCGCGGCGGCCACGGCGATCCGATTTCTCACAGAAACCACACTCCTCAGGTTTGTCCATGTATCAAACTATGCGCGGGAACATAAGTTTATACGGACTGGGGGTGCTGCAATGTGGAAGCTGTCGGCCATCCCGGAGGAGGTCGCGGATAAGCTGGACCTGCCTGGGGAGGTGCTGCCCGGGGTGCCCAGACTGACCATCACCGGCCGCAGCCGGGCGCTGATCGAAAACCACGGCGGACTGGTGAAGTACAGCGAGGACTGTATCGAGCTGGGCGGCAAGTCGAAGATCATCATCCGGGGGGACGGACTGCGTCTGGTGGCCATGACCAGGACGGACATGGTCATCGCGGGCCGCATCCTCTCCGCGGAGTATGAATAGAGGGGGCGGCCATGGAAAAACTGTATGAAGTCCTGCGGGGCACCGCCCGGGTGGAGATCGTGGGCGCACAGCCGGAAAAGCTGCTGACGGCGCTGGCCTTCCGGGGCGTGGAATTCTGGAACTGCACGCCGGTGGACGACTTCACGATGCGGCTGACGATGTACGCCGGAAATTACCCGCAGGCGGAGGGCCTGGCCCGCCACTGCGGGTGCCAGGTGCTCGCCGTGACCGACAGGGGGGGAAAAAGGCTGTGGCGCATGGTGAAGCGGCGGCGGTGGCTGGCCGCACTGGCGGCGGTCTTCGCAGTGCTCATCGGGTGGTCGTCCCTCTACATCTGGGATATCGGCGTGGAGGGCAACGACACGGTGTCCGACGGGGTTATCCTGCGGGCGCTGGAAGAAAACGGCGTGGGCGTGGGTACCTACTGGCCCGCTATTTCCAACGACTATCTCCGCGCCTGCGTATTGCCGGAGCTGCCGGAGCTGTCGTGGCTGTCCGTGAACGTCCAATCCTCCCGGGCCGTGGTGAAGGTGCGGGAGCGGGTGGAGAAGCCTCGGCTTTGGGGCGAGAATATCCCCACCAATATCGTGGCGGCGAAAACGGGGATGATCACGAAGCTGTCCGTGCTGCAGGGAAAGCCGGTGGCGGGCGTGGGCAGCGCGGTGGTGGAGGGGGAAGTTATCGTATCCGGAGCCATGGACAGCCTCGCCGGCGGCACCCGCAAGGTCCACGCGCTGGCGGACGCGGAGGCCCATACCCTGTATGAGCTCACCGCCGTCTGCCCGGACACGGCGACAAAAAAGACGCAGGCGGGCGGGAAACACAGCCGCTTTGCCCTGATTATCGGCGAAAACCGCATAAATTTTTATCGCAGTGGTAGAAATGCACCCTCCGACTGTGATAAAATCAGTAAAACTATTCCGCTGTCCATCAAGGACGTGTTCACGCTGCCCGTGGCGCTGGTGAAGGAGACCTTTGTCCACTACACCTCCGCCGCCGGGGAGACATCCGATCAGGAGCGGCTGAAGGCCGATCTGCTGGCCGAGCTGAAAGACCGCATGGCGCCAAACGGACAGATCCTTTCCCGCACCTACGCGGTGAACCGGGCCAACGGGCTGGTCACAGTGACCCTGCGGGCGGAGTGTCTGGAGAATATCGCGGCGGAGGTCCCCATGACCCAGGCGGAGAAGGACGCCGTAGACTTTGCAAATCTGAACCCCAAAGAAGGAAAGAACGAATGATCGAACAAACTATCGAAGTGGAGCGGATGGAGCACGTCATCAGCGTGTTCGGCTCCTTCGACCAGAACCTGCGCATTATCGAGGAAGAACTGGGCGTGAAGGTCCTCAGCAGGGACGACAAAATCCACATCAGCGGCGAGGCGGAGGACGTTATGCACGCGGAGAAGGCCATCAACGGCCTGCTGGGCCTGGCGGCCAAGGGTGAGAACATCGACCCCCAGAACGTGCGCTACATCCTCAAGCTGGTGCGGGAAGGGAAGGAGACCAAGATCGGCGAGCTGGCCGGGGACGTGGTGTGCATCACGGCCAAGGGCAAGCCCATCAAGCCCAAAACCCTGGGGCAGAAGGAATACTGCGAGGCGATCACGCACAACACCGTCACGCTGGGCATCGGCCCCGCCGGCACGGGGAAGACCTATCTGGCCGTGGCCGCCGCCGTGGCGGCCTTCCGTGCGGAGGAGGTCAATCGCATCATCCTCACCCGGCCCGCCGTGGAAGCGGGGGAGCGGCTGGGCTTTCTGCCCGGCGACCTGCAGAGCAAAGTGGACCCCTATCTCCGCCCGCTGTACGACGCGCTGTTCGATATGCTGGGCGTGGACACCTATCAGAAATATCTGGAGCGGGGCAACATCGAGGTCGCGCCGCTGGCCTATATGCGCGGCCGCACGCTGGACGACAGCTTCATTATTCTCGACGAGGCCCAGAACACCTCCCGGGAGCAGATGAAGATGTTCCTCACCCGTCTGGGCTTCGGCTCCCGCATCGTCATCACCGGCGACATCACCCAGATCGACCTGCCGGAGGACAAGCAGTCCGGTCTGAAGGTGGCCATGAAGGTGCTGCAGGGCATTGACGATATCGCCATCTGCCAGCTTACCGGGGCGGACGTGGTGCGCCACCGGCTGGTGCAGAGGATCGTCGAGGCCTACGACGGCTACGAGGGCCGGGAAAAGAAATCCGCCCCCCGAAAGCCGCCCGCGGGCAAGACTGCGGCGTCCCGGAGGAAATCCCATGAAGCATGATATCTATTGCCGCCGGGACACGGCCGGAATGGGCGAGAATAACGCCGCCGCGCTGGTCAAGCGCGCGATATGCGCCGCGCTGGACGCCGAGGGCGTGACGGACCGCTGCCTGGTCAGTGTCCTGCTCACCGACGAGGCGGGCATCCGCGCCCTCAACCGGAAATTTCGCGGTATCGACCGTGCCACGGACGTGCTGTCCTTCCCCGCAAACGAGCTGACACCCGGCGCGTTCGACACCGCCTCCTGCGAGCGCGACCCCGAGACCGGGGACGTGCTGCTGGGCGACATGGCCATCTCGATTCCCCGGTGCCAGGCGCAGGGACAGGAATTCGGCCACGGTTTCGCGCGGGAGGTTCAATACCTCGCCGTCCACTCCACGCTGCATCTGCTGGGCTACGACCACATGGACGAGGGCCCCATGAAAAAGCGGATGCGCGCCCGGGAAAAAAAAATAATGGGAGACAACGAATGATTACAAAATCAGCCATGATCACGATCTGCGGCCGCCCCAACGTGGGCAAATCCACCCTGACCAACGCGCTGGTGGGGGAGAAAGTCGCCATCGTGTCCAATAAACCCCAGACTACCCGCAACCGCATCACCGCCATCGTCAACCGAGGGGACGCCCAGCTGGTGCTGCTGGACACGCCGGGCTTTCACCGGCCCCACGACCGCCTGGGCGACTATATGGTGAACGTGGTCAAGCAGAGCGTCGCCGCCGTGGACGGCGTGCTGCTGCTGGTGGAGCCCGTAGCCGGCGTGGGTGCGCAGGAGGCGGAGCTTATCTCCCGCATCAGGCAGAGCGGCGCCCCCGCCATTCTGGCCATCAACAAGATCGACACCGTGGAAAAGGCCCAGCTGTTAAAGATTATGTCAACCTACGCCGCGGCCTGTGATTTCGCCGCCATCGTGCCCATCTCCGCCAAGACCGGCGAGGGGCTGGACGAGCTCACGGAGGAGCTCGTGAAGCTGGCCGTTCCCGGCCCGCAGCTGTTCCCGGAGGATATGATCACCGACCAGCCGGAGCGGCAGATCTGCGCGGAGCTGGTGCGGGAAAAGCTGCTGATCTGCCTCGACAAGGAGGTGCCTCACGGCACCGCCGTGGAGATCACAAAATTTCACGAGCGGGAGGACGGCCTGGTGGAGATCGACGCCACCATCTACTGCGAAAAGGACAGCCACAAGGGCATCATCATCGGCAGGCACGGGGCCATGCTGAAGAAAATCGGCGAGCTGGCCCGGACCGATATGGAAGGATTTCTGGACGCCAGGGTCTTTTTGCAGACCTGGGTCAAGGTCAAGGAGAACTGGCGGGATTCCGTGTCTCAGCTGCGGAATTTCGGCTTTACGGACGAATAATTTTTACCAGCTATAAAAATCGCTTTTCACGCCGAAACTAAAAGCGTGAGGTGGTTTTAATGACCGACGAACCTTTCTGGAACATTTTTACCGACACGGGCGACCCCCTGTGCTGGCTGATGAGCAGGGCGGCGGATAAGACTTCCCCTCCCGCGGAGAACAAGGATCGGGCGGCGGAGGAGCCCTCCGCGCCCGCGGATTGAAGGGCGGGTACATAGATGTTCCGAACCACGAAGGGCCTCGTTGTGCGGGAGGTCCGCTATAAAGAGGCCGACCGCATCCTCACGGTGCTCACGGAATCCGACGGCAAGATGACGGTGAAGGCCAGGGGCGCGCTGCGCAAGGGCAGCAAGACCGCCGCGGCCACCCAGTTTCTATGCTGGTCGGAGCTGACGCTTTTTCAAAACAAAGGCAAGTGGACGGTAAACGAGGCCTCCACCATCGAAGAATTCACGGGCCTGCGCGCGGACATTTCCGCGCTGGCGCTGGCCAGCTATTTTGCCGAAGCGCTGGAGGCCCTGACGGAGGAGGACGTGCCCGACCCGGCTGTGCTGCAACTGGGGCTCAATTCCCTGTACGCGCTGTCCAACCGCCTCTACCCGCCCGCCCAGATCAAGGCCGCCTTTGAAACGCGGCTGATGGTGCTGTCGGGCTATGAGCCCGACCTCTCGGGCTGCGCCGTGTGCGGCGCGGAGATGCCGGCCGAGCCGCTTTTCTCCGTGGAAAACGGCGTGGTGTGCTGCGCCGGATGCCGCAAGGCCGGGGCGGGGGAGACCGTCCGCCTCACGCCCGCCGCGTTTTTGGCGCTGCGGTATTACTGCCGCGCCGACGCGAAAAGGCTCTTTTCCTTCCCCATCGCGGGGGAGGACGCGGATAAGCTGTCCGCCGCCGCCGAATGCTATTTCCTCCGTCAGACGGAGCGGCGCTTCGGGACGCTGGACTATTGGAAAAAAATTAAGGATTGAATCATGACGACAAATTCCGAACTGTGTGAAAAATCCATGCGCACGCTGGAGCTGCCCGCCGTACTGGCCATGCTCTCCGCCGAGTGCGTCAGCACCGCGGCCAAAGAGAGCGCCGCGTCGCTGGCTCCCGCCGCGGAGCGGGCGGAGGTGCAGCGCCGGCTGGACGAGACCAGCGCCGCCAAGACCATGATGGTGGTGCGGGGCAGCCCGTCCTTTTCCGGGGTGCGGGACGTGCGCGCCTCTCTGGCCCGCGCCGATCTGGGCGGCAGCCTGAACACCCGGGAGCTGCTGGACATCGCGGGGGTGCTGCAATGCGCCCGGCTGGTGCGCGGCTACCTTGCGGACGACACCGTGGGACACACCTGCATCGACCCTCTGTTTTCGGCGCTGCGGGCCAATAAATTTCTGGAAGAAAAGATCGGTACCTCCATTGTTGGAGAGGATGAGATTGCCGACGCCGCCTCTCCGGAGCTGGCGGACCTCCGGCGCAGGATGCGGGCCGCGGCCTCCCGGGCGCGGGAGGCGCTGAACAGGATTATCTCCTCCCCGGGCTCCGCCAAGGCCATGCAGGAGCCGATCATCACCATGCGCTCCGACCGCTATGTGGTGCCCATCAAGGCCGAACACAAAAACGAGGTGCCCGGCCTTGTCCACGACGTGTCCTCCACCGGGGCCACGCTGTTCATCGAGCCCATGGGCGCCGTGAAGGCCAACAACGAGCTGCGGGAGCTGGCCGCCAAGGAAAAACTGGAGATCGAGCGCATTCTGGCCGAGCTCTCCGCCGACTGCGCCGAGCGCCGGGACGATATTGATTCCGACTTTGAGATGCTCACCCGGCTGGATCTGATCTTTGCCAAGGCCAAGCTCTCCTACAAGCTGGACTGCCAGGCCCCGTCCCTGTCGGACAGGGGCGTGCTGCTGCACCGTGCGCGGCATCCGCTGCTGGCCAGGGCCACGGCGGTGCCCATCGACGTGGAGCTGGGCGACGAGTTCGACACGCTGGTCATCACCGGCCCCAATACCGGCGGCAAGACCGTCACCCTCAAGACCATCGGCCTTTTGTGCCTCATGGCCCGCTGCGGGCTGCACATCCCCGCGGCCGACGGCAGCAGCGTGTGCGTGTTTGACCATATTCTGGCCGACATCGGCGACGAGCAGAGCATCGAGCAAAACCTTTCTACCTTCTCCTCCCACATGACCAACACCGTGGGCATCCTGCGGGAATGCGGCCCCGGCTCACTGCTGCTGTTCGACGAACTGGGCGCGGGTACCGACCCCACCGAGGGCGCGGCTCTGGCCATCTCCATCATCGAGCACGCCCGGGCCTCGGGCGCGGTCATCGCCGCCACTACCCACTACGCGGAACTGAAGGTCTATGCCACGGAGCAGCCGGGGGTGCAGAACGCCTCCTGCGAATTCGACGTGGAGACCCTGCGGCCCACCTACCGCCTGCTGGTGGGCATTCCGGGAAAATCCAACGCCTTCGCCATCTCCGCCCGGCTGGGGCTGGACGAGACCGTCATCGAGGACGCCAAAAAGCGCATCGGCGTGGAGAGCGCCAGCTTTGAGGCCACTATCGAGAAGCTGGAGCAGACCCGCCTGATGCTGGAGCGGGAGCGGGACGCTGTGTCCAAAAAGCTGCGGGAGGCGGAGGATAACGCCAAAAAGTCCGCCATGCTTAAGGCGGAGCTCTCGGTGCGGCTGGACAAAGCCAACGAAAAAAGCCGCCGGGAGGCGGAGCAGATCATCGCCGGCGCCCGGCGCACGGCGGAGGAGACCTTTGCCGAGCTGGACGAAATGCGCCGGGAGAGGAGCGAAGCGGAGGACGCCGCCGCGGTGAACGCCGCGAGGAGCGAACTGCGGCGGAAGCTCAACGAATCGGAAGAAAAATTCGGCGCCGCCCCCAGAGAACCGGCGGAGGATAAGACCTCCGCCCGCCCGGTGAAGGCCGGGGACGTGGTGCAGATCAAGTCCATGGGCGTGAAGGCCACGGTGATCTCCGTGTCGCCGGATCGCACACTGTCGCTGCGGGCGGGCATCATGAACGTTACCGCCCAGGAGGGGGAGGTCTATCTGCTGGAGGGGGAGAAAGCGCCGGCGGCGAAGACCGTGTCCAGGAGCAGCCGCCAGCTCCATGCCGCGGTCCCCGCGGAGATCGACCTGCGGGGCATGGACGCGCTGGAGGCCGTCATGGCGGCGGAGCGGTATCTGGACACGGCCGTCATGGGTAAACTCTCCACAGTGACACTCATCCACGGCAAGGGCACCGGCGTGCTGCGCAAGGCGGTGCAGGATATGCTAAAAAAGAACAAGGCTGTCAAGTCCTTCCGGCTGGGCAACTACGGCGAGGGCGAAACCGGCGTTACTATCGTCGAACTGAAATAAAAATGCCCCGGTCCAAAGGCTCAATCATGTGTAAATCAACAAATCGCACAAAAACAATTGACGGTTTTTCATTTTTTTGCTAAATTAGGAGTACTGAAATAGACCAACTGTGTCCAACATTATGATTTGGGAGTGGCGAGTATGAAAACAAAAGAAGTAGTCATTAATAACCAGGTAGGTCTCCACGCGAGACCCGCAACTTTCTTTATTCAGAAAGCCAACGAGTTCAAGAGCGGCATCTGGATCGAGAAGGACGACAGACGCGTCAACGCCAAGAGCTTGCTGGGCGTCCTGTCCCTCGGCATCGTCAAGGGCACCGCCATCAACATCATTGCCGACGGCGCAGATGAGGAAGAAGCCATTCGGACGCTTTCCGAACTCATTGACTCCGACTTTTCCGAGTGATAGAAAACGAACAGAGACTAAGGGCGTGTATTTTACACGCCCTTGTTTTATAAGGACAGAATATGGAAAACATAGAACGAAAGAAGAACATCGCCATTCTGGAGGTCCTGTTGTGTGCCGCCCTGTGGAGCACGGCGGGCATTTTTATCAAGCTGCTCCCCTGGAACAGCTTCGTCATCTCCGGGGTGCGCAGCGCCATCGCGGGCACGGTGGTGTTCGTCTATATGCGCGTCCGGCGCTATCCCTTCGCCGTCAACAGGCACAGCCTCTTTTCCGCGGTGACTCTCTGCGGCACCATGATCCTGTTTGTGACGGCCAACAAGCTCACCACGGCGGCCAACGCCATTGTGCTGCAATTTACCTCTCCGGTGTTCATCATGCTCATCTCGGCGCTGTTTCTCGGCACGCGCTTTTCCAAGGCCGACATCCTCGCGGTGGCGGTGACCATGGGCGGGATCTCGCTGTTCTTTTTCGAAAAGCTGGGCAGCGGCGGCCTGCTGGGAAATTTCTTGGCGCTGGGCGCTGGCCTGAGCTTCGGCTGCTACTATATCAGTCTGGATCAGTGCCCGGAAAACGAGCGCCTCAGCGGTATCGTCATTGCCAATCTGCTCACTGCGCTGGTGGGTGTCCCGTTCCTGTTCACCACGCACCCGGCGCTGTCCGGCGCGCCGCTGCTGTATATCGTCCTGCTGGGCGTGTTCCAGCTGGGCATCCCTTACGCGCTGCTGGCCGCGGGCAGCGAATATTGCCCGCCGCTGGCCTGCTCGCTGCTGGGGGCGCTGGAGCCGCTGCTGAATCCCGTGTGGGTGTTCCTTTTCGACGGCGAGGCCCCCGGCCCATTCGCGCTGATCGGCGGCGCTGTCGTCATTGCCACCATCACCGTCTGGTGCGTCTACAAAGATAGAAAAGCGAAAGCGGAGGCGGCGGTGCAATGACGGCCAGAATACCGGAGCTCGCCCAAAAAGCCAATAATCTGCCCCTGCTGCCCGGCGTGTATATCATGCTGGACGAAAAGGGCGAGGTCATCTATGTCGGCAAGGCCAAAAAGCTGAAAAACCGCGTGTCCAGCTATTTCCACGGCGAGCACCTGCCCAAGGTGGCCGCCATGGTGGAGAAAGTGGCGGATTTCAGCGTCATTGTGGCCAATTCCGAATTCGAAGCCCTGGTGCTGGAAAACTCACTGATCAAGCGCCACCAGCCGCATTACAACATCCTCCTCAAGGACGACAAGGGCTACCCCTTCATCCGGCTGGATACCGCCGCCGAGTATCCCTCGTTTTCCATCGTTCATGCCGCCCTGAAGGACGGGGCCCGCTACTTCGGCCCCTACGGCGGCCGGGGCGTGACCGCCGAGATCATCGACACTATTTCCAAGACCCTGCGCCTGCCCACCTGCGCCCGCAAATTTCCCCGGGACGTGGGGAAAGGCAGACCCTGTTTGAATTACCACATGGGCGCCTGCGCGGGCTGGTGCCTCAAAAGCGCCGACCCGGCGGAGTACCGGGAGACGATCCGTCAGGCCGAGCTGATTTTGGACGGCAGGACGGCGGAGCTCACGGAAAGCCTCACCGCCCGGATGGACGAGGCCGCCGAGAGCCTCCGCTTTGAGGCCGCCGCGGAATTCCGGGACCGGGTGCGGGCCATCGAGGGCCTGTCCAACCGCCAGCGGGTCATCTCCACCGCTTTTGCCGATACCGACGCCGTGGGCTTCTGCCGGGGCGCGAAAAGCTGCTTCACCGTGCTGCACTTCATCAACGGCGATCTAGCCGGCAAGGACTTTGAGCTCATCGCCGAGCCGCTGGAGGACGATGCCGGGGCCGTGTCCGATCTGGTGCGTCAATATTATGTCAACCGAAACGCCTGGCCCCGGACCATCCTTCTGCCCTGCGATATCGAGGACGGGGAGGAACTGGCCCGGCTGCTGACCGAGACTGCGGGGCGCAGGGTGTCCGTGGAGACCCCCCAACGGGGGGAGCGGGCCCGGCTGACCGAGACGGCGGCCATGAACGCCCGGGAAGAGTGCCTGCGTTTTACCACGGCCCAGCAGCGGCGGAGCAAGTCGCTGGAAAAGCTGCAAAAAGCGCTGGAACTGGAGACTTCCCCCCGGCGGATCGAGGCTTTTGACGTATCAAACCTGGGCGATACCGGCATTGTGGCGGCGATGACCGTCCATGTGGACGGCAAGCCGCTGAAGCGCGACTACCGCAAGTTTCGCATCCGGGAGCTGGAGATCCGGGACGATTACGCCAGTATGCGGCAGGCGGTGGAGCGCCGTTTCCGCCGCTATCTGGAAGGGGACGAGCGTTTCGCCCCACTGCCCGATCTGCTGCTGATCGACGGCGGCGCCGCCCACGCCGCGGCCGCGGCGGAGGTGCTGACTGAGCTGGGGCTGTGCGGCGTGCCGGTGTGGGGCATGGTCAAGGACGACCGCCATCGCACCCGGGCCCTGGTGGGGCCGGACGGGCGCGAGACGGGCATCAGCGCCGATCCGGGCCTGTTCGCGCTGATCGGCGGCATTCAGGAGGAAACCCACCGCTTTGCCATCGAGTATCAGCGTGCCCTGCGGATGGAAAACATCGGCTCCGAGCTGGACAGGATCAGCGGGGTGGGGGATAAGCGGCGGGGCGAACTGCTGAAGCAGTTCAAGACCATCAAAGCCATCAAAGCCGCAAGCGTCGAGGAGCTGTGCGCCGTGGTGCCGAAAAACACGGCCAGAGCCGTCTATGATTTTTACCATACGGAGGACAGAGAATGAGAGTCATCACAGGCACGGCCCGCGGCCGCAAGCTGAAGGCCCCGGAGAATTACGATATCCGGCCCACCACCGACGGGGTGAAGGAGGCCGTTTTCAACATCGTCCAGTTCGATGTGGAGGGCCGCCGGGTGCTGGATCTGTTCGCGGGCACCGGCCAATTGGGCATCGAAGCCCTCAGCCGGGGTGCCAGGGAGTGCGTGTTCGTGGACAGCGACAAGACCGCCGCCGCCATCGTGCGGGACAATCTCAGGGCCTGCGCCCTGGCCGGACAGGTCTACCAGTCCGACGCCCTGAGCTATCTGGACGGCTGCGGAAAATTCGACCTGATTTTTCTTGATCCGCCCTATGATTCCGGGCTTTACGACGAAATCGTGCACAAAATCAATTTGGTTGACATATTATCCGATGGTGGTATAATAATTTGCGAAAGTCGGCGGGAAACGCCGATGCCGGCAGTTGCCGCGCCTTACTTCGCGGGCCGGGAGTACGTTTACGGCAAAGTGAAGATCACAGTCTATCGCAGGGAGAACAGTATATGAGCATCGCCATTTGCCCCGGCAGCTTTGACCCCATCACACTGGGTCATCTCAACATTATCCGCCGGACCTCCAGGATCTTCGACCAGGTGATCGTCTGCATCATGCTTAACTCCACCAAGACCCAGCCCATGTTTTCCATTGACGAGCGGGAAGATATGGTGCGCCGGGCCGTAAAGCGCTATCACAACGTGGAGGTGGACACCTTCGACGGACTGCTGGCCGAAGCCGCGCGGAAATACCCCGGGGCTGTTCTGGTCAAGGGGCTGCGTGCCACCTCCGATTTTGAATACGAGTTCCAGATGAATCTCATCAACAAGAAGATCAATCCCCGGCTGGAAACCATGTTTCTCACCTCGGACGAGAAGTATACCTACCTCAGCTCTTCGGTGGTGCGGGAAATGGCCCGTTACAACGGCGACCTCACCGGCCTTGTGCCAAACGAGATAATTGACGAGGTCATGGAAAAGGCGAAATTTGGGAGGCGGAACGATGGATAATGAAGTGATGGAACTGGTCGAGGCCCTGTACACCATGATATCCGAGGCCTGGGGCGTCCCCCTGGGCAATGACAAGTGCATCGTGGAGCGCGACAAGGCCCTGGAGATCCTTGACGAGATCAAGACCGCCATGCCCGTGGAGCTGGCCGAGGCAAAGCGGCTGGTCTCCGCCAGAGACGAGTTTATTTCCAACGCCAAACGCGAAGCCGAATCCGTGCGCAAGCTGGCCGAGGAAAAGGCCCGCAGCATGGTGGAGGAGCAGGAGGTCATCCGCGTGGCCCGCGCCCGCGCCAACGAGATGATGGCTTCCGCCCAGGCCAAATCCGATGAACTGAAGCGGCTGGCCGGCAAATATGCGGACGATGTGCTCCGTACCACGGAGGAGACCGTCACCGCCGCTATGAATCAGGTCCACGCCCAGCGCGCCGCTTTCCGCAGCGTGGCCGGCGGCGTACTGCCCCAGGCGCAGCCCGCTCAGACCTCTTCCCGCGCACCGGAGGCCCGCATCACCACCCTGTCCTCCAAAGAACTGCGCGAGTAAATTCCCTTTCCAAATTTTTTCCGATTTTCCTGAATACTATATTTTGCGTTTTTTTGCGCCTCCCGGCAGCGGGGGGCGCAATTTTTTGTGTTGTGACAAAAAATGTAACTGGAATGTCAGAACTTTCCGTGAAAAATCAACAATTTTATGCTTGCATTTTATTTGCACCGCCTTTATAATTAAGCCACAAAGTGGAGCAAAGTGGTGGGAAGTGTTTTATTTCCCCACAGTGAGGCAAAGAGGTGGAGAGCATGGCCGGCATGACGGGCGAATATCAGCACAGTCTGGACGCGAAGGGCAGGCTCTTTATTCCTGCCAAGCTCCGGGAGGATCTGGGCGACGTTTTTTACGTCACCATTTCCATGGACAAATGCCTCTCCGCCTATTCGGGGGAGAGCTGGCAGACGTTTTCCGACAAGGTCAATGCGATGCCTTATGTGAAGCAGCGCAAAATGCGCCCGCTGTTTGCCTACGCCACCCGCTGCGAGCTGGACAGTCAGGGCCGCATCCTGCTGCCGCAGAATCTGCGGGACTTTGCCGGTCTCACTAAAAACGTCACCGTGGTCGGCAGCAACAACCACGCGGAGTTCTGGGACAGCGACAGCTGGCAGCCGGTCCGCGCGGAGGAGATCACGCCGGAGAATATTGCCGCCGTGATGGAAGAACTGGAGTTCTGATATGGCTGAACATGTGCCGGTGCTGCTTGCCGAGTGCATCGAAAATCTGAATATCGACCCCAACGGCGTCTATGTGGACGGCACGGTGGGGCTGGGCGGCCATTCGTGTGAGATCGCCCGCCGGCTCACCGGCGGCAGGCTGATCGGCATCGACAGGGACGAGACCGCTATTGCGCGCGCCGGAGAGCGCCTGCGTGAGTTTGGCGGCATGGTCACGCTGGTTCACGGCAATTTCTGCAACATCCCCGAGCTGCTGGACGAGCTGGGCGTGGGCAAGGTCAACGGAATGCTGTTCGACCTGGGTGTGTCCTCCCCTCAACTGGACGAGAGCGACCGGGGTTTTTCCTATATGAATGACGCCCCGCTGGATATGCGCATGGACCAGAGCAACACGCTGTCCGCGTGGCTGGTGATCAACAAATGGCCTCAGGAGAAGCTGGAACGCATCCTCCGGGATTACGGCGAGGAGCGGTATTTCCGCCGGGTGGCGTCCGCCATCATCGCCCACCGGGAGGAAAAGCCCGTGGAATCCACGCTGGAGCTGGTGGACATCATCAAGAGCGCCATGCCCGGCGCGGCCCTGCGGGAAAAACAGCACCCCGCCAAGCGGTCGTTTCAGGCCATCCGTATCGCCGTGAACGACGAGCTGGGCGCGGTGGAGGCCATGATGGACACCGTGCCGGACCGGCTGGAGAAGGGCGGAAGGCTCTGCGTCATCAGCTTCCATTCACTGGAGGACCGCATCGTCAAGACCGCCATTGCCGCCCGTGAAAAAGGCTGCACCTGCCCGCGCGAGGCGCCTATCTGCACCTGCGGCTTTGTACAGACTCTGAAAAGCGTGACGAGGAAACCCATCGTGCCGTCGGAAGAAGAAGTCGAAAGAAACCCCCGGGCCCGCAGCGCCAAGCTGCGCGTGGCCCAGCGGGTTTGACGGAAAAAGGAGCGCATCATGGCACAGACAAAGAAAGTCAGATACGGGCAGAACGCGGTGAACGGCAATCTGGCCTACGACTATGACAACCCAGCCCTGTATCCGGAATACGAATACGGCAGGCCGCTGGACATCCCCGCAAAGCCAGAAGTGCGGGAGGAGGTCGTCCCGCAGACGGAGGTTCTCACCCGGCAGAGCATCTCTCCGCTGGCGCTGTTCGGCTTCGCCGCGGCGGCCGTGCTGCTGGTGTTCAGCCTGATGGCCCGGGTGCAGTTCACCCAGGTGTCCGCAGAGACCGCCAAGCTGGAGAGCCAGCTGACCGAGCTCAACGGGGAGCAGTCCAAGCTGACCATCGCCTATGAGAGCGCGCTGAATCTCACCGATATCGAAAACTACGCCATCAACACGCTGGGGATGCAGAAGCCCCGCGCCGATCAGGTGCACTATGTCAGCTCCTCCGCGCAGGACAAAGCCGAGATTCTTAACGGCACCGACGGTGCCGTGACGGGCAAGGCCGGCGACATCGTCGATTCGCTGAAGTCATACTTTGGTTGACGGCGGCAGTATAATAGGAGAAGACGGGCAGGAACATCCATCGCAAGGAGCAAAGATATGGCTAATATTTCCTCGGGAGATACCCCAAACCGGGGACCAACTAAATCCATGCTTCGCCGCACACTGGTATTGATGATCGTGTGCGGCATAGTTGCATTTATAGTGCTGGCGATCAAGCTGTTCGACATCCAGATCGTCAACCACGATTACTACGAGGGACTGGCGCTGGCCAACCAGGTGCGCACCACCTCGGAGTCCGCCAGCCGCGGCACCATCTACGACACCAACATGAAGGTGCTGGCCATGTCCGCGGATGTGGACAATGTCTTTATCAGTCCCGCGGAGATCAAGCGCAACAAGGAGGACCCCGCGCTGATCGCGCAGGGCCTGTCCCAGATTCTCGGCGTGGATTACGCCAGTATTCTCGAGCGCACGAAAAAAACCGATTCCTGGTATGAGACCGTGGCCCGCAAGGTGGAATCCGGCGTGGCCGATCAGGTGCGGGAGTTCATCAAATCCAACAAACTCACCGGCGTCCATCTGGAGGCCGACACCAAGCGGTATTATCCCTACGATTCGCTGGCCTGCCAGGTCATCGGCTTCGTGGGCACGGACAATACCGGCCTGGGCGGCGTGGAAGCGGAGTACAATTCCGTCCTCACCGGCAAAAACGGCAGGACGGTCCGGGCGTCCACGGCGGCGGGCTCCGATCTGCTGTTTACCAAATTTGAAGATTACACCAATTCCGAGAATGGCTACAACGCCGTCCTCACGATCGACGCCACCATCCAGTACTATATGCAGAAGCATCTGGAGCAGGCGGTGAAGGACTACGACATCCAAAACGGCGCGGGCGCCATCGCCATGGATGTGAAGACCGGCGCCATTCTGGGCATGGTGTCCCTCAACGGCTTCGATCTGAACAACTATCTCGCGGTGGACCAGGGCGTGCAGGATCTGGCCGACGCGGCCGACACCAAGGAGGAATCCAGCCAGATCATCGCCGATGCCCAGCAAAAACAGTGGCGCAACAAGTGCCTTTCCG
Source organism: Oscillospiraceae bacterium (assembly GCA_035352555.1). Taxonomy (GTDB): domain Bacteria; phylum Bacillota; class Clostridia; order Oscillospirales; family Oscillospiraceae; genus UBA2922. Next base: position 26,775 of record DAOPXW010000019.1, read on the forward strand.
ATACCTACGAGCCGGGCTCCACTTTCAAGATCCTGACCCTGTCCATGGCCCTGCAGGAGGGCGTCGTCAACGAAAACAGCACCTTCTACTGCGGCGGCAGCATCTCCGTCCCGGGCGACGCTCCCGGCCAGAGCCGCAAATGCTGGAAAGCCGGCGGCCACGGCACTCAGACGCTGATCCAGGCCGTGCAGCACTCCTGCAATGTGGCCTTTATCCGGATCGGCCTTCTGGTAGGCGAAAAGAAATTCTATGATTACTGCGATGCTTTCGGCCTGCTCAACAAAAGCGACAACCCGGACGCGAAGCTCACCGCCACCACCGGCATCGACCTCGGCGGGGAATCCGGCAGCCTATGGTGGGATGAAAACACGTTCTGCAATCCGAAAAACCAGACTCAGCTTGCCGCCGCCTCCTTCGGCCAGACCTTCAACATCACGCCGCTGCAGCTGATCACGGCGGTCAGCGCCTGCGTCAATGGCGGCAGCCTGATGCAGCCCTACGTGGTGCGCGAGCTCACCGATTCCGACGGCAACGTGGTGTTCAGCCGCCAGCCCACCACCGTGCGGCAGGTCATCAGCCAGGATACCAGCAAAGAGGTCTGCAAGATCCTGGAAAAGGTTGTCAACGACCCCGTGGAGGGCACCGGCAAGAACGCCTACGTGGCGGGCTACCGCATCGGCGGCAAGACGGGCACCTCTGAAAATGTTGCCAGAATCGCCGCTACCGGCGAGCACGACTATATCGTCTCCTTCATCGGCTTCGCCCCGGCGGACGATCCCAAAATCGCGATTCTCGTGTTCCTGGACTCGCCTAAACAGCCCTCCAAAGTTTACATCTCAGGCGGCCAGATGGGCGCGCCCACCGTGGGCGCCATGTTTGAGGATATCCTGCCCTACATGGGTGTGGAGCCCGAGTACACCGCCGAGGAGAAAGCCAATCTGGATAAATCCGTGCCCAACGTCAAGACCGTGGATCTCACCACGGCGGAGAAAACCCTGAAGGATGCCGGATTGACCTATCGGGTCATCGGTTCCGGCGGCACCGTCACCGATCAGCTTCCCGCGGCGAACGCCGTGGTGGCGGCGGGCAGCCAGATCATCCTGTACGCGGACGCCGCGCCGTCCGATTCCACGGAGACCATGATCGATCTCACCGACCTGACCTACGACATTGCCCGGGACCGGCTGGCCTACTACGGCCTGTTTATCAGCACCTCCAGCTCGGTGTCCGACCCGTCCACGCAGCGTGTCACCGCCCAGTCCGTGGCGGTGGGTACGGACGTCAAGCACGGCACCGTAGTCAATGTGACCCTGGTTACCAACAATACCAGTATGCTTGGACGCTATTAAAGGTGAATGAAATGAAACTGAACGACATTCTGAAAAATGTGACCGCTCTTGAGACCGGCGCCGACGGAGAGATGGAGATCACCGGCGTGAGCTACGATTCACGGGCCACGCAGCCCGGGGACGTGTTCGTGGCCATCCGCGGCTTCGATACCGACGGGCACCGATACATTCCCGACGCTGTGAAAAAGGGCGCCGTGGCGGTGATCTGCGAGGAAAAGCCGGGAGTGGATATCCCCTATGTGCTGGTGGAAAACAGCCGTTACGCGCTGGCCGTGGCCAGCCGGGATTTCTTCGGCGATCCGGAATCGCAGATGACCATAATCGGCATCACCGGCACCAACGGCAAGACCACCTCCGCTTTTCTCCTTAAGCATCTGCTGGAGACCCGGCCGGGCTACAAGGTGGGGCTGGTGGGCACCGTCGGCAACATGATCGGCGGGACGATGCTGCACACGGAGCGCACCACGCCCGAGAGCTATGAGCTCCAGAAGCTGTTCCGGGAGATGCTGGACGCGGGCTGCACCCATGTGGTGATGGAGGTCTCGTCGCATTCACTGGTGCTGGACAGAGTGGCCGGAATCCATTTTAACGTCGGCATTTTCACCAATCTTACGCAGGACCATCTTGACTTTCACAAGACAATGGAGGATTATGCTAAGGCCAAGTCTCTCCTGTTTGGCCGGTGCGACAAGGCCTGCATCAATCTGGACAATGCGTGGTCGCAGTATATGATCGACGCCGCAAAGTGCCCTGTGACCACGTTTTCCATCCGCTCCAACAGCGCCGACCTCACTGCCAACGATATCCGGCTCTCCGCCGCCGGGGCCAAATTCTGCGCGCTGTACGGCGGGGATCTGCAGCGGGTCAGCCTGCACAGCCCGGGCCTGTTCTCCGTACACAACGCCATGGGCGCCATCGCGGCGGGACTGTGCCTGGGCTTCAGCCTTTCGGAATGCTGCGATGCCATGAGCAGCGCGGCGGGCGTGAAGGGCAGGGTGGAGGTCGTGCCCACGCCGCCGGATTACACCATCGTCATCGACTATGCCCACACGCCGGACGCGCTGGAAAACGTGCTGAAGACGCTGCGCGAGGGCTCGGAGGGCCGCCTGGTGGCCCTGTTCGGCTGCGGCGGCGACAGGGATAAGACCAAACGCCCCAGGATGGGCGCCATCGCCGCGGACAACGCGGACCTTTGCGTCGTCACCTCCGACAATCCCCGTACCGAGGAGCCTGAAGCCATCATCGCCGACATTCTGGCGGGCATGAAGGGCAAGCACACGCCGGTGAAGGTCATCCCCGACCGGATCGAGGCCATCTGCTGGGCTATCGACAACCACTGCCCCGGAGATGTGATCCTTCTGGCGGGCAAGGGCCATGAGGATTACCAGGTGGTGGGGCATGAAAAACATCACATGGACGAGCGGGAGATCGTGGCGGAACACTTGAGAAAAGAGAAGGAATAACCAATGACCATAAAGCTGATTCTGGCCTTTATAATCGCGTTTCTGGTGTCCACGGCCATGGGCAGGTACTACATCCCCTGGCTGCGGAAGATCAAGGCCGGACAGACCATCAAGGAGATCGGCCCCAGCTGGCATATGTCCAAACAGGGCACACCCACCATGGGCGGCGTGCTGTTTATCACGGCGGTTGCCGTGGTATGCCTCACGGTGGGTTTCGGCTGTATGCTGGACGGCGAATGGGGACACATGATCGTGCTGCTGTTCGCGCTGATCTTCGGCGCCATCGGTTTTCTGGACGACTGGGAAAAGCTGAAAAAAAAGCAGAATCTGGGCTTGAGCGCCAAAGCGAAATTCCTGCTGCAGCTGGTGGCCGCGCTGGTGTTCCTGCTGCTGATGCGGGAGCTGGGCTATTGTATGCCCCATCTCTACATTCCGTTTTGGAACGTGACGGTGGAGATGGCCCCCTGGCTCTACTTCGTCTTTGCCGCGTTCATCATCGTGGGCACGGTCAACGCCGTCAACCTCACGGACGGGGTGGACGGCCTGGCCGCCGGAACCTCCATGCCGGTGTGTTTTTTCTTCGTCATGGTGACCTTCCTGTGGGGCACGCAGTTCCTGGCGCTGGGCATCTTTGCCTCCGGCCTGCTGGGCGGCCTGCTGGGCTTTCTGGTGTATAACTACAATCCCGCCAAGGTCTTTATGGGCGATACCGGCTCGCTTTTTCTGGGCGGCGCCATCGCCGCGCTGGCCTTCGCCTTCGATATGCCGCTGATCCTGGTGCCGCTGGGCGTCATGTTTATCATCGAGACCCTGTCCGACATCATTCAGGTGGGCTACTTTAAGATCAGCCACGGCAAGCGGGTATTCAAAATGGCCCCCTTCCATCATCATCTGGAGATGGGCGGCTGGTCAGGCCGGAAATGGAGCGAGAAGCAGCTGTTCGCGCTGTATTCCTGTGTCACGCTGGCCATGGCCGTCCTGTCCTTTATCGGCGTTTACGGCCGGTTTCGATAAGCATTTCCCTGAAAGGAGCGGAAAATGGACTATACGCAGGAGCGACTGGGCGCCAACGGGCGTATTGCCGACTATTCTCTGGACAAAAGCATACGGCGCGGCCCGGTGGACATCCCGTTTCTGCTGCTGGTACTGATCCTGCTCGCCATCGGCGTGGTCATGCTGCTCTCGGCCAGCTACGCCCGGGCCTATTACAGCGGCAATACACCGACCTATTATTTCACCCGCCAGCTGGTGTTCGCCCTGCTGGGCGTGGCCGCCATGCTGTTCCTCTCCCGGCTGCCGATGGGCTTTTACCGCCGGTGGAGCATGTGGGTGCTGGCCGCAGCCATCGCGCTGCTGGTGCTGGTACCCGTCATCGGCACCGCTTCCCACGGCTCCCGCCGCTGGATCAATCTGGGTTTCACCACGCTGCAGCCCTCCGAGATCGCCAAGATCGGCGTTATTCTGGCTTTTGCCACCATGATCTGCAAGTTCAAGGGCGCCATGAAGATCCCAAAATACGGCATCGTTCCCTTTGCCGTCATCCTAGTGGTCGTTGTGGGCCTGCTGGTGCTGGAGCCGCACCTTTCAGCCTCCATCATCATTCTGCTGGTGGGCGCCGCGATGCTGTTTCTGGGCGGCGTGCAGCTTTACTGGTTCGGCGCGGCGGCGGTGCTGGGCGCGGGCGGCATTTTGATGTATATCAAGTTCTTCGGCTACGCCTCCGACCGTATCACAGCCTGGCGCGATCCGCTGGCCGACACCTCGGACACCGCCTATCAGATCATGCAGTCCCTCTATTCCATCGGCTCCGGCGGTCTCACCGGCCTGGGCCTGGGCATGAGCCGCCAGAAGTACCTGTATCTGCCGGAGGAACACAACGATTTTATCTTTTCCATCGTGTGCGAGGAACTGGGTTATATCGGCGCCATTGTCATTCTCATTCTGTTCGCGCTGCTCATCATACGGGGCTACTGGCTGGCAATGCACTCCAGGGATCGCTTTTCCTACCTTGTCTGCGCCGGCATCACCACGCTGCTGGCCATTCAGGTTATTTTCAACGTGGCCGTGGTCACCAACCTCATCCCCTGCACCGGCGTGTCGCTGCCGTTCTTCTCATCCGGCGGCACGGCGCTGCTGCTGCAGCTGAGTGAAATGGGCATCATCCTCAGTATGTCCCGGGATATTCCCGCCAAAAAAGTGGCCGCGCCACCAAAGAAAGACGAATAGAAGGGGCGGGAAAGTTCCCGCCCTTTGCGATAATTTGAGAAAC
>DAOPXW010000020.1:0-31715 GCA_035352555.1 Oscillospiraceae bacterium
TTTTGTAAAAAATTCGGCGTTTTGAGACTGTCAAAAATGCTTTTTTGACAGTCTCAACAGCCCCCCGGAGGAATTGCCGGGGGGCTGTTTTTATCCGATCGTTTCCTTCAGCTTTAACAGGTGCTGATACCGGGCTTTCGCGTTTTCCTCCGACTTCCGATACAGCGCCTCCGCCCGCGCGGGGTCGCTCTGGGAAAGCGATGCGAAGCGCGCCTCGCCCATCAGGAAGTCCCGGTAATCCGCGGAGGGCTCCCGGCTGTCGAGGGTAAGCTTTTCCCGCTCCCGGGACGGGTCGAATCGGAACAGGTTCCAGTAGCCGCACTTGACGGCCCGGTCCATCTCCCGCTGGCAGCCCTGCATACCGCCCTTCATGGCATGCAGCTCGCAGGGGGAATAGGCGATGACGAGGGATGGACCCGGATAGGCCTCGGCCTCGGTCAGGGCCTTGAGGGTCTGGCCCTTGTCCGCGCCCATGGCCACCTGCGCCACGTAGACGTAGCCATAGGTCATGGCCATCTCCGCCAGCGGCTTCGGCTTCAGCTCCCTGCCCGCCGCGGCGAGCCGGCACACCTGCCCGATATTGGACGCCTTGGACGCCTGCCCGCCGGTATCGGAATCCATTTCGGTGTCGAACACCAGCGCGTTCACGTCCTCCCCGGAGGCCAGCACATGGTCGAGCCCGCCGCAGCCGATGTCGCAGGCCCAGCCGTCCCCGCCGAAGATCCACACGGATTTTTTGGCCAGATAGTCCTTTTTCGGCAGAATGGCCCGCGTATAGGGGCAGTCGGGGTCGGCCTCCAGCCGGGCGATGAGCGCCGCTGTCGCCGCCTCGTTCTCCCCTCCCCTGTCGTAGGTGTCCAGCCACCGGCGGCAGGCCGCCCGCTTTTCGGGTACGGAGGTGATCTTTTCCAGCTCCGCCACCTTGTCCCGCAGATCGTCCCGCAGCTTTTTGTGGCCCAAATACACGCCCAGCCCATGCTCGGCGTTATCCTCGCACAGGGAGTTGGCCCAGGCGGGACCCCGGCCGTCGGCGTCCACGGTGTAGGGCGAATCCGCCGCGGGGCCGCCCCAGACGGACGAGCAGCCCGTGGCATTGGAAATAATCATGCGCCGGCCGAACAGTTGGGTGACCACCCGGGCATAGCTGGTCTCGGCGCAGCCCGCGCAGGCCCCGGAGTATTCCAGCAGCGGCTTGCGGTACTGGGAGAAGCGCACGGTGGCGTCGAAAAGCCCGGGCTTTTCCGCGGTGGAATTTACCAGATAGTCGTACACCGCGATCTGGGGGGCTTGACTTGCGGCGGGTCTCATCTCCAGCGCGTGGGTGGGGCACTGGCCCACGCACACGCCGCAGCCCAGGCAGTCCAGCGGCGAAACGGCCATGGTGTACTTGAAGCTGCCCTTGCCCTTGCCGGTCTTGACCCGCTCCAGCTTGGCCTCTTTGGGCGCGGCGGCGGCCTCCCCGGGTGTCAGCATAAAGGGACGCAGGGCGGCGTGGGGGCAGGAGAAGGCGCAGTTGTTGCATTGGAGACACTTGTCCTGATCCCAGGAGGGCACCGACACGGCCACGCCGCGTTTTTCATACCGGCTGCCGCCCAGCTCAAAGGTGCCGTCCGCGTGGGGCAGGAAGGCCGACACGGGCACGCTGTCGCCGTCCATGCGGCTGACGGGGCGCTGGATGGTCTCCACCATCCGCGCTGTCGCCGCCCGGCCCGCAAGCGGCGCGGGGGGCGGATCGTCCGGCGCGTCGGCCCAGCCGGCGGGCACCGGCACGGCGCGGAACGCCGCCGTGCCGGCGTCGATGGCCTTGCAGTTCATATCCACCGCGTCCTGCCCCTTCTTCTGATAAGACTGGACGGCGGCCTCTTTCATACAGCCCGCGGCCTGCTCCAGCGGCATTATGCCCGACAGGGCGAAGAACGCGGCCTGAAGGATGGTATCGGTGCGCTTGCCCATGCCGATGCTCCGGGCGAGGCCGATGGCGTCCATGGCGTAGAGACGCACATGGTTTCGGGCGATGTGGCGCTTCTCCGCGCCGGAGAGATGTGCCGCCAACTCTTCGTCCGACCACCCGCAGTTCACCAGCAGCGTCCCCCCCGGCTTTACATCCCGGGCGATGCGGTAGCCGGCGGTGAGGTAGCCGGGGTTGTGGCAGGCCACGAAATCCGCCTTTTTCACATAGTACGGGCTGCCGATGGGCCTGTCCCCGAAACGGAGATGGGACACGGTGACGCCGCCGGTCTTTTTGGAGTCGTACTGAAAATAAGCCTGGACGAATTTATCGGTGCGGTCGCCGATGATCCTGATGGAATTTTTGCTGGCGCTCACGGTGCCGTCGCCGTTCAGGCCCCAGAATTTTGCCGACAGGGTGCCGGCCGGCGCGGTATCCGGCGCGTCGGAGATGGGCAGGGACAGGCCGGTCACATCGTCCTCGATACCTACGGTAAAACGGCGTCTGGGGGCAGCCTTCAAAAGCTCCGCATACACCGCGAAAATATCCGCCGGAGGCGTGTCCTTGGAGCCCAGCCCATAGCGCCCGCCGCACACCGTCACATCGGCGCGGCCGGCGTTGAACAGCGCTGTCACCACGTCCAGGTACAGCGGCTCTCCCTGGGCTCCCGGCTCCCTGGTGCGGTCCAGCACCGCCACGCGCCTTGCCGTAGGGGGGATGGCCGCAGCCAGCCTGTCCGGGCAGAAGGGGCGATAGAGCCGCACCTTGACCAGCCCCACCTTCTCCCCCCGCGCGTTGAGATAGTCCACCACCTCCGCCGCCGTGTCGCACACGGAGCCCATGGCCACCAGCACACGGTCGGCGTCGGGCGCGCCGCAATAGTTGAACAGCCGGTAATCCGTGCCCAGCTTCGCGTTGATCCGGGCCATCGAGGCCTCCACTACGGCGGGCAGCGCGTCGTAATAGCCGTTGGACGCTTCACGGTTTTGAAAAAAGATATCGCCGTTTTCGTGGCTGCCCCGCATCACGGGGCGGTTGGGGTTCAGCGCGCGGGCGCGGAAAGCGGCCACGGCGTCCCGATCCAGCAGCCCGGCCAGATCTGCATAGTCCCACACCGCGACCTTTTGCAGCTCGTGGGAGGTGCGGAAGCCGTCGAAGAAATTCACGAAGGGCACCCGGCCCGCGATGGCCGCGAGATGGGCCACGGGGGCGAGATCCATGACCTCCTGGGGATCGTTCTCGCACAGCAGGGCGAAGCCGGTCTGACGGCAGGCCATTACGTCCGACTGGTCGCCGAAGATGGACAGGGCGTGCCCCGCCACGGCCCGGGCCGTGACATGGAACACGGCGGGCAGCAGCTCGCCGGCCATTTTGTACATATCCGGGATCATCAGCAGCAGGCCCTGGGAGGCCGTGCAGGTCGTGGCGAGAGCCCCGGCGTTCAGCGCGCCGTGCACCGCGCCCGCGGCGCCCGCAGCGGACTGCATCTCCTCCACCTTCACCGGCGCGCCGAACAGGTTTTTCCGGCCCGCCGCCGACCATTGGTCGATCGCGTCCGCCATGGGGCCGGACGGCGCGATGGGACAGACGGCCGCCACCTCCGTAAACGCGTAGGAAACATGGGCGGCGGCGGCAGAGCCGTCCATGATCTTGTAGATCCGTTCCATAAGCTGCGCCTCCAGTAAACGCGTTTCTATTAAGTTCAGTCTAACATCTCGGCATTCTGTTGTAAACAGAGAATCCAGGACACAATATAATGTGCGCAAATTTTTCTTGTACTTTCCGCGCGCCGGGGCTATAATATTAAAGCAACTTTTGAGAATACTCAACGGAAAGGAGCGCGTTACCATGGTCAAAATCGAAAACGGCAACGGCACCATCAGTATCACCAGTGAGGTCTTCACCAACCTCGCGGGCGACGCGGCCACCAACTGCTTCGGCGTGAAAGGCATGGCCGGGCGCAGCAAGGATGGCGGAGCCCTTCAGCTGCTGCGGCGGGAATCCATGTCCAAGGGCGTGGAAGTACAGTTCAACGACGACGACAGCATCTCTCTGGATCTTCATATCGGCGTGGACAAGGGCGTGAACATCACCGCTGTCTGCCGCAGCATTATGAACGAAGTACGCTATAAGCTTCAGCAGGCCACCGGCGTACGCGTGCAGGACGTCAACGTCTATGTGGACACCATCATCAGCGACAAAAACGAAAAATAATACGATCCCCGGTCCATCGGAGGTGCTTAACTTTGAGAGAATACATTGACGGCGCGGATTTCAAACAGATGATCCTTTGCGCCGACGCCGCTTTGCGGGCCAATACCCAGTCCATCAACGACCTCAACGTCTTCCCCGTACCGGACGGCGACACGGGTACAAACATGGGGCTGACGGTGAACAACGCCGCCCAGGAGCTGCGAAAGAAAGAGTTCGCGTCCGTATCCGAGGCCGCCGACTGCGTGGCCTCAGGCTTGCTGCGCGGCGCGCGCGGCAACTCCGGCGTCATCACTTCCCTGCTGTTCCGCGGCCTTTCCAAGCGGCTGAAGGGCGTGACCCAGGCCGGCGCCCGGGAATTTGCCAACGCCATGTCCGAGGGCGTGGATTCCGCCTACAAGGCCGTGATGAAGCCCGCCGAGGGCACCATCCTCACGGTATCCCGCCTGGCCGCCGAGGCCGCCGTGGATTATACCAAGGCCGGCGGCGCGGATTTTGAAAAAATGCTGGAGGTCTCCATCGAGGCCGGCAAGGACGCGCTGGACGATAGCATCAACCTCAATCCGGTGTTGAAAAAGGCCGGCGTGGTGGATGCCGGCGGCATGGGCTATCTGGTGATCTACGAAGCCATGCTGGCTTCCCTGCGCGGCGAAGCCGCGCCGGAGGCCGCTTCCGGGCCCGCCGCGGGCGACGAGAGCAGCGTGTTTGAAAAGTTCGACACGGCGGATATCACCTTCGCCTACGACACGGTGTTCATCGTCCGCAAGACGGTGGAAAAATCGCTGGAGACGCTGCGGGCCTTTCTGGACAGCATCGGCGACAGCCTGGTCATCGGCGAGGACGACGAGCGCTTCAAGGTCCACGTCCACACCAACATCCCCGGCGACGCGCTGACCGAGGCGCAGAAATACGGCACCCTGGAAACCGCCAAGATCGAGAATATGCGCACCCAGCACGACGAGCTGGTGGAAAAAGCCGCCGCCGTGCAGACGCTGGCCGCGCCGGAAAAGGAATATGGCGCCGTGGCCGTCTGCGCCGGCAAGGGCATGGCCGATCTGTTCCGCGAGGTGGGCGCCGATTCCATCGTCACCGGCGGGCAGACCATGAACCCCTCCACCGACGATATCCTGAAAGAGATCAACCGCACTCCCGCCCGCACCGTGTTCGTGTTCCCCAACAACAAGAACATCATCATGGCGGCGGAGCAGTGCGTCCCGCTGACGGATAAGGAAGTGGTGGTCATCCCCACCAAGTCCGTGCCGCAGGGCATCTCCGCGCTGCTGTGTCTGGAGCCGGAGGAATCCGAAGAGAGCGTTATCGAAGCCATGAGCGAGGCCATGGATCGGGTCCATACCGCGCAGGTCACCTACGCGGCCCGGGATTCCGAGTTTGACGGTCAGGATATCCACGCGGGCGAGTATCTGGCGCTGCTGGACGGCGCGCTCATCGGCAGCTATACCGATCAGTCCGCCATGCTGGAGGCGCTTTGCGCCGCGTTTGACGCCCATTCCCCCGACATTTTCACCGTCTACTACGGCGAGGACGTCACCCAGGAGGACGCACAGAAGACCGCCGACCGGATCTCCGCCCACTTCCCGGACGCGGAAGTCAGCGTGGTCAACGGCGGCCAGCCTGTGTATTATTACATGATCTCCGCGGAATAAGCCATAACAGCAAACCGGCTTGCGCCCATCAAAAGCGCAAGCCGATTTTTTATTTTTCCCTGCCGGGAAAGCCGTCCGTGTGGAAGTATTCGAATTCGCCCCGGGCCACCAGCGCGCCTTCGTCGTCAAAAACGTCGGTCTGCGCCAGCGAGACGGTCTTGCCTCTTTTGATCACCGTGCCCACGGCGCGCAGCTTGCTGCCCACCGCCGGGCGCAGATAATAGAGACTGCCCGACTGGGTGACTCCCCCGGCGCTCAGGCCCATCACGGCCACGCCCGCCGCCACGTCACACATGGCATACACCAGACCCCCGTGGGCGCTGCCCCAGAAGTTCATGGAATTGGCCGACAGCACGGTTTCCACGGTGCCGCTGCCCTCTCCGGCGGCGGTGACGCGGATGCCGTTGTAGCGGTTGAATGCGCCGCGGCTGTTGAGCTTCGCGATTTTTTCCTCATCAGTCATGTTTTCGATCAATCCTTTCGACAGTAACACGGCTGATTATACGCCCTTACCTTCTGCGCGTCAAAAGAATTTTATCGCCGTCCAGCGCCGCGTCGAACACGTCCCCCGCCGCCGCGCTGCCGTCCAGCATCAGCTCCGCCGCGGCGTCCTCGATCTGGGTCTGGATCACCCGGCGCAGCGGACGGGCGCCGTATTTTTCGTCGTAGCCCCGGCGGGCCAGCTCCGCCTCCGCCTCCGGCGACACGTCCAGACCGTAGCCCAACGCCTCGAACCGGCTCTGCGCCCGGCGCAGCATCCGCTTGGCGATCTCGCCCACATCCGCCGGGCCCAGCCGGTGGAAGACGATGGTCTCGTCGATGCGGTTGAGAAATTCCGGGCGGAAAGTATGGCGCAGCTCGGTCATCACCCGCTCCCGTTCCTCGCACTCGGCGGAAGCGCCGTCGGCGGCAAACCCCAGCTTCTTCACGCCCTCGGTCACGGCCAGCGCGCCTACGTTGGAGGTCATGACAACGATCGTGTTGCGAAAATCGACCCGATGGCCCTGGGCGTCGGTGAGACGGCCGTCCTCCAGCACCTGCAGAAGGATGCCCCACACCTCTTCATGGGCCTTCTCAATCTCGTCGAACAGCACCACGCTCCAGGGCTTGCGGCGCACCTTTTCCGTCAGCTGGCCGCCGTCGTCATAGCCCACATAGCCCGGCGGCGAACCGATGAGCCGGCTGACGGTGTGCTTCTCCATATATTCCGACATATCCAGCCGGATCATGGCGCTCTCGCTGCCGTACACGGCCTCCGCCAGCGCCCGGCACAGCTCGGTCTTGCCCACGCCGGTGGGCCCCAGAAAGAGAAAACTGCCCACGGGCCGCTCGGGATCGCGCAGCCCCACCCGGCCGCGCCGGATGGTCCGGGCCACGGCGGCCACGGCCTCGTCCTGCCCCACCACGCGCTCGTGGAGCTTAGCCTCCAGATTGCGCAGCCTTTCGGTCTCGCTCTCGTCCATGCCGGTCACCGGTACCCCCGTCCATTGGGAGACCACGGCCTCGATATCCTCCCGGCGCACCATCGTGCTCAGCCCCGATATCCGCACCCGGGCCGCGGCCTCGTCCACCAGGTCGATGGCCTTGTCCGGCAGGAAGCGGCCGCAGATATAGCGCACGGAAAGGTCGATGGCCGCGTCCAGCGCATCCGGGGCGATGCGCACCCCGTGGTGCTCCTCCAGCCGCCCCACCAGCCCTTCCAGCATGGCACGGGTGACCTCCCTGCTGGGCTCCGCCACCGTCACCGGCTGAAACCGCCGCTCCAGCGCGGCGTCTTTTTCGATGTGGCGCCGGTATTCCTCCGGCGTGGTGGCCCCAATGATCTGCACCTCGCCCCGGCCCAGCGCCGGCTTGAGGATGTTGGCCGCGTCGATGGCCCCCTCGGCGTTGCCCGCACCGATGATGGTGTGCAGCTCGTCGATAAACAGGATCACGTCCCCCGCGCGTCTCACGTCCCGCAGTACGGCCTTGACCCGCTCCTCAAAATCGCCGCGGTATTTTGTGCCCGCCAGCAGCGCGGACATATCCAGAGATACGATGCGCTTTGTACGGATGCTCTCCGGGGCGCGGCCCGTCGCCACGCACAGTGCCAGTCCCTCCGCCACGGCGGTCTTGCCCACGCCGGGCTCACCGATGAGCACAGGGTTATTCTTGGTGCGACGCGAGAGGATTTCCACCGCCCGCCGGATCTCATCGGAGCGCCCCACCACGGGGTCGATGGCGCCGTTGGCGGCCAGTTCCGTGAGATCCCGCCCATACTGGTCCAGCACCCTGGTGTCCGCATGCCGGACGCTCTGCCGGGTCGGAGCTGGTTTGGGCCGGCCCCCTTCGGCGGAGCCGAACACCTGCATGATATCGGTGTAAAGCTCGTTGGGCTCCACGCCGGCGGCAGCAATGGCCCGCGTGCCGCTGCATTCCGGCTGCCGCAGGATACCCAGCAGGATGTGTTCCGTGCCCACATAACCGTGTCCCAGCGCGTCGGCGTCGGCTACGGCCTTTTCAATGGCCTTTCTGGCGCCCAGCGTCAGGCCCTGTTCCGGCATGCCCGGCGCGCCGGCGCCTGCCACCTTCTCCACCGCGGCGCGGAGGACCGGCTCGTCCAGCCCGCGCTCCCGCAGCACCCGGGCGCCCAGGCCGCCGCCCTCCCGCACGATGCCCAGCAGCAGATGCTCCGTACCGATATAACTGTGACCCAGCAGGCAGGCCGCGTCCCGCGCCTGCTCGATGGCGGTCTCCGCCCGCCGGGTGAATTTTTCGTTGCTTTTCATGTCCATGCCCCCTGTCCCGATTATCCTATATCGCCGGTGAAAAATGAGCCGAAAAGCCTTGCCCACACGGTTGATTATCGCCAATTCTCCGAATAATTATCGGCGGGGTACAAATTCCATTTGATTTTTGGAATTATTGTGCTACAATACACCTTACAAAGGCCTTATGGCCAAATACATACGGAGGTTACACCATGGCATTTGTTATTTCTGATGACTGCCTGTCCTGTGGCTCCTGCGCGGCTCAGTGCCCCGCCGAAGCCATTTCCATGGGCGAGCTGCATTTCGAAATCGATCCCGAGAAGTGCCTGTCCTGCGGTTCCTGCGCGGCTCAGTGCCCCGCCGAGGCTATCCACGAGGCTTGATCGATTCTTCCATGCGGCATCTTAAGGGGCGATATGAAATCATATCGCCCCTTTGTCTTATGGTTGGACTCTTGTGAGGTTTATCATGGCTGATGCTGAATTTCTGTGGCCCGGCGGGCCGCGATACCTGCAGTCCCCCCATTTTGCCCTGAGCACCGACTCCGTGCTGCTGGCGGATTTCGCGCGGACGGGCCCGCTGCGGCGGGGCATCGATCTGGGCTGCGGGGGCGGCATTCTGCCCCTGCTGCTGCTGACGCGCAGTCTCAAACCGGTCATGACGGGACTGGAACTGCTGCCCGAGGCGGCCGCCGTGGCGGAGGAAAACATGCGGCAAAACGGGCTGGACACCCGGTGCGGGATCGTCACCGGCGACATCCGGGACTGCCCGGCGCTTTTTCCCGCGGGCAGCTTTGATTTTGCCGTGTCCAACCCGCCGTACTACGCCCCGGACAGCGGCTATCCCTCCCCCTGCGCAAACCGCGCCGCCGCCCGGACGGAGAGCTGCGCGCTGAGAGACGTCTGCGCCGCCGCCGCGTACCTGCTGCGCACGGGCGGGGCCTTCTATCTCGTCTATAAGCCCGAACGCCTGGCCGAGCTGTGCTGCGCCCTGTCGGGCGCGGGGCTGGAGCCCAAGCGGCTGCGGCTGGTGCAGCATTCCGCCGCTTCCGCGCCCAGTCTGGCCCTTATGGAAGGCCGCCGGGGCGGCAAAGCCGGGCTCCGGGTGGAGCCGCCGCTGCTGCTCACCGGGCCGGATGGCCGGGAATCCGCCGAGGCGCGGCGAATCTATCGCAGGGAGGACAGGCCATGAGTGGAAAACTCTATCTGGTGGGCACGCCTATCGGTAATCTGGGCGACTTCTCGCCCCGCGCGGCGGAGACGCTGCGGCAGGCCGATTTCATCGCGGCGGAGGACACCCGGGTGACCCTGAAGCTGCTGAATCACTTCGACATCCGCAAGCCGCTGGTCAGCTATTACGAGCACAACAAGTTTGCCAGCGGCGAGAAGATATTCCAGCGCATCGCGGCGGGTGAGAAGTGCGCGCTGGTCACCGACGCGGGGATGCCCGCCATCTCCGACCCGGGCGAGGACATCGTCCGCCTGTGTGCAGAAAACGGCGTTGCGGTTGAGACCGTGCCCGGCCCGGCGGCGCTCGTCTCGGCGCTGGCCCTGTCGGGCCTGCCCGCCGGGCGCTTCACCTTCGAGGGTTTTTTATCCGTGACGGCCAAAACCCGCCGGGCACATCTGGAGAGCCTCAGGGGCGAGGCGCGCACCATGATCTTCTATGAGGCGCCCCACAAGCTTTTGAAAACGCTCGCCGATCTCGCCGGCGCCTTCGGCGGCGACCGGCCCGTGGCCGTGTGTCGGGAGTTGACCAAGCTCCACGAGGAGGTACTGCGCACCACGCTGTCCGACGCGCTGGCGCACTTTACCGCCACGCCGCCCAAGGGCGAATTCGTGCTGGTGGTGGGCGGCGCGGCCCCGGTCAGCGCCCCGGAGACCCCGCCGGCGGACGCGCTGGCGCTGGTGGCACGCTATCGCGGCGAGGGCTATTCTCTGCGGGAGAGCTGCAAAAAAGCCTCCGCCGAGACGGGCTTTTCCAAAAATGAGCTCTACGATCTGGCTGTAGACAGTCAGAACGGCTGAATCCTCCGCGGGCGGGGTGAAACCGTCCCATGCATCCCGAACAACACAACGCAATAAAGCGTCCTGCCAACCGGCAGGGCGCTTTTAACGTATCCCTCATACTTTTTTTCCTTACGCTTTGTCGCCGAGCCTCTTCGCGCATTCGCGGCAGACGTTCTTGCCCTTGAATTCAATCACGTCGTCGGTGCCGTCGCAAAATACGCACGCGGGCTGATATTTATGCAGGACGATATTGTCGCCGTCCACATAGATTTCCAGCGCGTCTTTTTCCGCGATGTCCAACGTGCGGCGGAGTTCGATCGGGAGAACAATCCTGCCCAGCTCGTCGACCTTGCGCACGATCCCTGTCGATTTCATGTCTGTACCTCCTTGCGGTTCCCACTATGAAAAAATGTGACAATTCAATTGTCACGCGCATTATACCGGGGTCAAGAAACAATGTCAACCAGATTTTGTAAACATTTTATTTTTGTCATAGTTGGTCATTTTTCGCAGGGACGCGCATAGGTTTTATTGTGAATTCTCACGATGGAAGGTGCAAAAATGTTCATGAGTATCCTATGGACAGGCCTTGTTCTGGTCTCGATCCTGTACGGCGCTGCAACGGGCACGGCAGACGCTGTGGGCGCGGCCGTGATGACCGGTGCGGAGGACGCGGTGCGTTTTGTGTTGGGCATGGGCGGGGCCATCTGTCTGTGGTGCGGTGTCGCCCGGGTGATGGAGGATTGCGGCATGGCGGCGGCGCTGTCCGCAATGCTGCGTCCCGTACTTCGGCGGCTGTTCCCCTCGGCCTCCCGGGACGCAGAGATCATGGACGCGCTCTCCGCCAATATCGGCGCGAATCTGCTGGGGTTAGGAAACGCGGCCACGCCCATGGGTGTGCGGGCAGCCCAGGGCATGGCCCGGCATGCCGACGGGAAAGCCTCAAATGAGCTGTGCCTGCTGGTGGTGATCAACACCGCCTCCATCCAGCTGCTGCCCACCACCGTGGCGGCGCTGCGCAGCGCCTGCGGCGCGCGCTGCCCCTTCGACATCCTGCCCGCCGTGTGGCTGGCCACCGCCGTGTCGCTGGCGTCCGGGCTGCTGGCCGCGCGGTTATTCGCCCGGTTCTGGCCATGAGCGCGCTGGCATCGATGATCGCCCCGCTGATTCTGGGCGGTGTGTGTCTTTTCGGGCTGCTGCGGGGCACAGACGTGTTCGCGGCGCTGCTGCGCGGCGCGAAGGACGGGCTCGGCGTGGTGCGGGACATTCTGCCCGCGCTGCTGATACTCTTCCCCGCTATCGCCATGCTGCGCGCCTCCGGCCTGCTGGACGCGCTGGCGAGGCTGACCGCCCCGGCGCTGACCGCGCTGGGTATCCCCGCGGAGACCGCGCCGCTTCTGTTTCTGCGGCCCTTTACCGGCAGCGGGGCCATGGCCGCGGCGGCGGACATCATCAAAAACTGCGGCGCGGATTCCACCGCCGGGCGCACCGCCGCCGTGATGCTGGGCTCCAGCGAGACGACCTTCTATGTGGTATCCGTCTATTTCGGCGCGGCGGGCATCAAAAAAAGCCGCTGGGCTATTCCGGCGGCGATCGCCGCCGATCTGGGCTGCTTTCTCGCCTCCGCCTGGGCCGTACGGCTGATGATATAGTTAGCTAACATCTGATATCCTTAGTAACATTGCACAAAACTTCCGGTTTACATAAACGTTATTCAGCCGTTTTTTCGGCATTCTTCCAAAAATGGTTTTTTGCCTGGTTTTTTCCTTTACAGATGCCGCAACCCATGCTATTATGCAGTTGTTAGTTAATTAACTAACCATTTTGTTTGCTGTTTGGAAAAAATTTCTCTCCACAACTCACATTTGCCTGCAAAAAACTCACCGCTTTCCTCACGGTGAGTTTTTTGTCGTCCCTGCTAGATTTTCAGGGCTTTGACGGCATCCGCGACGCGGTCAAATTCCATACTGTGGGACGCCTTGACCAGCACCGCGTCCCCCTGCCGGAGAAGGCCCGGCAGATCGGCCAGCAGCGCGTCCACCGTGTCGTAGGCTTCAGCCTGCGCGCCGCCCTCCCGGGCGGCGGCGCCGATGTCCCGGGCGCGCTCTCCCGCCGTGAGCACCAGCGCGGCGCCCATCCGGGCCGCGCAGCTGCCTACCGCGCGGTGCAGCGCCGGGGAATCCTCCCCCAGCTCCAGCATATCGCCGAGAATGCAAACCTTCCGGCCGGGAAACGCGGCCATGGAATCAATGGCCGCCCGGACGGAGTCGGGGTTGGCGTTATAACAGTCGTCGATGAGCGTGACGAAGCCCGTGTCCGTGACGCTGGCCCGCCGTCCCACCGGGGCGTAGGCCGCGATGCCGGCGGCGATCTCGCCGTCGGTAAGGCCCAGCTCCAGCCCCACGGCGGCCCCGGCCAGCGCGGCGTGGACCATGTGCCCGCCGTAGGCCGGGATGCGGACGGAAATCCGCCGCCGGGCGCACACGATGTCGCAGCTCGTGCCCAGCAGGCCCTCCGCCCGGATATTCTCGGCGCGGACTGCGCTGTTGCCGCCTGTGCCGTACAGTATCAGCTTCTGGCGGCAGCGCAGGGCGGCGAGCAGATCGTCGTCCCCGTTGGCAAAGACCGTCCCGCTGTCGGGCAGATAGGCCAGCATCTCGGTCTTGGCCGCGAAAACCCCCGGACGGTCGCGGAGCCTCTCCAGATGGGCGTGGCCGATGACGGTATACACCGCCATGGTGGGCCGGACCATCTCGGCAAGTCCGGTCATCTCCCCGAAATCGGAAATGCCCATCTCCACCACGGAAACCTGATCTGCCGCCCCGATGCGCAGCAGCGTCAGCGGGACGCCCAGCCCGTTGTTGAAATTTTTCTCCGTCTTATGGACGCGGTACCGCTGGGCCAGCACCGAAGCCACCATCTCCTTGGTGGTGGTCTTGCCTACGCTGCCCGCGATGCCGATAATGGGGATGGTCAGCCGCCGCCGGCAGGCCCCGGCGAGGGACCTCAGCGCCGCCTCCACGTCGTTTACCACGATAACGGGCCGCAGCTCCCCCGCCGGCACGCGATTGGCCAGCGCGCACACAGCGCCCTTGTCGAAGGCCATGGCAATGAAATCGTGCCCGTCCGCCTTGGCGCCGGGAATGGCGGCGTACAGGCAGCCCGCGCAGTCGTCCCGGCTGTCCTTGGTGACGCCGGTGACCGTGCCGCCGGCAGCGCCGGACAGCGTGCCGCCCACAATGGCCGCGATCTCACCCACGGTCATGCCGATCATTGATATTTCTCCATGGACAGGCGGATGATCTCCTCGCACAGCCGGCTGTAGCTCAGCCCTATCACGGCGGCCTCCTGCGGCACCAGGCTGGTGGGGGTCATGCCGGGCAGGGTGTTGATCTCCAGAAACCAGAATTCGCCCGCCGCGTCATAGATGAAGTCGGCCCGGGAATAGACCTTCAGCCGCAGCGCCTCGTACACCGTGACGGCGGCGGCGCCCACCCGGGTCTCGGCCTCCGCCGGGATGGGGGACGGGGTGATCTCCTCCGCCGCGCCGGGCTGGTATTTGTTCTTATAGTCGTAGAAGCCGGTCTTGGGCCGGATTTCGATGCTGGGCAGGGCCTTTCCGTCCAGAATGCCCACCTGGATCTCCCGCCCGGCCACATACTGCTCGATGATCACGCGGGTGCTCTCGTGTGCGGCCGCGTTCAGCGCGCCGCGCAACTCCCCCTCCGTGCGGGCGATGGACACGCCGATGCTGGAGCCGGAATCATCCGGCTTGACTACCAGCGGCAGCGGCAGTTCGGCAAGCACCTGCTCCGCCGTGACGGCCGCGCAGAAGTAGGTGCGCCATTGGGGCGTTTTCACGCCCAGCGGCGCGACGACCCGCTTGGTCAGGTCCTTATCCATGGCGATGGCGCTGCCCTCGAAGCCCGCGCCGGTGTATTTCACGCCCAGCAGGTCGAAGGCCGCCTGAACCTTGCCGTCCTCGCCGCATTGGCCGTGGAGCGCCATAAACACCAGATCGGCCTTCTGGCACAGCTCGATGACGCCCTCGCCGAACTGGCTTTCGCTTTTCAGCCGGCGCGCGGCGCGGACGGCGTCAAGGTCGGGCGCGATCTCGTCGATTTTCGTGCCTCCCAGTTCGGGCGGATTGTCAAAAATATCATCCAGCTTGCCGGTGTAGTCCTCCAGCCCGAAGAACAGATCCACCAGCACCACCTTGTGACCGTTTTTCATCAGCGTGGACGCGATGCGGGTGCCCGACGAAAGCGACACATTGCGTTCCGGGCTCAGTCCGCCGCACAATACAACAATTTTCATCATGAGCCTCCTGAAATATTTGAAAAATTTATCCCAGTATAGCACAGCGCCCACCGCGTAGCAAACACATCTTTGCCGACAGCAAAAAAGTAGTGCATCCAGAGAATGTCTGTGCTATAATAACCGCGTTGCGGTTATTATACGCGCATCCGCGTACGCTGTGCGCGGGCGCTGTAGTTTAAGACAACGCGGCTATTATGCTTGATTTCAGCCGTTTTTCCCGCCGCTGCCGCGGCAATCGAAAAACAGGGCATATTATAGCACCCCGCTTCGCGGATGTGCTATAATATTTTTTCGTCAGACGAAAGAAGGGTCTTTATGAACTATGTGGTGGTCGATCTGGAGTGGAATCAGGCGATGAGCTCCAAGTCCTCCGTTTTCAACAAGCTGCCCATCCACCTCCGGGGTGAAATCATCGAGATCGGCGCCGTGAAGCTGGACGATCAGCTCCGGCCCGCCGGCGAATTCACGGCGGATGTGAAGCCCGTCTATTTCAAGCGTATGCACTATAAGGTAAAAAAACTCACCGGCTTCGACGCCGAGCGGCTGGCCAGCGGCGTATCCTTTGAGGACGCCTTCACCCAGTTCCGCGAGTGGTGCGGCGAGGACGTTACCTTCCTCACCTGGGGCTATGACGACCGGGGCATCATGGAGCAGAATATCATCATCCACGATCTGGACTGGGACTGGATCGCCGGATGGGTCAACCTGCAGCTGATCTACAATATTCAGACCTGCGGGGACAAGAACCAGAAGTCTCTGGCCACGGCCATGGAGCATTTTGAAATCGAGCAGACCCGTGTGGCGCACGACGCCCTGGGCGACGCTTACAATACCGCGCTGGTGTGCACCCATCTGGATCTGCAGACCGGCCTGGACGGCTATGACGAGGCCCAGCGCATCCTCTCGTCCCGCCCCGCGGGTGAGCGGAGCGCAGCGCCCGACGGGCCGGAGCCCATCGAGCACGTGGTTTTTCCCAACTATGCCAGCAAGGCGGACGCTTTTTCCGACGAGACCGTCACCGCCCCGCCCTGCCCCGTGTGCGGCGGGAGCATGACTTCCGCCCGCTGGATCAATCAGGGCGACCAGCGCTACATGAACCTCTACACCTGCGCCGAGCACGGCGGCTATCTGGTCCGGCTGAAGTTCCGCAAGGACGACGCGGGCCTGTGGTGCGCCAACCGGCTGATCTACGAGGCGGACGAGTGCCTGGAGGATTTTTACAAGGCCAAGACCGCCCAGTCCCGCCGCCGGGGCCGGGGTCACGGCAGCCGCCGCAATCGCCCCGCAAAATAAAATATAAAACGGTAAACGCCGAGGCGTTTACCGTTTTTCTTCTGCGAAAAAGTCCCTGGTCTGCCGGGCATCCCTCTGGATCTGGGCGGCAAGCTCCGCCTCATCGGCAAACTTGCGCTCGTCCCGCAGGAATTTGTAAAACTCCAGCCGGGCCTGCCGGTCGTAAAGGTTGCCGGAAAAATCCAGAATATAGCTCTCCACGCTGACGCGGCCAGCGTCGCTCACCGTGGGGCGCACGCCCACGTTGGTGACTGCAATATGCCCGGTCCCGTCCTCCAGCACCACTTTGGCGGCGTACACGCCGTGGCGCGGCACCAGAACGCCTTCCGGAAAGACCATATTGATGGTGGGCGTGCCAAGCTTGGTGCCCAGATGGTAGCCGGAGCGCACCGTGTCGGAGAGCGTATGGGGGTGGCCCAGCAGCTTGTTGGCCTCAGCCATCTCGCCGTTCTCCAGCAGCGTGCGGATGAGCGTGGAGCTGATGACCACGCCGTTGTGCCGCACGGCCGGGATCACATCGCAGCCGACGCCGTGCTCCCCGCAGTACTCCGCCAGACGCGCGGCGGTGCCCTGTCCCCTGTCGCCGAAGGTGAAATCGTAGCCCACCACGATCCAGGCCACATCCAGTTTTTCCACAATCTCCCCCAAAAAATCCTGCCAGGGCATATGCATGACGTGCTGATTGAAGTGGATGAACACCACGTTGTCAATACCGTAAAGCCGGCGGATGATGTCCTCGCGGCCCAGCGCGCTGTTGATCAGCGGCACTTCCTTTTCAAACACCAGCGTGTCCGGGTGGATATCAAAGCTCAGCACCGAGGGCATGGCGCCGATCTCGGCGGCCCGCTCCTTCGTCTTGTTCAGCAATGCCGCGTGACCCAGATGTACCCCGTCGAAAAAGCCTAGGGCGATGGCTCTCTTTCTCTCTGCCATGGTCAGTCAAACCTCGAAAAAACTTTTTATGGTGCGCGCCGTGCCGTTTTCCACCCGGCCCAGCAGCAAAAATCCGCCGTTTTCGGCATAGACGCGATAGGTCCCGTCCCCGGCGGAGACGGAAAAACCGCCCCCGTTTCGGATAGCTTTTTCCGCCGGGACCGGCGCCGTCAGCGCGGGATAGGCCGCGAACAGGCTGTCCACCGGCAGAAGATAATTCTCCGGATGGGGCAGCAGGGTCTCCAGCGGGTGGGCCATGCCGATGCCGAAAGTTCCGGCCCGGGTACGCCGCAGGGCGCTCATGCACCCGCCCACACCCAGCGCCGCGCCGATATCGTCGCATAATGTGCGGATATAGGTGCCCTTGGAGCAGACCACGCGAAGCACATAGTCCTCCCCATCCCGACCGGTGAGCTCCAGCGCCGAAATGGTCACCCGGCGGGGCGTACGCTCCACCTCGCGGCCCTTGCGGGCCAGGTCGCAGAGCTTCTGCCCGTTGATCTTGATGGCGGAATACATAGGCGGCAGTTGTTCGATCTCGCCGCGAAAGCGCGGCAGGACGGCTTCAAGCGCCGTCTGGGAGACGGGGGTATCGCAGCTTTCCAGCACGGTGCCGGTGGTATCCAGCGTATCGGTGCGCAGGCCCAGCCGCAAAGACGCGATGTATTCCTTCTCATCCGCCTCGGCGAACTCCACCGCCCGGGTGGCGCGGCCCGCAAAAACGGCCAGCACGCCGGTGGCCATGGGGTCCAGCGTGCCGGAATGGCCCATGCGCTTTTCATGGGCCGCACCGCGCAGCTTGGCCACCACATCGTGGCTGGTCCAGCCGGCGGGTTTGTCCACAATGAGGATGCCGTTCATCCCAAAATCTTGTCGACGGCGGCCAGCAGCCGGCGTTTGGCCTCGGCGGGCGGACAATGGAGGGTGCAGCCCGCGGCCATTTTATGGCCGCCGCCGCCGAAGAGGGCGCAGATATCGCTGCTGTTCACCGCGGGGGATGAACGCACCGAAATCCTGCTGTCGCCGTTGTCCTGCTCCCGGATGGTCACGCCCACGTCTGCTCCCTCCACCCGGCCCACCAGGCCGGCCAGATCGTCGCAGTCGCTTTCCGTGGCGCCCGCGGCGGCTATCATGTCGTTGGTCACCGTGGCCACGGCCACAAAGCCGTCCCGGTAAAAGGTCATGCCGGAATAGATCATGCCCTCCAGAATGATCCGGGCCTTGGACACCCGGCGGAAAAACCTCTGGTTGAGTTCATGGATGCCGGCCCCGGCGTCCAGCGTCTCCGCCGCGGCGCGCAGGGTATCGGAATTGGTGTTGGAATACTGAAAGCAGCCGGTGTCCGTGGAGATGGCGATGTACAGCAGCGTCGCCTCCGCCCGATCCGGCGCGCCGTGCAGCAGCTTGATCAGTTCCAGCACGATCTCGCCGCAGGCGGATTTTTTGTCCCGCAGCAGCAGATCGGCGGCATAACGCGCGTTGGACGGGTGATGGTCGATGCACAGCCGAACCGTTCCCGCATAGCCCAGCGGGAAGAGGCCGGGCTCGGCGATGTCCACGGCCACGGTGTAATCCGGCACGAAGCCCGAAGGCGCGAACCAGGGCCGCACATAGGGCAGATAGCGGTCGGTGATCTCCGGGTTTTCATAGATATAGGCGGTCTTCCCCGCCCGGCGCAGGGCACTGCAAAGCGCCGCGCCGCTGCCCAGGGTGTCCCCGTCCGGCCGGATATGGGAGAGGACGAGGATGTTGTCCTGCCCCATCAGCAGAGAGACGCATTCACCGTATTCCATGGGCTCACTCTCCGTTCCCGTCGTCGTGCCGGATGTCCAGCTTGTTGATCACATCGCTGATATGGGCGCCGTATTCGATAGAATGATCCACCTCGAACACCAGCTCCGGGGTATAGCGCAGCGACATGGCGTTGCCCAGTTCCCGCCGCAGCCAGCCGGAGGCGGATTTCAGTCCCCTGCGGAACTCTTTTTCATCCTTCAGCCCCAGCACGGACAGCCACACCTTGGAATAGCGCAGATCGCCCGTGGTCTCCACGCGGGTGACGCTGATCATGCCCTGCTGCACCCGGGGGTCCTTGATCTCCCGAAGCAGAACGGCCAGCACGCGCTGAATATCGTCGTTGGTTCTCATCAGTTTGTTTGAAGGCATCGGTTTTCTCCTTCCTGTCGCGTAAAATGCGGACGGCACATCCGTCCGCATTTTAGTGTCTGTCTTATTTCTTGATTTCCTGCATCACGAAGCACTCGATGATGTCGCCCACCTTGACCTCGTTGAATTTTTCAATCTGCATACCGCACTCATAGCCCTCGGCGGCTTCCTTCACGTCGTCCTTGAAACGGCGCAGCGAAGCCAGATCGCCCTCGTGGACGACGATGTTGTCCCGCAGCACGCGTACCTGGCAGCCGCGCTGAATCTTGCCGTCCTGCACGTAGCAGCCCATGACCGTGCCGACCTTGGAAACCTTGTAGGTCTCGCGGACCTCGGCGTGGCCGATGATCTTTTCCTCAAATTTGGGGGCCAGCATACCGTTCATGGCTGCCTCGATCTCATTGATGCAGTCATAGATCACGCGGTACAGCCGCACATCCACCTTGGAGCGGGCCGCGCTGTCCCGGGCGATATTGTCGGGGCGGACATTGAAGCCCACCACGATGGCGCCGGAGGTGGCGGCCAGCATCACGTCGGATTCGTTGATGGCGCCCACACCGGAGTGAATGACCTTGACCTGAACTTCGTCGTTGGTCAGCTTTTCCAGCGAGGATTTGACGGCTTCGGCGGAGCCCTGCACGTCGGCCTTGACGATGATGTTGAGGTTCTTCATCTCGCCGGCCTGAATCTGGCTGAACAGGTCCTCCAGGCTGACCTTCTTGGCCGGGGCGCCGGCGGAGGCATCCTTCTGCTCGGTCTTGCGCTGCTCCACCAGCTCGCGGGCCATGCGCTCGTCCGCGACAACGTTGAAGGTGTCGCCGGCGGCGGGGACCTCGGACATGCCGGAGATCTCCACGGGGACGGAGGGGCCGGCCTCCTCCACACGCTCGCCCTTGTCGTTGATCATGGTGCGCACGCGGCCCACGGCGGTGCCGGCGATGATCAGATCGCCCTGCCGCAGCGTGCCGTTCTGGACCAGCACGGTGACGATGGGGCCGCGGCCCTTGTCCAGCCGCGCTTCGATGACCGCGCCCTTGCCTGGCCGGTTGGGATTGGCCTTGAGTTCCTGGACCTCGGCCAGAACGGTGAGGTTCTCCAGCAGGGCGTCGATGCCTTCGCCGGTCTTGGCGGAGATGGGACACACGATGGTTTCGCCGCCCCAGTCCTCGCTGATCAGCTCATATTCGGTGAGCTGCTGCTTGATGCGATCGGGGTTCGCGCCGTGGACGTCCATCTTGTTGATGGCCACCACGATGGGAATGCCCGCCGCCTTGGCGTGGTTGATGCTTTCCACGGTCTGGGGCATGATGCCGTCGTCCGCGGCGACCACCAGGATGGCGATATCTGTGACCATGGCGCCGCGGGCGCGCATGGACGTAAAGGCCTCGTGGCCCGGGGTATCCAGGAAGGTGATGGACTTGCCGCCAATCTCCACGGTGTAGGCGCCGATGGCCTGGGTAATGCCGCCGGCCTCGCCGGAGGCGACATGGGCATGGCGGATATAGTCCAGCAAACTGGTCTTGCCGTGGTCGACATGGCCCATGACCACCACCACGGGGGCACGGGGCAGCAGGTCTTCCTTGGTATCCTCATGGTCGTCGATCAGGCGCTCTTCCACGCTGACCAAGACCTCACGCTCCACCTTGCAGCCCATCTCCATGGCGATCAAGGCGGCGGTGTCGTAATCGATCACATCGGAAACGGAGGCGAACACGCCCTCCCTGATGAGCTTTTTGATGACGTCGGAGACGGTCTTCTTCATGCGGGTGGCCAGTTCGCCCACGCTGATCTCGTCGGGGATGGAGACCTTGAGCTGCTGCTTTTTCGCGATTTCCAGCTGCAGCTTCTGGATCTTGTCCCGTTCCTCCTGCCGGTGCTTGGCGGAGGCCATGGCCTGCTGCTGGCGCTGCTTCTGCTTATTGACGATCTTTTCCTTGCCGCCGCGGCGCAGATCGCCCTCGCGGCCGCGGGAGCCGGCCATCTCATCAAACTTCTCGTTGTACTTATCGATGTTGACGCCGGTACTGCCGCGGGTATCCACCACGCGCTTTTCCGCCTGCTGGCGGGGCTGGTGGGGCTTGTCGGGGCGGGGCGCGGCGGGCACGGCAGGAACTGCCGCGGCCGCGGGCGCATTGGCCGCCGCCGGGGCGTTCCCCGCGGCGGGCTGTGCCGCCTCCGTGTGCTTCGCCTTGGGCTTATCGTCCATAAAGACCTCCTCCAGACTTGCGATCTGGCGGTGCTGGGTGAGATATTCAAAGATAAGGTCCAGTTCGGGCGTTTCCAGCACCTGCATATGGTTTTTCGGCGTCGTTGCATACTCGGTGAGTATCTCCGCGATTTCCTTCGAAGTAAGATTGAAGTCTTTGGCGACCTCGTGAATTCTATATTTGATCAGCATACTTATGCGTCGCTCCTCTCATTTCCTGTTGTCTTACCGCTGCGGGGCTGCCGCGCGGCGGCGTCGTTTCCGTCCAGGCATTTCTCAAGGGCCTTAGCAAAGCCCGCATCCGTGACGGCGGCCATGACGGTGTTGGCCTTGCCCAGAGCGGCGGACAGCGCATCTTTCGTAAACGGGAGCTCCACCAGCGGCACGCGGTGCCCAGCGGAAAAGCTCTCCGCCCGATCCCGGGCGTTCGCTCCGGCGTCCGGCGCCAGCAGCAGCAGCTTTGCCCGGCGTTCCCTGACGGCGGCGCCCACGTTCATTTCACCCAGTTCAAGCTTCCCGGCCTTGCGCATGAGCCCAAGAAGTTCCAGTGCCCTGTCGGCGCTCATTTGCCGGCCTCCAGCTGCGACCGGAGCGTATCGTAAAGCTCCTCCGGGATCTTCTCGCCCAGCGCCCGTTCCAGCGCCCGGGTCCGCACAGCTTTTTCCAGGCATTCCGCCGAACGGCAGACATACGCGCCCCTGCCCGGCAACTTGCCCCGGAAATCCAGCGCCACGGTGCCTTCCGGCGTGCGCACCACCCGGAGCAGTTCTTTTTTTTCTCTCATCTCGCGGCAGCCGAGGCATTGCCGCATAGGGATCTTTTTTGGCATCTCGACGCCGCCTTTCCCGTTACTGTCCTTCGGATTCCGGCTTGATGTCGATCTTATAGCCGGTGAGCTTGGCCGCCAGGCGGGCGTTCTGGCCCTCCTTGCCGATGGCCAGAGACAGCTGGCCGTCCGGCACCAAGACGCGGCAGCTCTTGCCGTCCTCCAGCATGGTCACCGACACGACCTCCGACGGGGACAGGGCCGCGGCGACATATTCCTCCGGGGTCTCGGAATACTTGACAATGTCGATCTTCTCGCCGCCCAGTTCATTGACGATGCTGGTCACGCGTCCGCCCTTGGGGCCGACGCAGGCGCCGATGGGATCCACTGCGGGGTCCGTGGACCACACGGCCATTTTGGTGCGGCTGCCCGCTTCGCGGGCGATGGACTTGATCTCCACGGTGCCGTCGAAGATTTCGGGCACCTCCAGCTCGAACAGGCGCTTGACCAGGCCCGGATGGGTACGGCTGATGAGCACCTGCGGGCCGCGGGTGGAATTGCGGACCTCCACCACATAGACCTTGATGCGGTCGCCTTCGCGCAGCGCCTCGGTCTTGATGCGCTCGTTGGCGGAGAGCATGGCTTCGGTAAATTCGGAATTGGAGCTGATACGGATGGACACGCTGCCGTTGCGGGGTTCGACCCTGGAAACGACGCCCGTGAGAATCTCATGCTCCTTGGAATTGAACTCGTCGTAAATAATGCCGCGCTCGGCTTCGCGGATGCCCTGAATGATGACCTGCTTCGCCGCCTGCGCCGCGATGCGGCCAAACTTCTTTGCATCCACAGGCACGCCCACATCGTCGCCCAGCTTGGCCTTTTTGTTGAGCTTTCTGGCGTTTTCCAGCGCAATCTGAGCGGCGGGGTCCTCCACATCGTCCACCACGGTCATGTGGACGACCATGTCGATCTGCTTCTTTTCCTCGTCCAGCAGAACTTCCACGTTGTCGCCGCACTCGGGGTTGTCGCGGCGGAAAGCCGTCAGCATCGCCTGATTGATCTTGTCGTACATATACTGGCGGGGAATGCCCTTCTCCTTTTCGATGTCGGCTATGGCCTCGAAAAATTCAGCGTTCATCTTCCGTATACCTCTTTTTTATATAGTCATGTGCAGTTTTGCCTGCGCGATCTGCTGTTTCGTGTAGCGGCGCTCGGTCTTGCCGTCGCTGACGGTCACGTCGCCGCCGTCATAGCCGCAGAGCTTGCCCACCACGGCCTTGCGTCCTTCGATGGGCTGATAAAAGCGCAGCTCGATGTCGCTGCCCATGAAACGCTCAAAATCCGAGGGGCGCTTCAGCGCCCGCTCACAGCCGGCGGAGCCGACTTCAAAGATATAGCTTTCCGCAATGGGGTCGGCCTCATCCAGGATAGGGTCCAGCGCCCGGCTGACGCGCTCGCAGTCGTCAATGCCCACGCCGCCTTCCTTGTCGATGGTGACGCGCAGATACTGCGCGCCCGCCTCGCGGACGTATTCCACGTCCCAAAGCTGGCAGCCCGCCTGCTCTGCCACGGGTCTTGCAAGCTGTTCGATCCGATCGGTAATTTTACTCATAATTTATAATTTCCATATTCTGACAAGTGATTTTTTTTCAAGAAAAAGAGTGGGCCGGGACCCACTCTGACTGAACAACTACCTAACAGTAGTATAATAGCACCGCAAGGGGCGTATTGCAAGACTTTTTTTGCGGAGGGGACCGGGAATTCTCCTCCGCAAAACGGTTACTTGTAAAGGGCCAGAAATTCCTCCAGGCACAGCTCGTGATCCATGATGTAGGTTGCGGCCTCCACCCCCACATAGCGGAAGTGGTAGGACTCCCGCCAGCCGGTG
The DNA here is from genome assembly GCA_035352555.1 of Oscillospiraceae bacterium. Lineage (GTDB taxonomy): Bacteria > Bacillota > Clostridia > Oscillospirales > Oscillospiraceae > UBA2922. The sequence continues at coordinate 24,152 of DAOPXW010000020.1, forward strand.
ATGTTCTCCTTCCCGGCGGGATAGCGCTGGATAAAGCCGTACTCGGCGCAGTGCTCCACCAGCCAAGCCAGCAGATCGCTGTCGATCTGCTCGCTGGTATAGGGCAGATAAAAGGTGTCCGTAATGTCCACCGCCAGACCCGTCTGGTGCTCGCTCTGGCCCGGCCGGGCCACGATGCGGGAAGCCTTCTCGGCGATCTCGTCGGTGATGGCCGCGCCGTCCGCGATCTCGGCGGCTTTTTTGTTGAAATAATACTCCTGAGCGGATTCCGGTACATAGGCCAGATTGATGTGCGGGGAATAGCCCGCGGCTTTGCAGGCAGATATGAGGCTGTTCAGCGCATCTACCGCGCGGGCATCGAAATAGGCGCCGGTCTTGCCGATCTCCGCCACCTTGGGCGTGCCGCTGACCTCATGGCTTTTATTCACCAGCGCCAGCTCCCAGCTGCCCACATCCACCTCCGGCAGCGTTTCGGTGGGCGTGGGCGACGGGACCGGGACAGCCGCGTTCACGCCGGTCGCCGTGGCGGGCGCCGTCGCGGTGGCTGCGGGCGCCGTGCCGCCATCCATCACCACTTCGGTTTCCTGCCGGGTCCGCGCGCCGACGACCACGATGAGCACCATCAGCAGCAGAATGAGGGAAAAGATCCCCAAGGTTTTGCCAGTTTTCACCGTATCACCGGCCCTCTCCTTCGTTTTCAGCCATCGCCTGAACTACTTATTTGGTTATTTTATCATATTTTGCGGCATATTACAAGCCCGCCCCTCACTGGAACGCGGCGTCCTCCCCCAGCGCCTCCCGCAGTTTGGCCAAGGCCCTCTTCTCGATGCGCGAAACATAGCTGCGGCTGATGCCGCAGACCTTCGCGGTCTCCCGCTGGGTCTGGGGCGGCTGGCCGCCGATGCCGTAGCGCAGCTTGACGATCTCCGCCTCCCGGGGCGTCAGCACGGAGTCCACATAGCCCCGGAGCTTGCCGCAGATCTCAAAATGCCCGATGCGCTCGGCCATGTCGTCCTCCTGGGCGATGATATCCATCAGCGACAGGCTGTTGCCGTCCCCGTCCACATCCAGCGTCTCGGACAGGCTCACGTCGGAGGCGGATTTTTTCTGGCTGCGGAAATACATCAGAATTTCGTTTTCCGTGCAGCGGCTGGCGTAGGTGGCCAACCGGACTCCGCGGTCCGGGCGGTAGGTATTGATCCCCTTGATGAGGCCGATGGTGCCGATAGACACCAGATCGTCCAGGTCGCCGCACTGAGTATAGTATTTTTTGATGATGTGGGACACCAGCCGGAGATTGTGCTCGATGAGAATGTTTCGGGCCTCCAGATCGCCGGCCATCCAGCGGTTCACATACATCTTTTCATCCTTTTCGCTGAGCGGTCTGGGAAAAGACCCTCCGGGCGACAGGCGCAGCATGAGAAACGCGCTGCCCATCAGTATCAGAAACGCGCTTTCGAGCATTCGTTCACCCCCATGCCACAGCATATTCGGGCAGGGCCGGTCCTTATCCCCCGCGGGGGCTTGAAATCTTGCCCCGGAAAGGGTATGATTTAGTGCAACAAAAACGAGGTGAGCGATATGCATCTGCCCCAGGATGAAGGATTCTATTACCACGACCATGGAGACGGAATTCTCCATTGTCACGAGCACCCCCCCGAGGACAGCCTCGGCGAGCATCTGCAGCATGAGCACAGCCACAGCGAGCACGGCCATGTCCACGAGCAGAGCAAGGCCGTGGCCAACCGGCTGGCCCGGGCCATCGGCCATCTGGAATCCGTGAAACGCATGGTGGAGGAGGGCCGGGACTGTTCCGAGGTCCTGATACAGCTGGCCGCGGTTCGCTCGGCGCTGAACAGCACTGCCCGCGTCATCCTCAAGGATCATCTGGAGCACTGCATTGCCGACGCTGTTGCCACCGGTGACTTGGATGAGATCGAGCTGCTCAACGACGCCATCGACAAATATATCGACTGAGCATGGAAAAACAGCTCCGGGCCCGGCCCGGAGCTGTTTTTCCATGCGGCATTATTGCCGCATTCAATCGTCGGCGGTCTCATCCTCCGCGCGGAGTGCCTCCTCCCGCCGGCGGCGGGCGCGATCCCGCAGCACGATGTTCACCGCCGCGCCCATGAGGATCGTCAGCGAACAGAGGTACAGCCAGAACATCAGCAGGATTACCGAGGCGAGCGACCCGTAGACCAGCGGGTAACGGGCCGACACGGCGATAAACGCGGAGAAGACCATGCACACCGCCACCAGCGCCGCCGTGGCGATGAGCGCGCCGGGGATGACGGGGTAAGGCTTGCCCCGGGGCACCGCAAAGCGGTACAGAAATCCGATCTGCAGAAAGATCACGCCGAACAGCACCACAAAACGCACCCTGGTCCAGGACCAGTCGATATCCAGCGTGGGAAACCAGCCCTGCAGGAGGCTGAAAAACCAGCTGCCTGTCATCGCGATAAGGATGGCGAAATACATCACCGCCAGAAACAGGATCGAAAAGAAAAAGCTGAAGAATAAGCCGAAAACGCCCAGATAGCGGGTCTCTCCCTGAAGCTCACCCACGGTGGTCTCAAAGGAACGGAAGGATGCCGAAGCCGAGGTCACCAGTACGACCAGCGCCGCGATAAGCATGGCCTTGCTGCTGTTGGCCGCCACATAATTGAGAAACTCCTGGATGGCCTGATAAGTCTCCGTGGCCATGATATTCTGCACCACGTTCAGCGCCTGCAGGGCCTCGTTGTATCGGGTGCCCAGCATGGTATACAGGCAGATAAGCACCGGGAAAATGGTCATGGTGAGATAATAGGCCAGCGCCGCCGCGCCGCGGGGCACGTTTTTGCGGGTATAAAGATTCATGAAGTCCACGAAAAAGCTCTTGATACTGTCCGTCATTCTCGCCCCCTTCCGCCTGTAAACGAACGGTCCCTTCCTCCAACGAGGCAGGGACCGTTTCGTTATGGCGCGCTATTATTTTATCTCACTTGGAGTTAAAAATCTTGAAAATGCTGTCGAAGGGATCTTCTTCCGCATCGGCGGTGGCGGGGGCGGCATCAGCCGCGGCTTTTTTCTCGGTGGCGGCGGTGAACAGGCCCTGGGGCTTTGCCGCGGCGGGCGCGGCAGCTGCGGCGGCGTTCTTGGCGGCGGCGGTGGGGCCGTCGTCAAAGCCGGTGGCGATGACGGTGACGCGGATCTCGTCCTGCATCTTGTCGTCGAAGGTGGCGCCGAAGATGATGTTGGCATCGGGATGGGCGGCTTCCTGCACCAGGCTGGCGGCGGATTCCACGTCTTCCAGCCCCATATCCTCGGACCCGGTGATGTTGATCAGCACACCGTGGGCGCCGTTGATGGAGGTCTCCATCAGGGGGCTGGCAACAGCCATACGGGCGGCATCCTCGGCCTTGCCCTTGCCGGTGGCATGTCCCACGCCCATGTGCGCGAAGCCCGCGTTCTGCATGATTGTGGTCACGTCGGCAAAGTCCAGGTTGATGAAGCCGGTGTTCTTGATGAGGTCGGAGATGCTGGTGACGGCCTGGCGCAGCACATCGTCCGCGATCTCAAAAGCGTTGGCCAGCGTGACCTTCTGGTCGGTGGCATATTTCAGGCGGTCGTTGGGGATGATCAGCAGGGAGTCCACCTTGGCCAGCAGGGCTTCAATGCCTATATTGGCCTGATCCATGCGGCGCTTGCCTTCAAATTTGAAGGGCTTGGTGACCACGCCCACGGTGAGTACGCCGGATTCCCGGGCGATCTCCGCCACGGTGGGCGCCGCGCCGGTGCCGGTGCCGCCGCCCATACCGGCGGTGATGAACACCATATCCGCATTTTCAACGACCTTGGCGATATTGCTGCGGCTCTCCTCGGCGGAGCGCTTGCCGACCTCGGGGTCTGAACCGGCGCCCTGACCGTGGGTGAGCTTTTCGCCAATCTGTATCTTCTGGTCCGCGCTGGATACAGCGAGGGCCTGTTTATCCGTATTGATCGCTATGAATTCAACGCCCTGGGTGCCGGATTTCACCATTCTGTTGACGACGTTGTTACCGGCGCCGCCTACGCCGATGACTTTAATCGTGACCACATTTTCGGGTCCGCTCTCGGCCTTGAAATCCATGTCTGTGCCTCCTGTATCTTTTTTATTCCGCTCGAGATTCGGGCGGCGATGATTTTTTTTACTCATATGCTATATTTTATTACGATTTTCCTTTCCGGTCAATATGTTTTTAACGATTATGTAAACAAAGTTTTGAAATAACTATGAATTCTGACTGGAAAACCCTTGAAACTCAATTAGGGCTGAAATGGGCCTGCTTGTCGATGGACAGATCGATGGTGCCATTGTCGCCGCCCTGCAGCTGGGAGACCGCGGAAGCCAGCAGGCCGAATTTGTATTCGACGTTCTCGTCCGACCCGAGTTTCACCGTGAAGCGGCCCAGATAGTCGAAGCTGGGGTTGGAAATGGTGGACATATCAATGCCGGTGATGTATTCCTGCATACTCCGGGTCTGGATCTGGTCGAGGATATCGGCCAGATAGGTGATCTTTGCGGCGTCCTGCGCCTCGGTGGAGGCGAGGTCGCCCACCGTGGGATGGTAGAGGGTAATGCCGTCCACCCGGATCAGCTTGGCGGCGGCGGTGCCCTCCGCCTTGCCTAAGATCTTGCAGGTACGGTCGATGGTCCACTGGTCGTTCCCCAGCGGGATATAGGCCAGCGCCTGGCTCTCCGTAACGGTGATGGTCACCCGGTCGGGCAGGCCGCGGGTAATGGTGGCGGTCTCGATATACGGCAGTTTCGCGGTGATCCGGCTGCCGGCGGCGATGCGGTTGATGAAGAACAGGTTGTCGCCGGTCCCGATGCCCGAGGCGTCGATGATCTGCTGCTCCGTATAGGCGGAATTGCCGGTCACCGTGATCTTGGCTACCTTGAAAAACACGCTCATGGCAAAGATGACGGCGAACACGATGATCACGAAGGTGATCACGGGGTACCAGCCGCCCCGGCCTCTGATTCGCTTTTTCGACGGCGGCCGCTTTTTGCGGCCGGAATTGTGCACTTTCATCCGGCGTTGCCCTTTCGGTCAGTTTTCCATGCGGATCTCCGCACCCAGCCGCCGCAGCGTGGCGTCCAGTCCGTCATAGCCCCGGGCGACGTAGCCGTCGTCCAGCACCAGCGTATCCCCGGCCGCGGCCAGGCCCGCCACGATCATGGCCGCCCCGCCCCTCAGATCGGCCGCCTCCACGGCGGCGCCGTGCAGCGACGGCACCCCGCACACAACGGCGTGGCGCGCCTCGGCGGTGACGTCCGCCCCAAAACGGCGCAGCTCCGGCACATGGCGGAACCGGTTTTCAAAAATATTCTCGGTGAATTCCGTGATCCCCTCCGCCCGCAGCAGCGCCGCCATCAGCAGGGGCTGCGCGTCCGTGGGAAAAGAGGGATAGGGGCCGGTGGACACCTGACCCACGCCGCTCAGGCGGCCGTCGGAGATCAGGCGTACCGAGCGGTTTGCGGTCATTATAGCACAACCCGCCCGGCTAAGTAAATGCGTAACCGTGGAAAAGTGCTGCGGCACCACGCCGAGCAGCTCGATATCGCCGCCGGCGGCCGCCGCCGCGCACAGCAGCGTGGCGCACGCGATGCGGTCCGGCATGATACGGTGTCCCACCGCTTTTCCCGGTGAAAACCCGCTGACCGTGATGGTGTCCGTGCCGGCGCCGCCGATCTCCGCGCCCAGACGGCGGAGATATTCCTGCAGGTCCTCGATCTCCGGTTCCCTGGCCGCGTTTTCGATCACGGTCTCCCCTTCGGCGGCGCAGGCCGCCAGCAGCACATTTTCCGTGGCGCCCACGCTGGGAATGGGAAAGCGGATATGCGCGCCGTGCAGCTTGGGCGCGGTGCAGACGATCTCTTTTTCCGATTCGACGATGTCTGCGCCCATGTCCCGCAGCGCGGACAGGTGAAGGTCGATGGGCCGCGCGCCTAAATTGCAGCCGCCCGGCATGGAGATGCGGGCCTCGCCGCAGCGGGCCAGCAGCGCCCCCAGGAAAATGACGGAGGATCGCATTCCCTCCATCAGGGTCCGGGGAATGGCCGGGGAACACAGGCCCGCGCTGTCAATGGACACATCGCAGCCGTCCTGCTCCGCGCGGCAGCCCAGCGCCCGCAGAATCGCCAGCGTATTGCGCACATCCGCGATGCGCGGCACGTTCATCAGCTCGCTTCTCGCCGGGCACAGGATGGACGCCGCCATGATAGGCAGCGCGGCATTTTTCGCTCCCTGTACAAAGCACGCGCCTTCCAGCGGTCTCTCTCCGTGTATATGCCAGATGCTCATAGTTTTCCTCCCGAACGCGGCAGATTTTCCACTCGGGTCGCAATCATGCCATCTTATGCGCAAGGGAGGTTTTTTGCCAGCGGGGCTATCTGCAGAGCGACAGCACGATCTCCGTAATCTTTTCCGCGGCATCCGGCACGGCCAGCGACTTCATTGCCGCGGCCATCCCGCGCAGGCCCTCCGGGTCGGCCAGCAGGGTCTTAACTGTCTCCAGCAGCAGCGCCGCGTCGAACTCACCCTCCAGCAGCACCTTGGCGCCGCCGGCCTTTTCAATGACCCGGGCGTTCTTCTCTTGATGGTTGTTGGTTACGTTGGGCGAGGGCACCAGGATCACCGGTTTGCCCAGATAGGTGAGCTCCGCCAGCGTGGACGCGCCGGAGCGGCACAGGATCAGGTCCGCCGCCGCCATGACCCGGGGCATATCGTAGATATACTCCCGCACGTCCATGCCGTATCTGGCATGATCCGGCGCGGTCTCGGCCAGTTTTTCCTTCATGCCCTCAAAGCCGTTGCTGCCCGAGGCATGGATCAGCGCGAAGCCGGGATCGCTCCCCGCCCGCGCGATAAAATCTTCCATAATGCCGTTCATGTGGGCAGCGCCCAGCGAACCCCACACCGAAACAACCAGCGGCTTATCCGGCGGCAGCCCCAGCTCGGCCTTGGCCTGCCGCGGCGAGTAGCGGGCAAACCCGCGGCGCACCGGCGTCCCGGTGACGGCCACCTTTTCCGGGTGAGGGTAAAAATCCCGGCTCTCCTCAAAGCCCACCATCACGGCGTCCACGCTGCCGGCCAGCATTTTTGTGGTCAGGCCCGGGACAGCATTGGATTCGTGTACAGCGGTGGGGATGCGCAGCTCGTGGGCGGCCCGGAGCACCGGGTAGCACACATAGCCCCCCGTGCCGATGGCCACGTCGGGCTTGTAAGCCCTGATAATAATTTTCGCCTCGCGGGTGGCGGCCACCACGTTTTTCATGGTGCCGATATTATGCAGCACGGCGTCCAGACTGTGGCCGCGGGACACGTTGGTGATATTGACCGTACGGATCTCGTAGCCCTCCCGGGGCACAAGGTCTGTCTCCATCTTCCCTTCCGCGCCGACGAAAAGGACGCCGCAGTCGGGCATCAGCTCCCGCAGCCGTCCCGCTACCGCCAGCGCGGGATTGATATGACCTGCGGTGCCGCCGCAGGTAAATAAGAAGTTCATGATCGATTCCTCCAGAGAGCTTATTCCA
>DAOPXW010000021.1:0-31438 GCA_035352555.1 Oscillospiraceae bacterium
TGGATGCCGTAGCTGCCCTCGGCGATCTCGCGGGCGGAGTTGGTGAGGCCGCCGATGGGGCTCATCACGTCCTTATAAAACCACAGATTGATGGCGGCCACCAGTAAAACGGCCGCCACGGACAGGGCGATGGTCCAGCCGCCGTGACCGGACACGGCCAGCCGCGTCCCGAGAAGGATGACCAGCACCAGCGCCGCGCTGCCGGCGGCCAGCCGCACCTTCAGGCTGTTGAAAAACGCATTGGATTTCATAGATACTCCCTAAACGAACCCGTCGCTCAGTAGCCCCATTTGTAGCCGTAGCCCCACACGGTGGTAAGATATTCCGGCTCGGTGGGGTCGGCTTCGATCTTGATCCGCAGCCTGCGGATATTCACGTCCACGGTCTTGTATTCGCCGGTAAACTGCTGGCCCCAGACGGCGGCCAGAATATCCTCGCGGGAGAGGACTTTGCCGGGGTTATCCATGAACAGCTTCATCAACTGGTATTCGATCTGGGTCAGCCGCAGCCGTTTTCCGTTTTTCTCCAGAGTGCGGTTGCGGGTATTCAGCACGAAGGGGCCGCTCTCCAATTCATAGGGCTTCTTCTCATCCTCGTCCAGCCCCAGACGGCGCACCAGCGCGTCCACCCGGGCGGTGAGCTCGGCGGGGGAGAAGGGCTTCGTCACATAGTCGTCGGCGCCGGTCATCAGGCCGGTGACCTTGTCGATCTCCTGACTTTTGGCGGTGAGCATGATGATGCCGATCTTGGAGCCGGAGGCGCGGATACGGCGGCAGACCTCGAAGCCGTCAATATCGGGCAGCATCACATCGAGAAGCGCAAGGCAGATGCCCGGGTTTTCCTGCAGCTTTTCCAGAGCTTCCCCGCCGGTGGCGGCCTCCACGGGCTCATAACCGCTGCGGCGCAGATTGATAACGACGAAGCTCCTGATGTTGGATTCATCCTCGAGAACAAGTATCTTCTTCACTCGTAACGCCTCTTTTCCTGGTGGCTTTTACAATATTTTGTCACTATTGTACCACAGACCATCTAAATATGGTAGCATAAAATTGAAAATCGGCAACAAATTTTCAATGGAAAAAGCAGTTGGAAACATCGCCGCGAAAGATGCTTGAAAAATTCCGCGCCATGGTTTATAATCACGCCTATACGCCGGAATGATGGAATTGGCAGACGTGCTGGACTCAAAATCCAGTGGTGGCGACACCATGCGGGTTCGACCCCCGCTTCCGGCACCACGTCGGGGCAAAGACCGCTTTGCTCCGACGTTATTTTATTCCGGCGAACAAAAGGACGTCATCCGCCCGCTCCCTTGCCCTCCTTTTCGGCCGCGGCCCGTCCAAGGGCCGCTCTTTTTTTGCCGGGACCTGTTTTCAATCGGCGCGATGTATGGTACAATATTATGAAAAATAATGTTTGGAGCGTACTATGGGCGAATTCAGGGTCGTAAGCGAGTATTCCCCCTCCGGCGACCAGCCGGAGGCCATCGGCGCGCTGGCGGACGGCGTGGAGGCGGGGCTTTCCGAGCAGACGCTGCTGGGCGTCACCGGCTCCGGCAAGACCTACACCATGGCCAAGGTCATCGAGCGCGTCCAGCGGCCCACGCTGGTGCTGGCCCACAACAAGACGCTGGCCGCCCAGCTGTGCAGTGAATTCAAGGAATTTTTCCCGGATAACGCCGTGGAGTATTTTGTGTCCTATTACGACTATTATCAGCCGGAGGCCTACATTCCCCACACGGATACCTATATTGAAAAGGACGCCGAGATCAACGACGAGATCGACCGCCTGCGGCTCAGCGCAACCTTCTCGCTGCTGGAGCGGAGGGACGTGATCGTGGTGGCCTCGGTGAGCTGCATCTACGGTCTGGGCGAGCCGGAGGATTTCGCCGCGCTGGCGGTGTCGCTGCGCCCGGGCGCGGTGTGGGAGCGCGACGCCTTGCTGCGCAAGCTCATCGACTGCCGCTACGAGCGAAACGACATCGCCTTCGAGCGCAACATGTTCCGCGTCCGGGGCGACACGGTGGAGATTTTCCCCGCCTATTATAAGGACCGCGCCGTCCGGATCGAGTTCTTCGGCGACGAGATCGACCGCATCAGCGAATTCAACCCGGTCACCGGGGCCGCGGAAAAAACGCTCAGCCATGTGGTGATCTATCCCGCCAGCCACTATGTCACCACCAAGGACAAGATGGAGCGCGCCATCGGCCAGATTCGGGACGAGTGCGACCGGCGGGTGCGGGACTTCGAGGCCGCCGGCAAGCTGCTGGAGGCCCAGCGCATCCGCCAGCGCACCGACTACGATATCGAGATGATGCAGGAGCTGGGCTACTGCTCCGGCATCGAAAACTATTCCCGCGTCATCTCGGGCAGAGCCCCCGGCAGCGCGCCCATGACGCTGCTGGACTACATGCCGAGAGATTTTCTGATGTTTATCGACGAGAGCCACGTCACGCTGCCCCAGGTGCGCGCCATGTACCGGGGCGACCGGGCCCGCAAGGAGACGCTGGTGGAGTATGGCTTCCGTTTGCCCTCCGCCTTCGACAACCGCCCTCTGAAGTTCGAGGAATTCCAGCAGCGGGTCAATCAGGTGGTGTATGTCTCCGCCACGCCGGGGGAGTACGAGCGCAGCCGCTCGGGCCAGGTGGCGGAGCAGATCATCCGGCCCACGGGCCTGCTGGACCCGGAAATCTCCGTCCGGCCCATCGCCGGGCAGATCGACGATCTCATCGGCGAGATCAATCAGCGGGTGGAGAAGCACCAGCGCACGCTTGTGACCACCCTCACCAAGCGCATGGCGGAGGATCTGGCGGAATATCTGACCAACGCCGGCATTAAATGCCGCTATATGCACCACGACATCGACACCATGGAGCGCATGGAGATCATCCGCGACCTGCGTCTGGGCGAATTCGACGCGCTGGTGGGCATCAACCTGCTGCGGGAGGGGCTGGACATCCCGGAGGTGAGCCTTGTGGCCATTCTGGACGCCGACAAGGAGGGCTTTCTCCGCAGCGAGACCAGCCTGATCCAGACCGTGGGCCGCGCCGCGCGCAACGCGGACGGCCTGGTGATCATGTACGCCGACACGGAGACTCCGTCCATGCGCGCCGCCATCGACGAGACCCGGCGCCGCCGTGCCAGGCAGGACGCCTATAACAGGGCCAACGGCATCGTGCCCCAGACCATCGTCAAGAGCGTCCGGGAGCTGCTGGAGATTTCCGGCGACGCCAACAAGTCCATCCATCGCAGGGACGGCGTGAAAATGACGGACAAGGAACGCCGGGAGACCATCGAAAAGCTGGAAAAGCAGATGCGCGAAGCGTCCAAGATGCTGGAATTCGAGATAGCGGCGGAACTGCGGGATGAGATCATCCTGCTGCGAGGTACAAAATGAAAAAAATTCTTCCCGGTCTTCTGGTCCTGCTGGCGCTGCTGCTGTGCGCGCTGTGTCTCAGCCCCAAAACGGCCCCCGAAACCGAAGCGGCCTCACCCCCGGCGGAGACTGCCGCCGCCCCCACGCCCACACCCGCGCCGACGCCCCTGCGGGCCAGCATCACGGTGGCGGGCGATCTGGTGCTGCACACGTCGGTCGTCAACCAGTGCCGCACGGCGGATGGCGGCTACGATTTCACGCCGCTGTTCGAGGATGTGTCCCACTACGTTTCCGACGCCGATCTGGCGCTGTGCTGCTTTGAGGGGGCCTTTGTCAAGAGCAATTATCAGGGCTACCCGCTGTTTCTGGTGCCGGACGGGCTGGCGGCGAGCCTCAGGACCGTGGGCTTCGATCTGGTGGCCACGGCTTCCAACCATGCCATGGACGGCGGCAAGGCCGGCGTGGCCCGCACGCTGGACGTGCTGGACAAGGCCGGCCTCGACCACGTGGGAACCTACCGCACGCAGGCGGAAAGGGACGCGGATCACGGCGTGGTGGTAGAGGATGTCAACGGCATCCGCATCGCCTTTCTCGACTACACCTACGGCACCAACGGCATCCCCACGACCAATGCGCCCTACGCCGTCAATCTTCTCTACACCGATTATATGACTTCGTTTTCGAAAGTCGATTACGGGCTTCTGGACGCCGACCTTGCCTACGCCAAGTCCCTCAAGCCCGACCTCATCGCGGTCATCGCCCACTGGGGCACGGAGTATATCCCGGCCAAGCAGCCCGCGCAGGAAGCGCTGGCGAAATACTGGTTTTCCCACGGCGTCGATCTCGTTCTGGGCGGGCACCCCCACGTGCCGGAGCCTATGGAGACCGTCACCGTCACGGATGAGAACGGCAATGAAAAAACCGGCTTCATCTGTTATTGCCTGGGAAACCTGCTGGCCAACATGAAGGAGACCGACCACAAATACTGCACGCTCACGGCCATGGTGCAGCTGGAGATCGCCAAGGACACCGTCACCGGCAAGACCACGCTGGAGAAGGCGAGCTATGTCCCCATGGCCCTTATCGACACGCAGGACCTGGGCATCACCGGCGCGGGCTGGCGTTTCCGCGTGTGGGATCTCAACGCCGCCATCGCGGATTATGAAGCGGGCGACGACCGCGGCGGCATCCTGACCGAAAAGCTCTACAATACGCTGAAAGGCTACCGCGCCGACCTTGAGCAGGTCTGCGGCACCAAATTGGAGGCAGATTCATGAAATTAATGATCCTGGACGGCAACAGCATCGTCAACCGCGCCTTTTACGGGGTGCGGATGCTCACCGCGCCGGACGGAGCGCCAACCAACGGCGTCTACGGCTTCGTCGCCATCCTGCAGAAGCTGTTGGACGAGCAGAGGCCGGACAGCGTCTGCGTGGCCTTCGACGTTCACGCGCCCACCTTCCGCCACGAGGCCTTTGCGGATTACAAGGCCCAGCGCAGGCCCATGCCGGACGATCTCGTGAAGCAGATGCCCGTGCTGAAGGACGTGCTGGACGCCATGGGCATCCGCCGCTATGAGTGCGCCGGCTGGGAGGCCGACGATATTCTGGGCACCGCGGGAAAGAAGTGCGAGGACGCGGGCTGGGACTGCCTCATTGTCACCGGCGACAAGGACTCCTTCCAGCTCATCACCGACACCACCCATGTCTTTCACGTCAAGTCCCGGATGGGGCAGACCGAGACGCAGGAATACACGCCCGAGGTCTTTCGCGCGGAATACGGCTTCGATCCCGCGCACATCGTGGACCTCAAGGCCCTGATGGGCGATCCTTCCGACAACATTCCGGGCGTGCCCGGGGTGGGGGAGAAGACCGCCATGGACCTCATACAGCGCTATACGACGATAGAGCGAATCTATGACGGGCTGGACACCCTCGACGTCAGGGACGTCGTGCGCAAAAAGCTGGCCGAGGGCCGGGACAGCGCTTTTCAGTCCTACCGGCTTGCCACCATCAGCCGCGAGGCCCCGGTGGACTTCGCGCCGGAGGCCAACCTCTGGCAGCGGACGGCCTCTCCGGCGCTGTATGAACTTTTCCACCGGCTGGGCTTCAACAAATTTATCGACAAGTGGGGCCTCACGGCCGGGGCGGAGGCCGCCGCCGCCGCAAAGAGCGCGGCTTTGCCGGAAACGGATGTGACGGCGGAGACGCTGCCGCAGTTTTGCGCGGCGCTGGCCGCGGCGGATTACGCGGCCGTGCTGCCGGCCGACGGGCTGGACGGGCTGGAGGTCTGCGATGGGCGGCAGGTGTGGCGTCTGAACTGGAGCGCCGTGGGGGAGGGCTACAACGATCTGCTCCGCGCCCTCTTTTCCCCGGAGGTCAAAAAGGTATCCCAGAACATCAAGGACCTGATGAATCTCCTGCTGGCGGAAAAACTGCCCGCGGAGGGCTTCGTCTTTGACACGGCGCTGGCCGCCTATCTGCTGGAATCCACGGAATCCGATTATTCCCCCCAGCGGCTGAGCGTTCGCTATCTGGGGGAGGAGAAGCACGGCGCGGAGGCGCTGTGGCGGCTCTATCCCGTGCTGGACAAGGCCATCCGGGACGGCGGCATGCGCAAGCTGCTGTACGATATCGAACTGCCGCTGTGCCGCGTGCTGGCGGACATGGAGCGGGTGGGCTTTCTGGTGGATAAAAAGGCGCTGTTCGATTACGGCGCGGGCATGACCGGCACCATTGACGCCCTGCAGAAGACTATCTGGGCCCGGGCCGGCCGGGAATTCAACATCAATTCCCCCAAGCAGCTGGGCGAGGTGCTGTACGACGATCTGCAGCTGCCTTCGGGCAAAAAGACCAAGACCGGCTGGAGCACCAACGCGGACGTGCTGGAAAAGCTGCAGGGCAAGCACCCCATCATCCGGGACATTCTGGATTACCGCACGCTGACCAAGCTCAAATCCACCTATGCCGACGGCCTGCTGAAGGTCATCTCGCCGGACGGGCGCATCCACACCAGCTTCCAGATGACCGTCACCGCCACGGGTCGGCTGTCCTCCACGGAGCCGAATCTGCAGAACATCCCCGTGCGCAGCGAGCTGGGCGGCGAGATTCGCAAAATGTTCACGGCCGGGCCGGGCAATCTGCTGGTGGACGCGGATTACAGCCAGATCGAGCTGCGGCTGCTGGCCCATATCTCCGGCGACAAGGCCATGCGGGAGGCTTTTTTGAGCGGCATGGATTTTCACACCGTCACCGCCTCGCAGGTGTTCGGCGTGCCGGTGGAAGCCGTCACCCCGCTGCTGCGCGGCCGGGCCAAGGCCGTGAATTTCGGCATTGTTTACGGCATCTCCCCCTGGTCGCTGGGCAACGACATCGGCGTGTCCACGGCGGAGGCCAAGGCCTATATGGACGCCTATTATGAAAAGTACAGCGGCGTGCGGGCCTATATGGACGGCATCATCGAAAAGGCCAAGCGGGACGGCTATGTGGAGACGCTTTACGGCCGCCGCCGTTCGCTGCCGGAGCTGAAATCCTCCAACTTCGCCCAGCGCTCCTTCGGGGAGCGGGTGGCGCTGAATATGCCCATTCAGGGCACCGCCGCCGACATCATCAAGCTGGCCATGGTCAACGTGGCGGCGCGGCTCCGCAGGGAGGGCCTTGCGGCGCAGCTCATTTTGCAGGTACACGACGAGCTTATCGTGGAATGCCCTGCGGACGAGGCGGAGACCGTGAAAAAGCTGCTGGAGGAAGAAATGGAAAACGTGGTGCATCTGGCCGTGCCCCTGCCGGCGGAAGCCAAATCCGGCGTGACCTGGGCTCAGGCGCATTAAAGAAAGAAGGACGAGACAATGATCACATTTGATGAAGCCGCCGTTATTCTGGACGATCTCATCGAGGAACTGCCCGACGGCATCTACGAAAGGCTGAACGGCGGCGTAAACCTCATTGAGGAGACCCGCAAAAACGACGCCGGTGACTACACTATGGGCCTGTACCATGTGGATGGGATGGGCCGCTACATTGAGATCTTCTACGGCTCCTTTGTGGAGCTGTTCGGCGATCTGGACCAGGATCGGTTCACGGAGGAACTGCGCAAGACCCTGCGCCACGAGCTGACCCACCATGTGGAGAGCATGGCCGGTGACCACACGCTGGAAAAATGGGACGAGGAGCAGGCGGAGAAGCGCAAATACGGCACGATCAAGGCCGATTCCATTCTGTTTGTGGACGACGACGGCGCCGCCCTGGCCCCCATGGCCGCCGCCATGTTCCGCAAGCTCTCCCAGACCCGCTGCGGCGAAGTGACCGTGGCGCCGGCCGGTCTCACCGAATTTTCCGGCAAGCTCAACCCGGACGCGGAGGCCGCGGCCGGGGAACTGGGCTTTTCCATGGCGGGCGGACAGGCCGCCGTGCTGGTGCGGGATCTGGTGCTCAAGGACTACGATGTGATGCTGTGCATGACCATGGCACAGGCCGACGCCCTGTACACCCGTTTCCCGCAGTTTGACGAGCAGATTCTCTGCCTGGGCGAGACGGACATCAAGCCGCCGCTGCTCAAGCACGGCTGGGGCAAGACCGCCAGGCGAATGAAAGAGGAGATCGAGTATCTCATCGACGAGCTGTGCGAGGATGACGGCTGATGGCCTTTCGGGTGATCGACGCCGATGCCGGTCTGCTGCCGGGCATCGAGCGCATCGAGCAGGAATGCTTCTCTGTCCCGTGGACAATGGCGCAGCTCACCGGTCAGCTGCCGGACGGGGAACATCTGTTCCTTGCCGCCGTGGATGAGGCCGGCGCCGTGGCGGGCTATGTGGGCGCGCAGCTCGCCGCGGACGAGGGTTACATCTCCAATGTCGCCGTCTCGCCGGCGTATCGGCGACTGGGCGTGGGCGGCGCGCTGATCGACGCGCTGAAGGAGCGGGCCTCCGCGCGCACGCTCGCTTTTCTCACGCTTGAAGTCCGCGAGACGAACGCCGCGGCCCGCGCCCTCTATGAAAAACACGGCTTTACCGTTGTGGGCCGCCGGAAAAATTACTATGAAAAGCCCCGCGAGGATGCTATACTGATGACACTCTTTTTGACGAAACGAGGCATAAAACTTGAAGATACTGGCATTTGAGTCCTCCTGCGACGAGACCGCCGTAGCGGTGGTGGAGGACGGGCGGAACGTACTGACCGACCAGGTCTTTTCCCAGGCCGATCTGCACGCCATCTACGGCGGCGTCGTGCCCGAGATCGCGGCGCGCAGCCATGTGGAGGTCATCTCCCGCCTCTCCACCCGGGCGCTGGAGGCGGCGGGCGTCACCCGCGCGGATATCGACGCCGTGGCCGTCACCTATGCGCCGGGACTCATCGGCGCGGTGCTGGTGGGCGTGAACTTTGCCAAGGCCTGCGCGCTGGCGCTGAACATCCCCCTGATCCCGGTGCACCATGTCCGGGGCCATATCGCGGCAAATTACATCGCCTACCCGGAGCTGACGCCGCCGTTCCTGTGCCTGGCAATCTCCGGCGGCAACACCCTTCTGGTGGACGTGCGGGATTATACCGATATGGTCATTCTCGGCGCCACCCGGGACGACGCGGCGGGGGAATGCTTCGACAAGACCGCCCGGGTGCTGGGCCTTCCTTATCCCGGCGGCAAGCCCATCGACGATCTGTCCAGGACCGGCGATGACGGCAGATACGGATTTCCCGTCTCCCGCGTGGACGGGAACCCTTACGATATGAGCTTTTCCGGGCTCAAGACCGCGGTGATCAATCTGGTGCACAACGCCGAGCAGAAGGGCGAGGAACTGGACCGCGCGTCGCTGGCCGCGTCCTTTACCAAGGCCGTCAGCGATTCGCTGGTACCCCGAACCCTGCAGGCCGCCAGGATGCTGGGCTATGATAAGATCGCCGTGGCGGGCGGCGTGGCCGCCAACTCCCGCATCCGTGCCGATTTCAAGGCCGCCGCGGAGAAGGCCGGCGCGCAGCTGTTCGTTCCGCCGCTGAAGCTCTGCGGCGACAACGCCGCCATGATCGGCTGCCAGGGCTATTATGAGTATCTTGCGGGCGTCCGGGGCGACAGCAGCCTCAACGCCTACGCCACCATGGAAATCTGAGCGCTTTGACACAGGAGGGCAGGTGAGGGAAGATGGGCGTCCATGACGGGCACCGCGGGCGGATGAAGACCCGCTTTTTGGAGCACGGTCTCGACAATTTTGACGATATCAATGTGCTGGAGCTGCTGCTTTTTTATGCGCTGCCCCGGTGCGACACCAATGTCGTCGCCCACCGCCTGCTGGATCGCTTCGGCTCGCTGCCCGGCGTGCTGGAAGCCCCGGCGGAGGAGCTGGCCAGGGTGGAGGGCGTGGGCGACAGCGCCGCCGCGCTGCTGCGTCTCATTCCGCAGGTCAGCCGCCGTTATATGATGGAGCGGGAGGGAACTGCCGCCCACGCCCTCAGCGATCCCGCCTCGGCGGGGTGTTTCTTTGTCCCGCGCTTCCTCTACGAGACGGACGAGGTCGTCTATCTGGCCTGCCTGGATTCCGTGCACCGGGTGCTGTCCTGCACCGAGGTGGGCCGGGGCGTGGTGAATTCCGCCGAGGTCAGCGTACGCAAGATCGTGGAGCTGGCGCTGCGGCAAAACGCCGCCGCCGTGATTCTGGCGCACAACCATGTCAACGGATTGGCTATCCCCTCAAAGGAGGACGAGCTCACCACCAGACAGCTGGCTTCGGCGCTGAATCTGGTGGGCATCGGCCTCATCGACCATATCATCGTCGCGGGCGGAGAGTTTGTCTCCATGGCGGACAGCGGAATGCTTTCTGCAAGATAAAATGCGGCAGGGGACACCTGCCGCATTTTTTTGCAGGGCAACGCTCCATACGCTATTTTATGTAAACTAAAATCTGTCTCTTAATTGTAATTTAAGTCATCATGGATAGCCGAAAATTTAAATGTAATTATATAAAACATTGAAAAATCAGCGAAATATACCTGTTGAAAACTCTGTTGGAAGTGTTGATAACTCTTTGAATAGAAATTATTTCATACAATTATGTAAACTTAATTACCCAAAACTGGCAGGGAAAATGCCTGAAAAATCAAGGCGTCGAACGCTGTCGAAGAAAGAGCTGAAAGGCCTTTGGCAACGATAGTAACAACAAGTTGTACCAACAATATACGGATAGTAATACTGTGGAGAAGCCTACTGTTGACTTTTCCCTATGGGATGTGCTAAAATACCAACGCCGTCTGAAATCGGGCGGCTTTCGGCGCACTGCGGCGCGCTGAAAGGTAGGAACAGGTTTTAGCGCGCTGGATTAGCTCAGTCGGTAGAGCGCCTGATTCGTAATCATGAGGTCCGGGGTTCGAATCCCCGATCCAGCTCCAGAAGTACCCGGTTTTATTTAAAAATCGGGTGCTTTTTTTATTTTTCTAAATTTTCTGACCCACAACCTGACCCACAAGGGCAAAAATATAGAAAGAACAGGGCGGGCACCGATAGGAACCTGCCCTGTTTTTGCGCCCCATCCGCTATAAAGTCCGCCGCCTATGGTCTCGCAGACACCGGCCGCATCTCCCGCACAGACATAGGTCATGGAGCTGCCGGAGAGAAATTTCGTAACCTCAATATCATCGGGAATCTTGCTTATCAGCGCGTCATACAACTCCCACATAGAGGAACCCTCCCTGAAAAAAGCACAAAAGGCATACGGCCCGGGTGCCCCGGGCTGTATACTTTTTGGTATAGTTTGTATACTAATAATAATTCTCAACAACCGTTTGACTGTCACAGCAGCAAAACCGGTATTGCATTTCAGGTACTTCATTAAGCGGTTTTACGCTTCCCAATGCAATTCCCCATCAAAATTCCCCCGCGTTTGCCTGATGTTATATATACGGGGCTAACTGTCTATACTGACGATTGCAAAATGTATAACTTTTCCATTTCTATCCCCCCCACGGGGTTGTAAAAAACAAAGGATGATGTTATTTTCAAATATAGTTAATTTGCTGGCAGATTCCTTCCTGCGCCACCGGTTCAGTTACTCGTTTCCTGCTGAAAAAAGCGATAATAAATTTTGCGCTAAACGGAATTATGGAGTAAAAATGCCAGAAGGCATATTCCCCTCAGAGCGGGGGAATATGCCTTCTTCTATTTTGCTGGGACACAAAATAAACCGAATTTCCGGCAAGCCGCAATCAGCATTGTTTTAATCGGCGCTTAGTGATGTTTGCACGCATCATATTATCCTCAATTAAAAAAGCAAAGCGGTAAGGTAAGATGTGGAAGAACGTAATCGTCTGGCTGATATGGCTCATCGGCGTCTCGGCCTTATATTTATTTGCAAACAATGCCGGCACACTCATCGTTTTGCTGCTGTCGGTGCTGATACCGGTGCTGCTGGCAGCAGCAGCGGAATTATCGGCAAAACATATTGCTGCTGAGCTTGAGTTCCCTGAAGCGGCAAGCAAAGAGGCCTCGTTTTCCGGAATCCTGAAGGTCACAAATAACGGAATACTACCGCTGCAGAGAGGGGAATTTCGCATCGTCTGCGAAAACAGATTTACAGGAGAAAAGACAGAAAATGTGGTTCTGGTGTCCTGCAAATCAAGATCCTGCGCGGAAGCCGCGGTTAAACTATGTTCAAAATATTGCGGCGTTATTGATATTACCGATGCCGGAGCGAGAGTTAAGGATACTTTTGGCCTGATATCACGGAAAGTCAAAGGATTTGAACGAAAACGTGTTTGTGTTGCTCCCCGGTGTTTTGATCTGGAGATTGCCCTTATTGAGGACATCAATGTCATTGTGGACAGCGATGAATATTCCACGGCCCGACCGGGTACAGACCCAAGCGAGATTTTTGGCATTAGAGAATACATACCTGGAGATTCAATAAAAAGCATCCACTGGAAGCTGTCGCAGAAACTTGACCGGCTGATGGTCCGCGAGCTTGGCTTACCGGTCGTTGAAAGGTTCCTGGTACTGGCAGAGACCTCCATCATTCCCGGTATCGACATGCCGTCTGCGAATGAGAAAGATGTTATGGCGGAAGCGTTTTTTTCCGTTTCCCGAGAACTCGTGAGGCAGGGAATATCCCATACCCTTGGGTGGAAAAACACTGAGACAGGGCTATATGAGGAATACGATATAAAGACTACTGAAGATATATCGACGATCGTCGGCCATTTTCTGTCAAACACGGTATGTGCCGGCAATACAACGGTTGCTGCGTGCTTCCGTCAGTTTTACGCGCAGTGCGCCTATGCGCATGTCGTTGTAGTGTCTTCATACATTGAGCCGGATATCACGGCTCTGTATAACGGCAACAGGGTAACCATACTGCTTGCCGGAGGCGCGCCGGAGAATGACGGTATGAGACCGGACGGCATATATTCGCTGTCATTTTCAGCAGAAGATTATAAGTGTGATCTGCGCAAGCTGGAGCTTTGATAGTTTTATGGGGGAAAAAACAAGAGAAAACAGGATCGCCGGATTGAGCTTCGCGGAAGAAAAGAAAGAGGAAAGCGGCAGTGATTACATATTCACTATGCTGCTGTCCCTTGCTCTTTATAGTTCTTTCAGCGGCGTATTTTTGGCTATGCTGGGATTTAACGATCTTCCTTGGGCGGCGCTGGCAGTCGGCGCGGCGGTCTCCCTCGGCGAGCATTTCACGCCGGGCGGAAAGCCGAAATGGATTGTGAACTGTATACTTGCGGCGGTATTGGTCATCGCTGCGATAATCTGGCACAGCGAGGTCCTTGACGGGGGGAAGCTCATACTGAATCAGGTGTTTTCCGCAAGCGAAAAGAGCCAGAAGTACATATATAGTAAGTTCTCTGTTTCTGCCGATGCGGGGGAATACAGTCTGTGTATAACCGCAGCGATGATATATATCTTCACAATATTTGCAGTATTGTGCCACTTCGCGGTGAGGCAGAAAAATGGATCGCTGCTGGGAATCGCTTTTTTGATGGCAGTAGCTGCGGAAATATACTATGGCATATTTCCGCAGCTATGGACGCTGATATTGTTTGCTTTTGTTGGGCTGGGAGTCCTGCATTACCGGCATATTGGCAAGCCGGCTGCTTCAAACGCAGCGCTGCTGGTAATCGCGTTGGCTCTGTCGTTTGCTGTTCTGGCCGCCTATACCGGACCAAACGCGCAGCAGACCGTGTTGGCGGAGGATATCCGGGATTTGCTTGATGAGCATGTCCAGCAGCAGGTATTCAATGCCATTAAACAGCGGCAGGAACAGATACAGGAGGAAACAGAAAATACAAGTCTCGAGGAAGACAAGGTGTCTGACAACACTGACGGCATATCTGCCGGCAACAGCTTCAAGACAAATTATGAAAAACATTTCGAGGGCAACAAGGCCGGGCTGGCGCACACAAGACTTCCGTGGTCATGGATACTGATTGGCGTCATGTTGCTGGCGCTGTTTACAGGATATTTTGTGCGGATGCGCAAAGCGCGAAGACGCCGCAAGGTTTTTGAGTCTTCCGACTGCGCCGCAGCGATCGACGGAATGTTCCGGCACTCGGTAGACTGGCTGAAAGTGTGCGGGCTAAAAACAGACAACAGGCTGTTCTCGCAGTATTCAAGGCGGATATCAAAGATGCTGTCGGAGGAATACGGCAGGAAGTATTCCGGGGCGGCCGAGCTGTGGGAGAAAGCCACATACAGCGGCCATGCGATGAGTGAGAAGGAGCGCGGCTGCATGAGAGAATTCCTTGACGATACCGCGCAGGCTGTCAGAGGGCATGTTGGAGCATTCACGCGGTTTGAAATAAAATACCGCTATTTTCTGTGAGCTGGGGAAAAAGAATGAAGGCAAAGAAAATTTTATCCCTTGTAATGGAGCTTGTCCTGGTGCTTTGCTTCTCCGGTGTGCTGTTCTTCTCCGGCTCCCGGCAGAGAACGACTTATGCCAAAAACGATACGGCCTATATTGACAATGGTCAGCAGGACGATTCACAGGAGAATACGCAGCAGGATACGGATAACGCCGCGCCGCCGCCGGAGGCAAGCCCGGAGGTCGTGCCGGAGACCCACTTGGAGGCGTCGGTCAGCCACGATGCGGTGGCTGCGATAGAAGTTCCCGCTGCCAGCGCAGATCAGAGCGCCTCCACTGGAAATCAGAGCGGAGAAAGTCAGGATACCGCAGGCGACACCGGGGCCGACGAAGCTACGGTTACTCAGCCAACAGACGACGGAGGCCAGACAAAGCCGTCAGGCGAAGGCGGCAGCGTTGAGACGATAACGGATAAATACGCAGATTTTCTTGACAATGGGGTCGGGCAGCTGTATCCGTGCCAGGTGTGTTATATCTATGTGGAAGGCGAGGACAATTATCAGACGTTCAGCCGTGGCTCAGAAGAGAACAAGCTCGTGCTGCAGTCAGGATGCTTTAATATTGCGGAAAAACTGGGAGATAACACAATGGTTGATGACAGTTGGGTTATCAAGAAGAACCCGGAGCTTATCGTGAAATTTGTTTCAACTGATGTGCTTGGCAGCACAGCGGAGAATACCGACGCGGCAAAAGAAATCTGCAGCGCTATCCGTGCCCGCCCCGGCTGGGATACGACGCGCGCGTTGGTTGACAACCGGATACTAATACTTTCGCGGGAACTGATGGACTCCGATGCAGGTAAACTAGCCGCCAAACTCTATATTGCCAGTACGCTGTACCCAACGCTGTTTTCGAGCCTGGATATCAACACCATGTGCAATGAACTGTTTGGCGATGGCGGAATCTATGCGTATTGCAGCGGCCAGCCTTACTCTTGACAGACCTGATTACTTCCGATACGTTTATCCGGCTATCCGAAGTAAAATGGGGAATAACACGTTCGATTTCCCCTTATCTGCAACCAGAGGTCCGGGGTTCAAGTCGCCCCCCAGCTCCAAAAATAATGCCCGCACCTGCCGGTGCGGGCATTATTTTAATTTCCGGGGGATCTGAGGTTCCTTGTCAATAGAGCTCTTTTCCGCCAGCCCCGCGGCGAACAGGGCCGCGCCCAGCGCGCCGCAGAGCTGGGCCTCCGGGCAGACGGTGATTTTTTCGCCCAGCCGCGCCTCGATGGCGCGCGCCACACCCTCGTTTTGGGCCACGCCGCCGGTCATCATATATTCGCCTTCCCCGCCGAGACGCCCCAGCAGGGCGGCGACCTTGGCCGCCACGGCCTTGTTCAGGCCGTGGACGATGTCCGGCGTGGGCACGTTGCGCGCCACCAGCGACACCACTTCGGATTCCGCAAAGACCGTGCAGGTGCTGGAGATGGTCAGGTCCTCCCGCCATTCCAGCCCGGCGCGGCTCATCTCCTCCAGCGTCAGCCCCAGTGTCCGGGCCATCATCTCCAGGAAGCGCCCGGTGCCTGCCGCGCACTTGTCGTTCATGGCGAAGGACAGCACCCGGCCGTCCCCGTCCAGCCGGATAATCTTGCTGTCCTGCCCGCCGATGTCGATGACCGTGCGGACGCCGGGCCGCAGAAAATGGGCGCCCCGTGCGTGGCAGCTGATCTCGGTGACGCTCTCGCCGCCGCCGATGTTCTCCCGGCCATAGCCGGTGGCCACGACCCGGGCGATCTTGGATCGGGCGAGACCCGCGTCCAGCAGCGCCGCGTCCAGCGCCAGAGCGGCGCTCTTTCGCGCCCCGCCGCCGGTGGGCAAAATGCTGCTGCCCAGGAGTTGCCCCTGCCGGTCGATGATAACGGCGTCGGTGCTGGCGGAACCGCTGTCCACGCCGGCAAAATAGTCGCCCGACGCGGGAGCCGGCGCAGCCCTGCGCCGGCCCAGCGTCTCCGCGAAAGCCTCGATGCGGGTGGACAGCTGCCCTTCGGACTGGGCCGAGCCGTCGGTTTCGATGCGGGTCATGGGCGCGGCGCAGAGTTTTTGCGCGGCGGCGTATTCCAGCCCGTAGTAATCGCAGAATTTGATGGTGTGGTAGACCACGCCCAGCAGGGCGGGGTCCTCAAACAGCGCCCGGCGGGCGGCGTGATCCTCCATCCGGCGGCAGGGCAGCTGCGAAAGCAGCGCTCCGGCGTAGGCCGTTATCAGCGCATCGCCCTCCGCGCCTGAAAGACCGGCGGGGGAGACGGCGCGGCTGCCAACGCAGGTGAGATTGCGCACCGGGGCGTCCAGCGCGGCGGACAGCCGGTTTTCCAATGCCGACCCCGCCCGGGCGCCCAGCAGCGCGATGTAGGGCTCGGCGCCGTGACATGGCGTCTCAAAGGCGGCCAGAAAGCGGGCGCGGTCAAAGGTCTGTCCGCTGGTGGCGGCGTAAGCGTCGCCCAGCTTTTGAATTTCCCGGGCAAAGCGCCGCCGCTGGCAGTCGTTGTCCGTGTGGGGCAGGTCCAGCAGATAGACGAAACGGCAGCAGCCCTTTTGGATGAGCACATCGTAGATGCGGCGCATCACGTCGCAGCAGTTCACCAGCACCAGCTCGTCGGCCCGCCCGGCCAGCGCGGCCTGCAGCACCGCCTTGCCGAAACCGCACAGGTTGGGGTGGGATGCCCGTTCGCCCAGCTCAAGGCTCTCCGGCGCCTCATCCAGCACGGCGCACTCCGCGCCGAAGCCACGCAGCAGTTCCACAGGGGTATATTTGCACACATAACGGATCATTTCCGCGCCTCCAGCATCTCCAGAAATGCGCCCAGCCGGGTAGAGAGCTGCCCGTCCCCGGTGTTTGCGGGGGCACAGGCGTCGCCGTCCAGAATCACGGCGGGCACGCCGTTTCTTTCCAGCGCTTCCCGCATCAGCCCGGCCGCGCCGATGGTGGCCTTGCAGCCCATGTGGGCGAAAATCACAGCCCCGTCCGCGCCGGTGCGCTCCGCCGCCTCCGCCGCCCGCCGGATCCGATCCTGGGGGGAACCGTTGAACACGCTGCAGACCAGCCGCCGCGCCATGGAGACGTAGGGGTCGGTTTCGTCCTGAAGCGTTGTCAGACTGTCGTAGCACAGGTCGCAGGCGGTGATAAAGGCGCGGTCACTGTGGTTGAGCAGTGCGCGCACGGAGGGCTGCAGATAGGGAATGGTATGTAACCACAAGAGCCGCAGGGCGTCGGATGGGGGCGCGGCGTCCATTTCGGCGGCGAGCCGGGTGAAATAGGTCTCCGCCGTGGCCGAACCCAGCAGACTGTGGCTCATGAACACGGCGTACATCTCGTCCGTCACGTCGTCGATGAGCCGCTTTTTCTTTTCCATGGCCAGATACCGGCGGTATTGCTCGCCGGAAATGCGGCTGCGGCGGACGTTTTCCGCCACGGCCTCCCGGGTGATGACTTTCCCGGTCACGTCGCCGATAAACGCGGTCAGGCGCTCCAGCTGCCCGGCCACGTCCCGCACCGCGTCTTCGGACTTTTCGTAGGGCACGTCGATGAAAAAGCTGGGCACGGAAAAGCGGTCCCGCAGATAGGGAAAGCTGACCATGTTGCCGTCGCAGGCCACGTTGGTGTAGACAATGCAGCGCGGCGGCGGCAGCAGCCCGCTGTCCGCCGCGCCCAGGAAGGTGCGGTGGAAGGAGCACAGCGTTTCCGGCACGCTCCGCTCGGCCGCCAGCTCCTGAAAGTGCTTTTCCACCCCGGCTCCCATGAGATAGCCGGACACGGCCTCCACGGAATAGGGGGCCATCCCCGCGGCCAGAATAGCCTCGCAGGGGACGAAAAGGCTCACCATGGCGGCATTTTGCGGCCTGGACAGGGCGCTGATGATCAGCTTCATCACTTCCACGGCGGCATAGCGCCGCACGGGGGACAGCTCTTTCCCGGCCAGTCCGGTTTTTAACGCCGCCAGATTGGCCCGGTAGCCGGTCAGCAGCAGCCGCCGCGCCCGGGCCGGGTCGGTGCCGGACAGCTCGGCTACCCGGCCGGCATACCATTGATAGAGATCCATTCATATCACCTTGCGGTTATTTTAACACCCCGCCGCAGACCGGCGCAACCGACACATTCGCCGGATTGCCTGGGTTGCATCTTTTCGGCGGCGGATGTATAATACCATAAAATGAGAGGGAGGTGCCGCCTTTTGCCGCGCCCGATGAAAAAAAGACAGGTCTGCGCCCTTCCGCAGACCCTGGAATTCCTGCCCTGCGGGCGGAAGTGCGACGCCGTAGTGGAGCTGGGGGTGGATGAGTTCGAGGCCCTGCGGCTCATCGACTACCTCCGTCTCACGCAGGACGACTGCGCCGCGCAGATGAACGTGGCCCGCACCACGGTACAGGCGGTGTATAACGCCGCGCGGGAGAAGGTGGCCGACGCGCTGGTCAACGGCAAACGGCTGGTCATCACCGGCGGGTGCTACGATCTCTGTGCCGACGCGCAGGACTGCTGCGGCAGAAACTGCGTCCGCCGCAGCTGCGAGACCAGCCATTGCGGCCGGGGCTGTCCCTGTCATAAAACGGGAAATTAGTGCGGGGCACGGCGGCTCCGCACTAATTTTAAATATAATTATTGATATATGTCAATAATTATATTCAATAAAACTATAAAGACTATCAGGAGGAAGTACGAATGAAAATAGCGGTCACTTATGAAAACGGCCGGGTGTTTCAGCATTTCGGCCACACGGAACAGTTCAGGATCTACGATGTGCGCGACGGCGCCGTCGCCGGCAGCGCGGTGGTGTCCACCGACGGCGCGGGCCACGGGGCACTGGCCGGCTTTCTCACCGGCGCCGGCGTGGACACTCTGATCTGCGGCGGCTTGGGCGGGGGAGCGCGGCAGGCGCTGGCCGATGCCGGTATCGCCGTCTACCCCGGCGTCACGGGCGAAGCGGACGCGGCTGTGGCCGCGCTGCTGGCGGGCAATCTCGCTTATGACCCGGACACCATGTGCCACCATCACGACCAGGAGCAGGGCCATTCCTGCGGCGAGCACGGCTGCGGCGGTCCTGGTGAAGGCAACCGTCACGGCGGCTGCCACTGAATAAAAAAGACGCCCGCCGGGCGTCTTTTTTATTCCTTATATTCAAAGGTGATCTCGTTGATACTGACAATGTCGCCGTCCTTGCAGCCCATTTTTTCCATGCGCTCGTACACGCCGGATTCCCGCAGGATGCGGTCGAACCAGTGCAGGCTTTCCACGTCGGAAAAGTTGACGGAAGCCACCAGCTTTTGCAGCCACGGGCCGTCCAGGATCCACATGTTGTCGTCGTGCTCGATGTTCAACTCCTCGGAGGTGTCGATCACGGGCTCCGGCTTGACATAGTCGGCCTCAAACGGGGCGATGGGCGGAAGAGCGGAGAGCATCTCCGCCGCGGCGTTTACCAGCTCGCGGGTGCCGCGGGTGGTGGCGGCGGACAGCTCGAAGAAGCGATAGCCTTTTTCCCCGGCCTTTTTCCGCAGGGCGTCGATGCCGCTGCGGTCGTCGCCCAGCAGGTCGCATTTGTTGGCGGCCACGATCTGGGGCCGCAGGGCCAGCTCGGGGCTGTATTCGGCCAGCTCCGCGTTAATGGCGTCGAAGTCGGCGGCGGGATCGCGGCCCTCGCTGCCGGACACGTCCACCAGATGGATCAGCAGGCGGCAGCGGTCAATGTGCCGCAGAAAATCGTGGCCCAGACCCGCGCCCCCGGAGGCGCCCTCAATGATGCCGGGGATGTCCGCCATGACGAAGGACACGCCCTCGTCCACATAGACCACGCCCAGGTTGGGGTAGAGGGTGGTGAAAGGATAATTCGCGATCTTGGGGTGCGCCTTGGACACCACGGAGAGCAACGTGGATTTGCCCACGTTGGGGAAGCCCACCAGTCCCACGTCGGCCAGCAGCTTCAGCTCCAGGATCAGATCGTGGCTCTCGCCGACAAGACCGGGCTTGGCAAAGTTGGGTACCTGCCGGGTGGGGGTGGCGAAATGCTGGTTGCCCCAGCCGCCGCGGCCGCCCCGGGCCGCGATGAAGTCCCCGCCGGAGGACATATCGTGCATAATGGCGCCGGTGACGGCGTCCCGCACCAGCGTGCCCCGGGGGACCTTGATACGGAGGCTCTCGCCGTCCCGGCCGGAGCAGCGCTTGCCGTCGCCGCGGCCGCCGTCGCCCGCCACATATTTGCGCTTGTAGCGGAAGTCCATCAGCGTGGACATATTCTCGTCCACGGTGAAGACGATGTCGCCGCCGCGGCCGCCGTCGCCGCCGTCGGGGCCGCCCGCCGCCACATATTTTTCCCGGTGGAAGGCCACCGCGCCGTTGCCGCCCGCGCCAGCGCGGACGGAGATTCTCGCTTTATCCACGAAAGAAGCCGCCATGCGGTACCTCCTTAAATTTTGAATAAAAAATGGGGACGGCGTTACCGTCCCCATAATTATTGCTTATTGCGCAATTTCATAAACAGAGACCATCTTGCGATCCTTGTCCATGCGCTCAAACTTCACCTTGCCGTCGATGAGGGCGAACAGGGTATCGTCCTTGCCCTTGCCGACGTTGTTGCCCGGGTGAATTTTGGTTCCGCGCTGTCTGACAAGGATGTTGCCGGCCAGAACGAACTGACCATCGGCCCTCTTGGTGCCAAGACGCTGGGATGCGCTGTCGCGGCCGTTCTTGGTTGAACCCATGCCTTTTTTATGTGCCATTGGGAATTACACCTCCATTAGTCAAAATCAGTTGCGGAATCAGGCGTTGATCGTTTCGATCTGCACCTTGGTGTAGGGCTGTCTGTGGCCCTGGGCCTTGCGGTAACCCTTTTTGGGTTTCATCTTGTAGACACGGATCTTCTTGCCGCGGCCGTTTTTTACGACATTGGCGGAGACGACTGCGCCTTCAACGACGGGTGCGCCGAAAACGGTGCTCTCACCGTCCACGACGGCGAGAACGCGGTCGAACTTGACGGCGTCGCCGGGCTGGACGTTCATCTTCTCAACAAAGATCACGTCGCCTTCCGCGACACTGTACTGTTTTCCGCCGGCCTCGATGACTGCGTGCTTCATGCTTGGTTCATCCTTTCATACAGGTCTCGCTCTTGTAGGCGGGGCCAAAACCCGCTTGTGTGCCCATTCAATGCGGCCTTGATAGTATATAGCGGATATCTTTGAAAGTCAACAGCATTTTACAAAAAATCAGCCGCCGTGACAAGCGGCGGCTGATCCGGAAAGGACGATTATTTCGCGGACACGATGTCCCGGGTGTCGCGGGCGATGACCAGCTCCTCGTTGGTGGGGATGACCAGCACCTTGACCTTGGAATCGGCGGTGGAGATGACGATATCCTCGCCGCGCTTTTTGTTGGCCTCGGCATCGATCCGGACGCCCAGGTAGCCGAAGTAGTTGGAAATGGCCTGTCGGGTGGAGGCGGAATTCTCGCCCACGCCGGCGGTGTAGATGATGGCGTCCACGCCGTTCATGGCGGCGGCGTAGGAGCCCACGACCTTGGCGACCCAGTAGTAGAACATCTCAAGGGCCAGCTCGCTGCGCTTGTCGCCCTTTTCGGCGGCGGCTTCAAGATCACGGAAGTCGGAGCTGACGCCGGACACGCCCAGCACGCCGGACTTCTTGTTGAGGATGTTCAGCATCTCGTCAATGCTCAGATGGTACTTGTTCATCACAAACTGCATGGCGCCGGGATCAAGGTCGCCGCAGCGGGTGCCCATGGGCAGGCCTACCAGCGGGGTGAAGCCCATGGAGGTGTCCACGCTTCTGCCGTGGTTGATGGCGCAGATGGAGGAGCCGTTGCCCATGTGGCAGGAGATGATCTTCAACTCCTCGATGGGCTTGCCCAGCAGCTGGGCGCAGCGGGCGGAAACATAGCGGTGAGAGGTGCCGTGGAAGCCGTAGCGGCGGACGCCGTCCTTCTCGTAATATTCATAAGGAAGGGCATACATGAAAGCCTTGCCGGGCATGGTCTGATGGAAGGCGGTGTCGAACACGGCCACCATGGGGACGTCGCCCATGACCTTTTTGCAGGCCTCGATGCCGGTGATGTTTGCGGGGTTGTGCAGGGGGGCGAAGGGAATGCACTGGCGCACGGCGTCCATCACGGCGCCGTCGATGCGCACGGAGCAGGCAAACTTTTCGCCGCCGTGGACCAGACGGTGACCGACGGCGTCGATTTCCTTCATGGAGCCGACCACGCCGTACTCGGCGCTGGTGAGCTTATCAATGACCGCGGCAATGGCCTCGGAATGGGTGGGCAGGGAGACGTCCTCGTCGAACCTGGACTTGCCGCCCACCAGCGGCGTGTGCTTCAGATGGCCGTCGATGCCGATGCGCTCACACAGCCCCTTGGCCAGCACCTCCTCGGTCTCCATGTCGATGAGCTGGTACTTCAGGGAGGAGCTGCCCGCGTTGATCACAAGAATCTTCATTTGTTTCGTTCCTTTCGTGGTATTGTAAATTGTTCAAAACACAGGTAAAATACCTATAATCAGTTACAATTGTTAATTCTAATACATTTGGCGGAAAACGCAAGCCTTTTTTAAGGAGGTACTGAAGATGGAAACAGTCGGCATCGTGGGTGAGTACAACCCCTTCCACAGCGGACACGCCTACCATTTGGCAAAGACCCGGGAGGCGCTGGGCGGGGAGTGCGCGGTGGTGTGCGCCCTGTCGGGGGACTATGTCCAGCGCGGCGAGGCCGCGGCCTACGCCAAGTATGCCCGGGCGGAGGCGGCCTGCCGCTGCGGGGTGGATCTGGTGCTGGAGCTGCCGCTGCCCTGGGCGCTCAGCTCGGCCGAGGGTTTTGCCCGGGGGGCCGTGGGCCTGCTGGATTCCATCGGCCAGTGCGGCTATCTCTCCTTCGGCTCGGAGTGCGGCGACATCGGGCTCATCGAGGAAGCGGCCATGGCCCTCATCGATCCGGCCATGAACGCCGCCGTCAAGGCGGAGCTGGGCGGCGGGATCTCCTATGCCGCGGCCCGGCAGGAGGCCCTGCGCAAAAAGGACGAGCGGCTGGCCGCCGTGCTGGATACGCCCAACAATATTCTGGCCGTGGAGTATGTCAAGGCCATCTATCAGGAGGGGGCCCGGCTGGAGCCCATGACGGTGCGGCGCTGCGGCGCGGGCCACGACGGCGAGTGTGCCGAGGGGCCCAAGTCTGCTTCGGAGATCCGCCACCGGCTGGCCGGGGGCGAGGCGCTGGCTGATCTGCTCCCCGCCGAGGCGGCGGAGGTCTATCAGCGGGAGGAAAACGTCGGCCGCGGTTTTTTGCGGATGGAGGATCTGGAGGTGGCAATTCTCTCCCGGCTGCGCCTGCTGGACATTGAGACCTACAACCGTCTGCCGGACGCCTCCGGCGGCGTGGGCGCGGCCCTGTATAATGCCGTTCGGGAGGAGGAAAGTCTGGACGCCGTGGCTGCCGCGGCCAAATCCCGGGGCGTGGCCATGGCCCGCATCCGCCGGATGCTGATGGACGCGGCGCTGGGCGTATCCGCCGGCATGGCGGACGGGATTCCTCCCTATGCCCGGGTGCTGGCGGCCAACGGCCGGGGCCGCGAGGTGCTGCGGCTGGCGTCCTCCACCAGCGACATCCCTGTCATCACCAAGCCCGCGGACGCCCACAATCTGGACGCGAGAGGGGAGAGCATCTTTACGCTGGGCGCGGACGCCCACGACCTTTACGTGCTGGGCTACCGCGCCCGGGGCGAACGGCGGGGGGGCGCCGATTGGCGCGCGGGTCCCGCCATTGTGTAAATTGCTCGGTTCATCTCTTTTGAAGTGCGGATTTTTATTCAGAATATTGTTGCAATTTAAGGAACGGTAGTTTATAATTGCCCCATGAGCGTAAACATTTGTCCGTCACAAACGGACAAAAATGGCTCGATTTTTGAGAAAATCATTGGGAGGAAACAAAATGAAAAAGTTTTTGGCACTGA
This sequence comes from Oscillospiraceae bacterium, assembly GCA_035352555.1. GTDB lineage: Bacteria > Bacillota > Clostridia > Oscillospirales > Oscillospiraceae > UBA2922. Next base: position 24,162 of record DAOPXW010000021.1, read on the forward strand.
TACTTGCGCTTGTCATGGTGGCCGCGCTGGCCGCCTGCGGCACCGCCGCCACCCCGGCCGCCACCGGCAGCGGCGCCGCTGCGGCGGGCACGCTGAAGATCGGCGTATTCGAGCCCGCCACCGGCGAAAACGGCGCCGGCGGACAGCAGGAGGTTTTGGGCATCCGCTATGCTCAGTCCCTCAAGCCCACCGTCACCATCGGCGGCAAGACCTACAATATCCAGCTCGTCGAGGTCGATAACCAGTCCGATAAGGCCGCTGCGGTCACCGCTGCGCAGAGCCTGATCAACAACGGCGTCATCGGCGTTCTCGGCTCCTACGGCTCCGGCGTGTCCATCGCCGCCGGCTCCACCTTTGCCACCGCCAAGATCCCCGCTGTCGGCTGCTCCTGCACCAACCCCCAGGTCACCGCTGGTAACGACTACTACTTCCGCGTGTGCTTCCTCGACCCGTTCCAGGGCACCGTCATGGCCAACTACGCCGCGACCAACGGCTGCAAGACCGCGGCTGTCATCAACCAGAACGGCGACGACTACTCCACCGGCCTGGCCAACTACTTCAAGGACGCCTTTGCCAAGATGGACGGCTGCTCCGTCGTCTATGAAGGCACCTACAACACCAATGAGACCGACTTCAACGCCATCCTGGCCAAGGCGAAGGAAGCCAATCCCGACGTGATCTTTGTCCCGTCCTCCATCACCACCGCCGGTCTGCTGATCAAGCAGGCCCGCGACATGGGCATTAAGAGCAAGATCATGGCCGGCGATACCTGGCAGAACCAGACCATCATCGACAATGCCGGCGCTGCGAACTGCGAGGGCATCTGCCTGTCCACCTTCTTCGATGAGAACGACGCCGGCGCCGCCGACTTCGTCAAGGGCTTCAAGGCCTACATGAACAGCGACAGCAAGAACCTCACCCTCAACGGCGGCAACGACACCGTGGCCGCGGTCTCCGCGCTGGGCTACGACGCCTACATGACCATGTACACCGCCCTGAGCGCCATCACCGGCGACGTCACCGGCGAGGCCCTGCAGAAGGCGCTGACCACCACCACTTATGCCGGCGTCACCGGCAGCATCTCCTTCGACAAGAATGGCGACGCTATCCGCGATATGGCTTACATCGACACCATCACCAACGGCGCGTTCAAGTTTGTCGGCACGCAGAAGACCGACGGCACCTTCACTCCCGCCGCCTGAGCGCTGAAAACCGCGAAAAACTGAAACAGCCAGATCGGGCAAATCGGCGGGGACGCCTCGCCGATTTGCCCTGTTCGTTCCCAAGAATGAAGAGCCGGGACAAAGACGCCGCCCGGTAAAACAGGGGGTTTCCCAATGGATACGTTTCTGCAGAACTGCCTCAACGGGCTTTCCATCGGCAGTATTTACGCGCTGATCGCCATAGGCTATACCATGGTCTACGGCATACTCAGGCTTATCAACTTCGCCCACGGCGATATTTTCATGATGGCCGGTTATTTTATGATTATTTGTATGACCGACCTGATGATTCCGTGGTATATCTCCATCATAATCGTGATCGCTGCCACCATTGTACTTGGTGTTGTTATAGAAAAGGTCGCTTACAAGCCGCTGCGCGACGCGCCCCGCATGTCTATCATGATATCCGCGATCGGCGTTTCGTATCTGCTTGAAAATCTGGCGACTTACATATTCTCGGCCCAGCCGAAGAGCTATCCTTACGATAAAATGGGCTTCCTCAGCCGGAGAGTCACGCTGGGGAACATCTCCACCACGCTGGTGACCTTCATCACCCCGGTGCTCACCGTTGCCATCGTGCTGGGGCTGGTGGTGCTTATCAGGAAGACCAAGATCGGCATGGCCATGCGGGCCGTGTCCCGGGATTTTGAGACCAGCCAGCTCATGGGCGTCCGCATCAACGCCGTTATCAGCTTCACCTTTGTCATCGGCAGCGGCCTTGCCGCGCTGGGCTCGGTGCTGTATTTCATCCCCCGCTCCTCGGTGTACCCGCTGGCGGGCTCGCTGCCCGGCCTCAAGTGCTTCGTGGCCGCGGTGTTCGGCGGCATCGGCTCCATTCCCGGCGCTCTGGTGGGCGGCTTCCTTATCGGCCTGTCGGAGACCTTTGTCAAGGGCAGCGCGACACTCTCCCAGTTCAGCGATGTGATCACCTTCCTGCTGCTGATCGTCGTTCTGCTGGTCAAGCCCACCGGCCTCTTTGGAGAGAAAATCAAGGAGAAGGTGTGAGCGTATGACAAAGAGAGCAAAAAAGACAAGCAGCATTATCGCTTTGGCGGTCATTGCCGCATTGATCGTCTGTGTGGGTCAGTTCGTGCCCAGATCCGGTTCCCAGTGGTCGAACCTGCGCACCGTGCTCCAGCTGGGCGTGATCTATGCCCTGGTGGCCGTGTCCATGAACCTATGCAACGGTTTTACGGGCCTGTTCTCGCTGGGGCAGGCGGGCTTCATGACGCTGGGCGCCTACGCCTACGCCATTCTGACCATCCCCGTGGCCGACCGGCCCGGCGTGTATTATCTCTACGGCGTGGCCGGATGGCTGAGCAACCTGCATCTGCCCATCGTAGTGGCGCTGCTGGTGGCCGGCCTGATGGCGGCGGCGCTCGCGGCCATCATCGGCGCGCCGGTGCTGAAGCTGAAAAGCGACTATCTCGCCATCGCCACGCTGGGCTTTGCCGAGGTGGTGCGCATCGTGGTGGCCAGCTCCCCGCTGAACCTTATCACCAATGGCTCTCTGGGCCTCACCAAGATCCCCGGCTTCAGCTCCTACTACGGCATTTTCATCGTGGCGGTGGTGTGCATCGTCATTGTAGTCCTGCTGATCAATTCCTCTTACGGCCGGGCCTTCAAGGCCATCCGGGACGATGAGATCGCGGCGGAAGCCATGGGCATCAACCTGGCCCGGCACAAGCAGATGAGCTTTATCATCTCGTCCTTCTTTGCCGGCATCGGCGGGGCGCTGATGGCCATGTACATGGGCGCCGTGTCCTCCACCACCTTTACCATCGCCGTCACTTATTTCATCCTGCTCATCGTCGTCATCGGCGGCATGGGCAGCATCACCGGCAGCATCATTTCCGCGCTGCTGGTTATCGCCGCCAGAGAATGGTGGCTGCGTCCGCTGGATCAGGCGCAGTATATCGGCTCCTTCCAGGTGCCGCTGCTGAAGGCCGGCTTCCGCATGGTGGTGTTCTCCATCATTCTGATGGCGGTCGTGCTGTTCTTCCGCAAGGGCATTATGGGCGACAAGGAATTCGATTGGGATGTGGTCGCCAACTTCTTCAGGCGCCTTTTCCACGGCAAAAAGCCCAAGACTCCCGCTGTGGGAGGTGACGCCGAATGAGTGAGGAAAGAGAAATGGCGCTCCGGGTGGAGAACGTCACCATGCAATTCGGCGGCGTCGTGGCGGTGAACAACCTGTCCATGGATGTGCCCGTGGGCAGCATCACCGCCCTCATAGGCCCCAACGGCGCGGGCAAGACCACGGCCTTCAACTGCATCACCGGGGTGTACGAGCCCACCAACGGCCTGGTGGAATTCATGGGCGAGCCCATGGTGCGCAACCACCCCGCCGGCAAGATGAAAAAGCAGTATCTGGGCGAAAACGCCGACAAATACATCGATCTAAAGCCGATCAGCCCCACGCCGGACAGGATCACCCAGCTGGGCATCGCCCGTACCTTCCAGAACATCCGCTTATGGAAGAGCATGACCGTGTTCGACAACGTCCTCACGGCCAAGCACATGCGGGCCAGGCAAAACGTCTTCTCCGCCACATTCCGCCTGTCCGCCTCCGAGGAGAGGCGTATGCGGGACGAGACCGAGACGCTGCTGGCCGGGCAGGATCTGCTGCAATATAAAAACGATCTGGCCACCAGCCTTCCTTATGGCCTCCAGCGCCGTCTGGAGATCGCCCGGGCGCTGGCCACCCAGCCCAGGCTTTTGCTGCTGGACGAACCCGCCGCGGGCATGAACCCGCAGGAGACCCAGGAGCTGGCCGATTTCATCGTCAAGACCAGGGACGAGTACAAGCTCACCGTGTTCCTCATTGAACACCACATGGATCTTGTCATGAAGATTTCCGATTACATCTACGTCATCGACTTCGGCAGCGAGATCGCTCAGGGCGTGCCCGGCGAGGTGCAGAACAATCAGCGCGTGATCGACGCGTATCTGGGGGTTGTGGGAGATGAGTGAACCAATTCTGAAGATCAGTGACCTCAAGGTCAACTACGGCGGCATCGAGGCCGTGAAGGGCATCTCCTTTGAGGTGCCGCAGGGCGAAATTGTGACACTGATCGGCGCCAACGGCGCGGGCAAGAGCTCCACGCTGCGCTCCATCGCGGGTCTGGTCAAGCCCAGAAGCGGCGAGATCGGCTTTCAGGGCGAGAGCATCACCGGCAAATCGCCCAATTATATCGTCTCCAAGGGCATCACGCTGGTGCCGGAGGGCCGCCGCATTTTCCCGGACCTATCCGTGGTGGAGAATCTCCGCATCGGGGCTTACCTCCGGTCGGACGATCTCAGCGACGATCTCAACTGGGTCTACGACCTGTTCCCGCGCCTGAAGGAGCGCTCCTGGCAGGCGGGCGGCACCCTTTCCGGCGGCGAGCAGCAGATGCTGGCCGTGGGCCGGGCGCTGATGAGCCGCCCCAAGGTCATCATGATGGACGAGCCATCGCTGGGTCTCGCGCCGCTGGTGGTCAAGGGAATTTTCGATATCATCAAGGAGATCAACAAGCAGGGCGTCACGGTGCTGCTCATCGAGCAGAACGCCAACATGGCCCTCAAGACCGCCAACACCGGCTATGTGCTGGAGACGGGCCGCATCACCCTCGCGGGCACGGGGCGGGAGCTGCTGGCCAACGAATCCGTCAAGGCCGCCTACCTGGGTACCTGAGAATTTCATTCCCGGACATTTTTTATATGTCCGGGAACTTTTTTACCCGCCATCCGTCCAACAGGCAACAAATCCTGAAAAGGGGTGCCGACAATGAAAAAGATAGTTTCCATCCTCCTGTGCGCCGCGCTAATGGCGGGCCTGTGCGCCTGCGGTCAGAAGCCAGTCCAGACCGACCCGGTGAAGACGGTCAAATCCGCCGAGCAGCTGGTGCATTACGGCAGCTACAGCGATATCTACGCCGCGCTGAAGAAAGCGCGGGAGCAAGATGCCAGCGGCGGCTACAGCGGCAGACCTGGCGTCTTCAACGCCGCCGCAGCAACGGGCACCGCCGCGGATAAGACCGCCGCCACCGGCGCCGAGACCTCCGCCTCCGCCGGCACGCAAAACGTGGCCGCCGCGCCGGACTATTCCGCCACCAACGTCCAGGTTGCCGGCGTGGACGAGGGCGACATCGTCAAGACCGACGGCAAAAATATCTATGCCATCAAGGACCGGGAGCTGCTGATCTACCAGCCCGACGGGGCGTCCACCAAGCTGCTCTCCCGCGTCACGCTTTCCGGGGAGAACGACGGAAAGTACCCCATGGAGCTGTATATTTCCGGCGACCGGCTGGCTGTGGTTATGTCGGAGTATACCTACTATGTGATGAACGATACGGCCGCGTCGGGCAAGGCGGTGTCTTCCGCCGCAATGATTGCGCCCGGCGGCTACGGCACCAACAAGGTCACCGTGGCGCTGTACGACGTCTCCGACCCCGCCGCGCCCAAAGCCCTCGCGACCTTCGGGCAGGACGGCAGCCTCCTCACCAGCCGCCTCTATGACGGCAAGCTGTATCTGGTCACCAACCACTACGGCACCGGCGACCTCGTGGAGGGCCAACCCAAAACCTTCGCGCCCTGCACCTATCTCAACGGGACGGCCACGGCCATTCCGGCGGCGGACATCGTCTCCGTGCCCTCCCCCGCCGACAACGGCTACGCCGTGATCTGCGTGTTCGACCTTCAGAGCGCCACGGCGGCGGGCACGCTGTCTGTGCTGGGCGGCGGCAGCACGCTGTATATGAACACCGAGAAACTCTATCTGGCCGATACGGAGTATAACGACACTTCCTCCGCAGCGCGCACCGAGAGTGTCTACACCGTGGTGGACCACAGCTGCAGCAATACCACCACCCTCACCGCCGTCACGCTCTCCACCCTCACGGCGGACGCCTGCGGCTCCGTGCCCGGCACGCTGCTGAACAGCTATTCCATGGACGCGTATGACGGGCATCTCCGTCTCGCCGCCACGAATAACGCCTACAGCTATTCCGTCTATACCGACAAGAGCATGGGTTTTGAAAACTACAAGTATCCCGACGACCAGCAGCAGCAGACCAACGCGCTGTATGTGCTGGATTCCGGCCTGAACATCGTGGGGAGGGCGGAGAACCTTGCCGCCGGCGAGACCATCTATTCCGCCCGGTTCGACGGCCCCGTGGCCTATCTGTGCACCTATGAGCAGACCGACCCGCTGTTCGCCTTCGACCTTTCCGACCCGGCCAACCCCGTCAAGCTGGGTGAGATGAAGATCACCGGCTTCTCCGACTATCTCCATGTCTGGGCGGACGGGCGGCTGTTCGGCCTGGGCCAGGCGGCCACGGAGCAGGGGCAGGTCACCGGCATGAAGATGGTGATGTTCGACGTGTCGGACAAAACCAACGTCTCCGTGAAGGCCACCCTCGATCTGGGAGACACCTATTCCGAGGCGCTGAACGATCCCAATGCCATTCTGGTGAGCCCGGACAAAAACCTCATCGGCTTTGCCACCAACAGCGGCTATACGTTCTACAGCTATTCCGATGACGCGGGCTTCACCAAGCTGGCCTCCGTTGCGGGCGGCGACTGGGACTATAATATGCGCGGCCTCTACATCGGCGATTTCCTCTACATCGTGAGCCAGAGCGGCGTCACCGTGGTGGAACTGGCATCCTATACCACCGTGGCCACCGTCGCCGTATGACAGAAAAATCTGAATGAGCCGGCGGAAGCGGTGCTTCCGCCGGCTTTTCATGTTTACACGCCGCCTTGAATGTGGTAAAATCTTTCTTCGGTGATTGTATGTTTGAAACGCTCATAAAGCTGGACGACCGGTATGCCGAGCTGAAAAGCCGCATGGAACAGCCCGCCGTCTATTCCGACGCGGACGCCTATGCCAAGTACGCCAGAGAGCTGCGGGAGATCGAGCCCGTGGTGCTGAAATACCGGGAATTCGCCCGGGCCCAGGCCGACCGCGAAGCCGCGCTGGCGCTGATGGACGACCCGGAGATGAAAGCGCTGGCCAAAACCGAATACGACGAGGCCGGCGCGCGCGCAGATGCGCTGGCCCGGGAGCTT
>DAOPXW010000022.1:0-30475 GCA_035352555.1 Oscillospiraceae bacterium
AAAAGCGCCCGGACGCAAGCCCGGGCGCTTTTGTTATCTTGGAGGAATGAAGGAAAAAAGGGGGAAAATTGTTGTTGACTCAGCCCATGGAATAACCGCTGCCGGAACCGGAGGAATCGCTCCCCTGGCCGGGGAACAGGCTGCTGAAATCACCATAGGGATTGGTGGCTCCGGAGGAGCTGCCGGACTGGCTGTTGCTGCCGGACTGATTGGTGGTGGTCGTGGTATCGGCCTTTGCCTCGTCAAAGGTGATGGACAGCGTCTTGGATTCTCCGGAGCGGTAGACGGTGATCTGGGCGGTGTCGCCCGCGCGGTACTGTTTCACCGCGCTGGTGAGGTCGGAGTAGCTGGCGACGGCCTTGTCGCCGATCTTGGTGATCACGTCGCCCGCGGCGATGCCGGCCTTCTCGGCGGCGCTGCTCTTCTCGACGTACTTCACGTAGGCGCCCTGGGGCATATTGTAATACTGGCTCACCACGGAGGTGTAGTTTTCATCCAGCGCGACGCCCATATAGGCCTTACCGGTGACATAGCCGTTGGTCATGAGATCTTTGGCAATGCTCTTGGCATCGTTTGCAGGTATGGCAAAGCCAAGACCTTCCACACTGGTGGCGCTGGAGTTTGCGGAATACTTCGCGGTAGCGATACCGAGAACCTGGCCGTTGGCGTTGTAGACCGGGCCGCCGGAGTTCCCCTCGTTGATGGCGGCGTCGAATTGAAACATATTGATGGCGCTGGAATATTCCGCCGTGGTCACGGCCCGGTCGAGGGCGCTGACGCTGCCGGTGGTCATTGTGAACTGAAGCTCGCCCATGGGGTTGCCCACGGCGTAAACAGTATCGCCCACGGACATGCTGTCGCTGTCGCCAAAGGTAACGGCACTGGTGTTAGCGGCATCGATTTTCAAGACGGCTAAATCGTTTGAACTCTCTACACCGGATACGGCTGCCGTGTAGGAGGTGCCGTCGTGGGTCAGAACGGTGATAGAGCTTTTGCTCTGGTAGGCGTCCTCAATGACGTGGTAGTTGGTGAGAATGTAGCCGTCGCCGCTGATAAAGAAACCGGTTCCGGAGACGGCGGCAGTTGTCGTCTGCCCAAAAAAGTTTGTATAGGTAACGTTGGATTGGATGCCAACGACCTGCTTGCAGGCCATGGCATAAATCTGGGCGGGCGTCATTGTACCGGAGGTTTTTGCGGCCACCGTGGAGGTACCGCTGTCGGCGGAGCCGGCTGTGCTGGTCTTGGCGGTCTCTCCCAGGTTTTTGGTGATGGCCTGACCGGCCAGCGCGCCGCCGGCGATGCCGCCCAGCAGGGCGCACACCAGGCACAGGCACGCCACCTTCCACCACAGCCCGGAGCCCTTTGCCCGGGGCCTCCGCTGTTTCACCCGGCGCTTTTTCTCGGGCGGAACATAATAGCGGGGAGGCGCGGTGGCCTCGTCCTGAGGCACATAATCCGCGTCGGCGTAGAGACGGGTGGATTCTGGCTTCACATAGTGGTACTCGGCTTCCCCCTCCTGCCCGGCGGGAGTGCCCTGCGCAGTTTCGGATTCGTTAAGGTCCGGATTTTCGTTAAGGTCGGACATACAAGATCCCTCCTTATCTGAAAAGCCGCTTGCGGCTTCCTGATTTATATTGTCAATAATAACCGGGAAATGTGACAAAGTAATTAACAAAATCCCTAAATAATATAAATAAATGCCGAAGGATTTGTAAACAAACCTTCGGCATCTATTGTATGCTGCCGCAGCGGGCGTTATCCCGCGTAGGGCAGGGATTCAAAGTAAGCGGTATCCGGGCTTCCGGCGATGCTCCAGCCCCAGTAATCGCCGCCTCTGGCGATGGTGATGGCTCCGGCGCCGCCGCTGCCGTCCACGAAGCGAACCCAGGAGACGCCGTCGGTGGAGGTCAGCAGGATGGAGGTCCCGGCGGGGATGGCATCCTTCAGACCGTCGTCGTAAGCGGCGGGCACCGCGGCCACGGTTTTCAGCCAGGTCTCGTTGCGGGAGAAAGTCCACACGGAGCCCTCGGCCGGACGGAGCGCACCGTCGGCATACTCATACTGCCGCAGCGCGCCGTAGGAGCCGAGCACGTCCTGGGCGCTGCCCAGCATAAGCCCTTCCCCATCCACCCGCTCGATCCAGCAGTCGGTGGAATCGCCGGTCTTACCGCTCTCGCTGTCGGCAATGGGGACGGGGGTCAGCGCGCCGTCCCCGTACTTCAGGCACCACAGCACATAATCGTCGGACATGACGTTGCCGGAGAGCAGCAGCTCCATGACCCCGTCGTAATCCACGTCCGCGCACCACAGGGAGGGGTCGCTGATGATCTGGGTTTGATACTCCGCGGTCATCCCGCCGTCCGTCACGCGTACGGCGTACTGCATATCACTACCATCGGGGGCCTGCTTTTTCACAAACTCCACGGTCTCGTTTGCGCTGTCGCCGTCCAGATCGACAGCGTAGGGCAGCGCGTCGGTGATCTCGGCATAGTTCATGCGCTGGGGCTGACGATAGTCGATGAGCAGCAGGGAGCCGTCCTTGCCGCTCTCGGAGATGAGGCGGGACTGGGCGGTGCCGTCAGCGTTCCGCCAGCTGATGCACAGATTGGGCATCCCCTCGGGGATAACCGCCTGCACGCCCACAGTCTGCCCGTCGGAAAGCTCGGAGAAATATAGGCGCGTCCCGACAGTGGTAAATTCCAGGCCGTCCGAGCTGTCCACACAGGAGAGCGCCACATCGTAAATGGTGCCGCCGGCCGTCAGGGAAAAGGCGCGGCCGGTCTGGGAGAGCGTTGTGCTGCCCGCGGTGTTGGGGCTGGCGCTGGCGTCGGTATCGGCGATAGCGATGCCGCCCGCGTTGCCGGTGCGGTTGGAGGCGGGCAGATAGGCGGACCTGAGCAGGGTCCCGATCTTGTCGTAGGGCACGGTGAAGCGGAATTCGCCCGCCGCGTAGGGCGCGATGTCGCCCGCGCCGGCCGCGAACACCAGCCCGTCGGCGGAGAGATACCACGGCCCGTCGGCAACCAGATTGGACAGGGTCTGCTCATAGCCGTCCGTAAACTGGACATCGGCATAGTCCGCGCCGTGAGTGAGATCGGTGATGTAGCTCAGGCAGTAGCTTTTCAGTGTCTGGGCGTCGCCGCTGAGATCGTCGATAGCCAGCTTCGCGCCGGTCGCCAGATCGAAGCTGGCGGCGGAGATGAAGGGCCAGGAATGGGCGCCGCCCAGATTCACAAAGCCGCTGTAGACGAGACTGAGTACGCCGTTGTCGCCCCGGGCGACGGAGACGTGCCGTTCCATGGCGTAGTACGCGCCGGAGAGAAAGCGGTCGGCACTCTGGGCATAGTCGCTTTTGGCCATGTTCAGATAGGCGTTCAGCCCGTCGGTGCCGTCGCCGCTGCCTTCGGAAAAGGCGGAGACGAGCTCCTGCAGCGCGGTGTTGATGGCGGTCTGGGCGGCCTCGCCGTTTTTGATGGTCACGGTGGGCACGTCGTCGGCATAGTGCAGCAGCACCACGTCGGCGGCGTCGCCGCTGCGGCAGTCCTGACTGACGGTCTGCACGGACACGGACACGGCGGGGGAGGCGGTCTCCCCCGCCTCCCCCGCGCCGCAGGCGCACAGGGGGAGAAGGAGGGCAAGCGCGAGTGGGAAAGCCAGTAATTTTTTCATTTTTCCGTATTCCTCAAATGATCTGCTGCTGAATTCAGCCCGTGGCCGCCGCGGGTGCGGGCGTGACGGCCGGAGCCGCAACGGCGTCGGTGGCGGGGCCGTCTTTGAGCGTTTTCTGGGCTTCGTCCGCGGTCTTTGCCATGACCGGGACAATGTCCGTATTGTCGGCGAGCCATTTCAGGGCATTCACGGAGTCAACGGTGAGGGTGGTCTCAAAATAGTCGTAGTATGTCCCGCTGTAGGATCTGTCAATGCCGGTGGGCTGGGCGGACGCGTCGTAGAGATTGAAGCAGAAGGACAGGGCGTAGACCTTGGCATAGTAATCGCTGCCGGAGGTCATGAGCCAGATACGCCCCAGCGTGCCGGAATCCACATCCGGCAAAATAGCCTGGCTGTAGAGCTCCTCCGCCTGCGCGGGCGTGAGCGTAATCTGCTCATAGTTTCCGCGTTCGGCGTCGTAGTAGGAGATGTAGGCGTTCGCGATGTTTTTCCCGGTGATCGGAATCCTTGTGGACTTGCGGGACGCTATGGCCTCGCGCGTGTTCAAAAGGGTCTGGAGTTTGCTCAGATCGGAGTTCGGGTCCGCCGCCAGCGCGTCCGTCATCTTCACGGGGTAGGAGCGGATTATGCTCCGGCCGTTCTTAAGGGTGTATGTGATGGCGCATGGATTGTAATCCTGACCCTCGGCCGCGTTTTCGGCTTTGTTTCCGACAATGCTCCGCTGCACCGCGAGGGCGCCCGCGATATTATCCGCGTCCTTCAGCGTCACATTGTCCCCAGCCACGGAAATCGTGACGCTCTCCACCTGAGCGGCGTCGGGATAGTGCGATTCATAGCCGAAAACATCAAAGCGGCAGCACAGCATCAGGGCGAGAATGCCGCAGGAGAGGATGGCGAAGCCCTTCCAGTTGCCGGAAAACACGCGGAAAGTCTTTTTTATCAGCATGTCGGCGGCAAAGTAGCCGATGAATTCACCCGCCAGCGTGAAAAGAAGAATGAGCCAGAATTTTCTTGGGGAATAGCCGCTGCCGAAAATGACATATACCAGCCATACGCCCAATACCAAGGCGCAGCCCGCGGCAAGGCAGTACTTGAACGCGGGGCGCAGGGCCTTGACAGCCACCACGTCCGAGGAGGTCTCCATCCGGCGCTTCCGGTAAAAGAGCAGGCCCAGCGCGGCGAACGCGGCGCCCGCCGCACAGTAAGCGATGAGCATCCACCACTGGCCGGAGGTGATATAGGCGATGCTGCTGACGCCGCCCGCTACGGCGGAATCATAGACGTAACGCGTTCCGGGCTGAATGGACGCCAGCATCACAAGGGGAGAGAGAAAGGTGACGCTGCCGCCGCTGGAGGTCATGCCGAAAACAAAGGCCTGCAGCAGCGCCCGCACCAACTGCTCCACCGCCCACGCGGTGAGCTGCAGCACGGCGTATACCAGCGGCAGCACCACGATGTTCCCGGTGAGCATGGCACAGAAGGCGGCGAAGCCGTAGAAGGTCACGTTCATCATCACGGTGATGGCCAGCCACTGCCACAGAAAGGCCATATTGAGCAGACCCATTCCCGCTTCGGTGAGGATGGTGATGACAAATACCAGAATATCGGCGCAGAGCATGGCCGTGAGGCCCGCGGAAAAGACGGATATATACAGGATCCCGCGCTTTACGGGCAGGGAGGTCATGAGCCCGGTGAGCCGCGAATTGTAAAGATATCCGAACACGGCCATGGCCGTGGCCGCCGCCATGATAAAGGAAAGAACACAGCCGTCGGTCCATGCCGCGCGGAGGATCTGGCCGGTGACAAGATACAGCTTGTCGGCCTGCGCATAGTTTGTCAGGTTTGTCCCCATCAGCCGCAGCGGCGTGATGATGAACAGGATCATGGCGTAAGCGCCCCACAGCGGCCAGAAGCGCTTGAGCGTGTGGCGATAGATCGCCGCGTTAAAGAACGATGTCTTTGACCGCATAATCGGCGCCTCCCAACTCATAAATAAAGATTTCCTCCAACGTGAGGGGCACCACGTCCATAAACAGCGGACTGGCCGCGGCTAGGGTGTTGGTCAGCGCCTCGGCCTTGCCCCGCAGGATCAGGATCTGCAGGCGGCCGGTGGCGGAGCGGTGCAGGATGTCCAGCCCGTCGGGCAGGGTCCCGCCGTCGGGCAGGGCCAGCTGAATTTTCACGATGTTCTCCTGCAGCTCGCTGAGACTGCGCTCGATCATCATTTTACCGTGGTTCATGATACCCACGTGGTCGCACACATCCTCCAGCTCCCTCAGATTGTGGGAGGACACCAGCACGGTGGTGCCGTTTTCGGCCACATCGGACATCACGATGCCCCACACCTGGCGGCGCATCACAGGGTCCAGACCGTCCACAGGCTCGTCGAGAATCAGCACGTCCGGCCGCATGGACACGGTCAGCCAAAAGGCGGCCTGCTTCTGCATCCCCTTGGACAGCTTGCGGATGGGCCGCTTGGGGTCGATGCCGAATACCTCGCCAAGCTTGGAAAACCGCTCCATGTCGAACTTCGGGTAGAGGCGGCGGTAGAATTTCATCATGTCGCTGATGGTGGCCTGGGGGAAAAAGAACACATCGTCCGGGATGTAGGCCACCCGCTCTTTTACCGCGGGGTTTTCGAAAACCGGCTGCCCGCCGATGGTGATCTCGCCGGAATCGGCCCGCAGAATGCCGGCCAGATGCCGGATGGCCGTGGATTTGCCGGCCCCGTTGGGGCCCACCATGCCGTAGACCGAGCCCTCGGGCGCGGTGAGGGTCAGACCGTCCAGCGCGGCGAAGCCGTCGAAGGTCTTGACCACATTTTTCATTTCAATCACTGTCCCAGGCCCCCTTCCATACGGACCGTCAGGTCCGAAACTGTAAATCCGAGGTAGTTCAGCTCGGTGACGATCTCGTCAAACTTGGCCAGCAGCTCCTGCCGGCGGACGCTGTCCGCGCCGTCGCTGCCGCAGGTAAAACTGCCCTTGCCGGGGATGGTGCAGATGTAGCCCTCGTTTTCCAGCTCCCGATAGGCCCGCTGGATGGTGTTGGGGTTGATGGCCAGTTCGCTGGCCAGCTCCCGTACGGAGGGCAGCTTGTAGCTCTCGCCCCAGGCGCCCGACACGATCAGATGACGGAGATTGTCCTTCACCTGTTCATAGATTGGGCGGGGATCCCGGTAATTCAGACTGATCAAATGCTCACCGCCTTTCCGCGTATTAACTGTATTAATTTAATTAACACACACAATATAGCATGAGACCGCGCCGCTGTCAATAAAATTGCAAAAAAAGAGCGCGTTGAAAAACGCGCTCTTTTGACGGTGTTTACAGCAGCCCCATCAGGTGCTGCGCCAGCAGGGAGACGCCCGCGATGCTGATCCAGCAGCACAGACCCAGCAGAATTGGCTTGCCGCCGGATTTGATCAGCTTCACGATGTCGGTGTTCAGGCCGATGGCGGCCATGGCCATGACGATAAAGAATTTACTCAGCTGCTTCAGTATGCCGAACAGGTCGTCGGCGAAGAGCAGCGCGGCGCCTCCGAGCACGGAGGTGGCGATGGTGGTCACCACGGAGGCCAGCACGAAATAGAGGATGAACATGGGGAACACGGATTTGATGCTGACTTTGGCGCCGCCCGCGCCCCCGGCCCGCTTTTCCCGCCGCGCGCGGACAAGGGCCAACACCAGCGTGATGGGGATAATGGCCAGTGTCCGGGTGAGCTTGACAATGGTGGCATATTCCAGCACGGCACCGCCGGTGCCGTGGAGCGTGTCCCAGGTGGAGGCCGCCGCCGTCACGGAGGAGGTGTCGTTCACCGCCGTGCCCGCGAACAGGCCGAAGCCCTCGTTGCTCATGCCGATCATGCCGCCCAGCGTGGGAAAGATGAGGGCCGCGATGACGTTGAACAGAAAAATGACGGAGATGGACTGGGCGATCTCCTCGTCGTCCGCGCCGATGACCGGGGCCGTAGCGGCAATGGCGCTGCCGCCGCAGATGGAGGACCCCACGCCGATGAGGGTAGAGATTCTGGAGGGCACCCGCAGGGCCTTGCTCATGACCCACGCCACCACCAGCGACGTGGTGATGGTGGAGACGATCACCGGCAGGGAGGCCTTGCCCACCTTGCCGATGGTGGCCAGATTCAGGCCGAAGCCCAGCAATACCACGGCGGTCTGCAGGACTTTTTTGGAAGTGAAAGAGACACCGGATTTGTAGGGGGCGCTGTCCTTGAGCAGCAGCGCGACGAGCATCCCGGCCAGGATGGCGATCACCGGCGCGCCCACCACCGCCAGCGCCTTAACCGAGCTCACCAGAAACCAGGCCGGCACGGCGATGGCCAGACACAGTAAAATACCCTTCCAGTTTTTCCGAAGAAACGACATCGCGAACTCCCTCCCGTTATCAAAAAAAGTCACAATAACAAACATTAACACTATCCATGCCGGAAAGCAACAAAAACCCGCCGGCTTCCCGGCGGGTTTGCAGGATAAAAGAGGGGATTTTACCGCTTGTTGGACTTGCGCCAGATGCGCTGCGCCTCGGCGGCGCGGATCAGCTCGTCCCGGAAGTCGGGATGGGCGAGACCGATGAGCGCCTCGGCCCGCTGCCAGGTGGGCAGACCGGTGAGGTTGGCCACGCCGTATTCCGTGACCATATACGGCGCCTGGGTGCGGGGGGTGGTGATGATGTCGCCCTCGGTGAAGTGGGGCAGGATGCGGGAGTGTACCGCGCCGGCCTTGTCCGCGAAGGTGGAGGTCATGGCGAGAAAGGCCAGGCCGTTCCTTGCCCGGAACGCGCCGGTGACGAAGTCCAGCTGGCCGCCGGTGCCGCTGATCTGCCGGGTGCCGGCGGATTCGGAGCAGACCTGCCCGTAGAGATCGGCGGCGATGCAGCCGTTGATGGACACAAAGTTGTCCAGCTGGCCCACCGTGGCGGGGTCGTTGACGTAGTGCATGGGGGCGGAGAGAATGCCGATGTTCCGGTCGAGAAAATCGTACAGCGCCCGGGAGCCGTTGCAGATGGAGAACACGCCCTTGCCGCGGTTCAGCTCCTTGCGGTTGTTGGTGATCTTGCCTGCCTCATAGAGTTTCAGGTAGCCGTCGCTCATCAGTTCCGTGTGCATGCCCAGATCCTTCAGGTCGGAGTCGGCGATGAGCGCGCCCAGGGAATTGGGCATGCCGCCGATGCCCAGCTGCAGGGTGATGCCATCCCGCAGATAGGGGAAGATGTTGCCCGCGATGACACGGTCGAGGTCGGTGGCCCCGGGGCTCTTCACGGTGGGGATGGGCTCGCTGCTTTCCACCACGAAGTCCACATCCGCGATATTGATGTGGTCGCCCTCGGAGCCGAACACGAAGGGCATGGTGGGGTTGACCTCCAATACGATGCGCTTGGCCGAATCCAGCATCTCCTGCATGCAGCAGTTGGTGAGACCGAAGGAGAAGCTGCCGTGGCTGTCCATGGGGGATACCGTCACCATGGCCACATCCACCGGGGCCAGGCCCTTGGTATAGTAAGCGCCGCAGTTGCGGAACAGCATGGGGCTGTAATAGGCGATGCCCCGGTCCAGATAGCTGCGGTCGATGCCGGAGCAGTGCCACAGGTTATAGGTGAAGGCCTTTTGGTGGGGATCCTGCTCCGCGACCTGCGCGGGGCGCATGGAAATGGCATTGCGCACCTTCACGTCCCGCAGCTCGTCCCGCCGGGCGGCCAGGGCCGCGTCCAGCGCGGTGGGGAAAGAGCAGGTCTGGCTGTAGTCCACCCAGTCTCCGTCCTTGACGATGCGCACCGCCTCCTCCGGGGTGCGCAGCTTCTGCTGATACAATTGTGTAAAATCCATAAGGGCCCTCCGCTAATTCATTTCCAGTCGTCTCAGATCGGGCGCGCCTTCCCCGCCGCACAGGCACAGGGTATAGCCCCGCTGAAAGGGGATGAGGCGCAGTGCGGCGCCGCCGACCTCTGCCGCCAGCCCGCCGTTTCGTATCACGGAAAAGCCGTCCAGTCCCGCCAGGCCTTCGCCGGTGTACTTGACATAGCTCTCCTTGGCGCACCATACCTCGAAAAACCGGCTGGGGTTTCGACGCAGCCATTCCGTCTCCTCGGGACGGAAAAAACGCGCTGCGATTTTCAGTATATCGCGGTTTTCGCTCTGCTGCAGATCCACACCCACGGGTGAACCGCTCAGCGCGCACAGCCACACGCCGCCGCTGTGGGTCACGGAGCAGTACAGCCCCGGATATCCGCGGAAGAAGGGCCTGCCGTTTTCCCGGGCCGCCGCCAGCCGTCCATCCTCCGGCGGAAGACCGGTATAGTCCGCGGCGGCTGCGGTCAGCCGCGCCTCCGTCCGCCCGTGCTCCGTTTCCGTGGGCAGCCAGTACAGAACGGTCACGGTTCCTTGACGCCGTGGGAGCCCATGTAGGACAGCACGTCGCACACGCGGCGCATCTTCCATACATCCCGGGTGGGGATGGTGGTGTCGAACCGATCCTCAAATGCGCACACGATGTTCATGATGTCAAAGGAATTCAGCTCCAGATCCGCCACAAAGTCCGTATCCATGGTCAGGCCGGTCTTGCCGGTGACTTCGTAAACGACCTGCTGTACAAGATCAAACATTACTCTCTCCTCGTGCCTTAAACAATGTCGCGTTTGATTTTACTGGACGCCGTCTTTTCAAATTCCGCATCCCGGATGTTGATCATCTGGATCTGCTGATAGGTGGGCAGCTGCTTGTTGATGGCGTCGATATCCTTCTGCAGGTGATCGAGGATCTCATAATTGGTCATTCCGGCGGTGGCCTTGGGATCGGGCACGATGCTGGCCGCGACCTTCACATCGTCGGTGCCCTCACCGCCGGTGGTGGCGCTCACCATAACTTCCTTCACCATGGGCAGCGGCGCGATGAGCGCCTCCAGCATTTCGGGAGAGATCTTGTTGCCGTTCTTGCACACGATCAGGTTTTTCTTGCGGCCGTTGATAAAGAGAAAGCCGTTTTTGTCTATATATCCAAGATCGCCGGTCTTGAACCAGCCATCCTCGTCGAAGGCTTCCTTGGTAAGCTCCGGGTTCTTGTAATAGCCCTGCATCACGTTGGGCCCCTTGACGAGGATCTCGTCGTCCACAAATTTCACCTGGCAGCTGGGAACCACATGCCCTACGGAGCCGACCGCATAGCTCTGCATGCTGTTTACGGAAATCAGGGGCGAGCATTCGGTGATGCCATAGCCCTGAAGCACGGTGATGCCCAGCAGCTTCAGATCGTTGGACAGCTCCCGGCTGATGTGGGCGCCGCCCACCACGAACTGGTCGAAGTTGCCGAAGCCCGCCTTCTCCTTGATGCTGAGGAGATCCTTTTTGCGGAAGGAGAGGCCGATTTTACCTAGGAAACGGTTGATGGACATGAGCGATTTGACCTTGTCCTCCATGCCGGCCTCCGCCACGCCGTTCATCATGCCTTTATAGATTGCCTCGATCATGAGGGGGACGGTCGCGAGGGTCTTGGCCTCGGAGAGCTTCATGTCCCGCAGCATGGTTTTGAGGTCGCCGTTGAGGGTGATGCTGATGCCGTTGATCATGTTGCCCATGACCGTGCTGTTGAGTCCATAGGTGTGGTAGAGAGGCAGGGGAGAAAACAAATCCTGGGTGCCCCGGGCGATCATCACGCTCTCCGTGGCATTCACCAGAATGTTGTGCTGGCTCAGCAGCACGGGCTTGGATGCGTTGGTGGTGCCGGAGGTAAACACAATGGAGGAATCCATTTCCGGGGTGAGGTTGTCGCCCAGCACATCGTCCATTGTCCGGCCCAGCGCCGCCAGGGAGCGCAGCGTCTCGCCCTCGGCATTCCGTCCCATGGGTATCAGCTTTTTCAGCGTGCCGTCCTCAAGAAGCGGCACGCAGATGGGCAAAAAGGTCTGGGAGGCGAACACGCCGGTCACATCCGCGTGGCGCAGCATGGTGCGGATGGTGTCGTCGGGCTGCTCTGTGTCGATGGTCACCGCCACGGCTCCCGCGCAGTTGATGGCCAGAAAAGCGACCAGATAGTCATAGCTGCTCTCGCTGACAATGCCGATGTGCGCTCCGGCAAAGCCGGCGCGGCGCAGCATTCGGGCCAGACCGAAGGTGTCCTCGCCCAGGTCACGGTAAGAGTGCGCTTCCCGCTCGCCCTTGCGCGAGAACTGGACGATGCCCACCTTGTCGCCGTGGGTGTCGGCCAGATACTTCACATAGTCGCAGAAGGTGTCAAAATAGGGAATCTCATACATCTGGAAAGTCTTCATTAGGCGTTCTCCTCTTCCTGTAAATCATATTCACTGGTCCACTCCAGCTCTTTTTTCATGGTGTCGTAATCATCCAGCAGGGCGATAAAGGTCTTGGCCATGGTCTGATCGAACTGGGTCCCCGCGCCGCGGCGCAGCTCGCTGAGGGCGTAGTCCAGGGAACGGCTGGCCCGGTAGCGGCGGGTGGAGGTCATGGCATCGAAGGAATCGGCCACGGCGATCATGCGGGCCCCCTCGGGGATAGCCTCTCCGGCCAGCCCGTCTGGATAACCCCGGCCGTCCCAGCGCTCATGGTGGCTGCGGACGACGCCCGCGATGTCCTGAAACAGCGACAGAGAGGACAGCAGTTCATAGCCCCGCAGGGGGTGGGTCTTGATCACGGCGTATTCCTCGTCCGTCAGCGAGGTATCCTTCAGCAGGATGCTGTCGGGGATGTTCAGCTTGCCCACATCGTGGAACAGTCCCGCCACGCGCAGACGTTCGCAGTAGGCATTATCCTTGCCCATGGCTTCGGCGATCTTTGTCGCGTAATAGGACACGCGGTCCGAATGGCCGCGGGTATAGATATCCCGGGCGTCGACGGCCAGCCGCAGGGCGCGGACGATCTCCAGATTGCTTTCCCCAAGCTTCTTGTTGGCCTCGGTCAGGGCCTCGTTCTGGCTGCGGATGGTGCGCATCTGCTGCACGGATTTCACGCAGGTTTCCACCAGCAGCTCCAACTGGTCGAAACGGTCGCTCTTTTCGTAGTAGCCCTGAATGTCCAGCGCGCGGATGGTTTTGATGGGGGGCGCCATACTCTTGTGCCCGGTGAGCAGGATAATGAAAAGGTCGGTGTTGAACTGCCGGATGCGCTCCACCACCTGATCGCCGCAGATGGGCGTCATCAGGAAGTCCAGCAGGAGGATGTCGAAGTGGCCGTTGCGCACCACCTCCACGGCGGCCTCTGGGTCATTGCAGGTCTCCACGGCGTAGCCTGCGTTCTGAAAATAGCTCTGCAGCGTCAGCGTCATCACGGGGTCGTCGTCCAGCGCCAGAATGGAGATGTCCCGCTCCTCCCGCTCACCGCTCATGTTGAGTCTCATACTTCATCCTCTCTTGTTCCCGTCTGCGCCGGAACCGGCGTCAGCGTTACGTTTTCCAGCGGTATGGACATCCCGAAGACGGTGCCGCCGCCGGGGTTGTCCTTCAGCCACATGGTGCCGCCTAACTTGCCGCGCACCACCACGTTGGAAATGTACAGGCCCAGGCCGGTACCCTGGGTGCCTTTGCTGGTGGTCATCTCCCGGAACAGCTTCTTCCGCACGCGGGGATCCACGCCGGTGCCGGAGTCCCGCACGAAGATGCGCAGGTTTTCCTCGTCCTTGTCCACGCCCAGCACGATCTTTCCGCCGCCCACCTGCTTTTGGGCGTAAATGGCGTTGGAAATCAAATTGTTGAGCACCTGAATGAGGTTGTTCACATCACCGTGGAGGATGATATCCTCCTGGATATCGCTTTCGCACACCAGCTGACAGCCGTTGGACAGCAGCTCGTGGCGCATCAGCAGGGAGGCCCGCTTGGTCAGCTCGTTCACCGTGAAGGTGGATTCCTCGTTTGTGCTGGCGTGAGCGGCCTGCCCCTTGATGGCGGTGATGATGTCGGACATATAGGCGCAGGAATCCCGGATGCGCACCACCCAGGAATTCATTTCGCTGCAGATTTCCCGGAAATCGTCGTTGGTCACGGAGGGATTGCCGATGCTCTGCCGGCCTTCCTCCACCAGATTTTCCAACGCGGAGGCACAGCCGGAGATGCTCATGATGGGGGTCTTGAGGTTGTGGGCCAGGCCGCCCACCATTTGGCCCAGGAAGGCCAGTCGCTCCTGCTCCATCATGCGGGTGCGGCTGTTCTCCAGCTGCTGCATACTGGTTTTCAGGGCGGTGATGTCCTTGAAAATGCATACATAGCCCGTGAGCTTGTCGCCCACCAGCAGCGGCGTGATCTCGGCCACATAGTACAGGCGCTTGTCTTCATTCTCTTTGGACAGGGTGACGGCCTGCTCATAGGACACGCCGCCGGCGTTTTTGGTACTGGCCTCCACGGCGGTGAGCAGGTTGTACACGGGGGCCTTGGCTTCCCGGTCCTCCTCCTTGGCGCAGTCCATGAGATAGGTATTCTCGCGGATGTCGTACTGCTTGCCGAACACCGCCCGGAAGGGCTGGTTCATGCTCAGGATCAGGCCCTTGTCGCTGAGAATCAGATAACAGTCGGAGATGCCGTCCAGAATATGCTGGGTGGCGATGGGCTGAATGTCCAGCAGATGCAGCTGATAGATGTCGTAGCCGTGGAAAAACAGCGCGGCGATAAAGCTCAGGGGCGTGGCGGCGATGGTCATGTCCGCCAGTCCCAGCGTGGCGATGACGCTCACAACCAGCGGTGCCAGCACGCCCAGGATATACAGCACACCCTGCTTGATGTACAGCTTCGACGGCGCGGAATTGATAAAGCGGATCATCAGAACGATGCCGGAGATCATGCAGGCGTAGTTGTACAGGCCGCTGAAGTAGATGTACGGCCCAAACACGATCTGGCTGCGCACAATGGAAAAATTAGCATAGTACAGATGATGCAGGGGGTTGGTCCACACGATGATGTTGGTCAGCAGCGGCACGGCGAAAAGCCACAGGGCCTTCCGGGGCAGCTTTTCCCAGCCGTGGATGAAGGCCAGGGCGATGAGCAGGCAGAACACCGGCATGGTGCTGGCGCCCAGATTGGTGATGGCGTCGAGAATGAACAGATCCCGCAGGTCCCCGCTGGGGGTGTATTTCATCAGCAGCAGCGCGACCACCCAGATGAAATAAGATACCGAAACGCCCAGATAGATCCGGGGCAGCAGAAATCTGCGCCGATGATTGAAAAGCCAGAGCGAGAAGCCGACCAGCGCGCAGAGGACGACCATGAAAATAAGGGTAGCTGCATCGGAGATCATGCGTTTACTCCTTCCTCAAAGGAAACCGCGTATTCCTTCAGCCGGACTTCCGGCCCGGAGGAGGGCGGGGCCACGCCCAGTGAATTCAGCAGGGCGGTGGTTTTGGCCCAGTCGGGGGTGATGCGGGCGGGCCCGGCGCGCAGCGCGCGGTTCCAGATCTCAATCAGCGGGGCGGCGTCCTCGGCGCGGGGGCCGTGCGCGGTCTCGGTGAGCTTTGCGGAAAATTCTCCGTCCTCCACCACGGCCACATCCGGCGCGATGGCGCGCACGGCGTCCCCCATGGGGATGGGCGCGGGGTCGGCGATGTGGCATACCGGCGCCCCCGCCGACGAGAGGGCCGCGATGGCCCGGGCGGTAAAGTCGATGGGGGTGAGATCCATGGGCATGGCCGCCATGCTCCGGGGGATCGCGCCCACGGCCTGAACGCCGCGGAAAGTGAGGTAGACGGCGTTGGACCGGGGATTGGGCTGGAACACGCCGTCGCTGTCGCGGCCCACCAGCCGGCCCAGACGGAATACCCGCCCGCACAGACCCCGCTCCACCCGGTCGTAGACCTCGCGTTCGGCCAAGAACTTGCCCCGGACATAGATATTGTCCTGCCAGTTCTGGCCGATATCGAAGTCGGCCTCGGTGAACACCGCGGTCTGTTCCGGGTCCCGCAGCAGATATTCGCCGGAGACGCTCAGGGTGGAGACGTGGTTAAAGGGCACGCCGACGGCCAGCGCGAAATCCGCGGCGTTGACGGTGCCCGCCACGTTGGTGTCCAGAGAGCCGCCGTCGCTGGCGTAATGGCGCACATCGGCGGCGCAGTGGAACACCGCGCCCACCCGGCTTGCCAAAATGGCGTACTGATCGGTCTCCATGCCGAAACGGGGCTGAGCCACATCGCCCTTCGCGGCGCTGACCCGCCAGCTGTTTTCGGCGCACCAGTCCGCGCCGAAGTAGCGGATGAGCGCGGCCAGCAGCCGGGCACGGTCGCCGTCCCGCAGCAGACACAGCACCGTGTCCGCCCGGCCGCTTTCCAGCAGCTCGCGCAGCAGATGGGCGCCCAAAAAGCCGGTGGCGCCGGTGAGAAGCGCGCATTTCGCGGGCAGCGAGGCCAGCGCAGGGGGCGCCGAGGGCGCGGGTCTGGGGACAAACAGCACCGTGTCCCGGGGGGCGTCGTCGGCGATACCGGCGCTCACGGGCGCGGATTGCGCCAGCAGCGCCTCCTGCTCCCGCAGCGTGGGATGGGCGTAAAAGTCGGCCAGGGTCATATTGAAGCCCCGCTCGTAATAGCCGGTGAGCACGCTCAGCGCGGCCAGGGAGGTGCCGCCCTGACGGAAGAAGGACTCGGTGTCGGAAATGTCGTCCCGCTCCAGCGCCTCGCGCCACACATCCCGCGCCTCCGCGCCGCCGGCGGACCTGGCGGGGGCTTTGGGCGCGGCGGGGACGGGGGCGGGCGCCCCCGGGGCGTAGGCCGCCAGCGCGGGCAGATCGGCCTTGCCGCTGGCATTCACGGGGATGGCGTCCAGAAAGACGAATTCCGAGGGCATCATGTACTCGGGCAGCAGCTTTTCCATACTCCGCCGCAGGGCCCGCTCCTCGCCCACACCCTCCGGCACGGCAAAAGCGCGCAGATAGGCGCTGCCGTCGGCCCGGTGACACAGCGTGGTCACGCATTGACGGCAGAAGCCGCTCTGCACGGCGGCGCCGTTGATCTCGTCCAGTTCAATGCGCAGCCCGTTGACCTTGACCTGGGCGTCCGCCCGGCCGAGGCAGTCATAGTGCCCGTCGGCCCGCAGCCGGGCGATATCCCCCGTGCGGTACATGGTCTCGCCGGGGAAGAAGGGGTCGGGCACAAAGGCCTTTTCCGTCAGCTCCGGGCGGCCCACATAGCCGCTGGAAAGGCACTCGCCGGCGATATAGAGTTCGCCCCGGGCGGTGGGCAGTACCTCGCGCCCGGCGGGGTCGAGCACGTATAGCCGGCAGTTTTGATAGGGCTTGCCGATGGTCACCGGCTGCCCGGGAGCCAGCGTGGAGGACGAGGCGTACACTGTGGTCTCCGTGGGTCCGTAAAGATCCACCAGCGCGGCGTCGGTCACGGCGGAGACGGCGCCCACCAACGCGGCGGAACTGGCCTCGCCGGTGAGGATGAGCAGGCGCACATCCTTCAGCGCGGCGCGGAAATCCTCGTTCCCCAGACACAGCCGTATCTGGGAGGGCGTGATCTGCACCGTGGTGACGGCGTTGTCGCGGATGAGCTTGGCCATGCGCCAGGGCAGAGCCCGCTCTTCCTCGTCCGCCAGAATCACCGTGCGGCCCATGGTCAGGGGCAGAAGCCCCTCGGTCATAAAAATGTCGAAGGTCATGTTGGCGATGCACAGCACGTTGCCGCCGTCCGCCGACAGGACTTTTTTGGTGTTGATGCAATAATTTGCCACGGCGCGGTTGGGCACCATCACGCCCTTGGGCTTGCCGGTGGAGCCGGAGGTGAACAGAATATAGGCCAGTCCGCCCGCCCGCGCCACGGGTGCGAAGGGCGCGCCCTCGTCCAGCATCACGACGGGCGTCACACCGTCGATGCCCTGCACGGCGCTCACGCAGTCGGCGCCGCACAGGACGGCGGAGATCTCCGCCGTCTCCAGCATATAGCGGATGCGCTGCTCGGGGAAATCGGCCAGGAAGGGGACATAGGCGCAGCCGTTTTTCAGAATGGCCAGCATCCCGGCAAAGATCTCCGCGCCTCTGCGGCAGCACAGACCCACCCGCCCGCCGGGGGCGATGCCGGCCTGCTGCAGCAGGCCGGCGCAGCGCAGGGCCATGGTCTCCAGCTGCGCGAAAGTGACGGTCTCGCCGCGAAAGATCACGGCGGGGGCGTCGGGCGTGCGCGCGGCCTGTTCGGAAAAGAGCGCGTCCATGGTGGCGTTGCGGAAGGGCGTCACCGTCTGGCGGGGGATGGTGAGCAGGCGCAGACGGTCGTCCGTGTCCAGCAATTCCAGCGTGCCCAGCGGGGCGTCGCCCTCCGCGGCGCACAGGGCGGCGACAGCCTGGACAAAGCAGCGGGCATAGAGCGCCGCCGAGTCCCGCTCAAAGAGGGAGGAGGCGTATTCCAGCGCAAAGGAAAAATCGCCGCCGGATTCCGCGCCCTCCAGGGTGAGGTCCATTTTCGCGGTGGTATGGGGGGTGTCCAGCACCCGCAGGGGCCCGCCGCCCAGCGTGAGATCGTTCACATCCAGCGGACGGTAGGTGAAAAGCACCTGAAACAGCGGATTTTCACCCAGCGCGCGGGGCAGCTCCAGCTTGTTCAGCACCTGATCCAGCGGCAGCTCCTGATGCTCCAGCAGCCACAGCGTCTCCCGCCGCAGGCCGGCCAGATAGCCGGAGACGGTGCGCTCCGCCCCGGGCTGCACCCGCAGGGGCAGGGTGGCGATAAAGGGCCCACAGACCTGCCACAGTTCGCTGCGGCTGCGGCCGGACACCGGGGTGCCCAGCAGCAGCTCCTCCCGACCTGAAAGGCGGCCCAGCAGCAGCCCGAAGGCCGCGGCAAACACCATAAAGGGCGTCAATTCCCGCTCCCGGCACAGCGCGCGGCAGGCCTCGGCGGTCTGGGGCGGCAGGGAGAAGACACAGACGTCGCCTTTGAAATCAAAGGGATGGGGCCGTGGCCGGTCCGTGGGCAGATCCAGCGGCGCGGGGGGCGCGGCGAGATGCTCGCTCCAGGCGTCCAGCGCGGCGGCGCCGTCCTCCCGCTGCTTCCAGCAGCAGTAATCCTTATAGGTATAGGCCGGAGCGCAGGCCCCGCCGGCGTAAAGCGCATCCAGCCGTTTGAGCAGAATGGGCGTGCTCAGACCGTCCCCCACGATGTGGTGGACATCCATCAGCAGGCCGTAATTGCCCTCCACATCCCGCCACAGCGCGGCGCGGAGCAGCGGGGGCGCGGCGAGATCGAAGGGGCGGAGGAAGTCCCGCCAGACCTGCTCCAGCGTGCCCTCCGCCAGCGGCAGCTCAAAATGCACCTCGGGCAGAATCTTCGCGCGGAGCGCGCCCTTTTCCAGCACAAAAGCGGTGCGGAACAGATCGTCCTGAGCAATGAGATCGGTGAAAGCCCGCTCCAGCCGCGCCCGGTCGGGCGCGAAGGACAGGCGGAACGCGCCCGGCATATGGTAGGCCATGCTGTCCGGGGCCATGCCGCACTGGACATAGATATTCTCCTGAATGGGGGATACGGGGTAGGAATCCTGCGCCCCGGCCCTCTGCAGCGGGGCGGCGCAGCCCGCGCCCTGACCGCCGCACAGCCACTCCTCCAGCCGTTTGGCGGTACGGCAGGCGTACAGGTCGGAAATGCGGATGCGTCTGCCCAGCACGTCCTCCAGCCGGGCCAGTGCCTCCATGGCGTTCAGCGAGTTGCCGCCGAACAGAAAATAGTCGCCGTCCGCGCCGATGTCGGAGGTGCCAAGCACGTCGCGGAACACCCGCAGGATGCGCTCCTGCAGGGGTGTCTCGGGCGCGCTGTCGCCGCCGGAAAGCTCGGGATCGGGCAGCGCCTTTTCATCCACCTTGCCGCTGGGGGTCAGGGGCAGGGTGTCCATTTTCAAAATACGCGCAGGCAGCAGATACAGCGGCAGCCGCTCGCCCAGATAGTGCAGCAGCTCACCCTCGGTCACGCCGTCCTCCGCCACGCAATAAGCGCACAGCACGGTCTGCCCGTGGGCCTCCACGGCCTTTACGGCGGCCTTGCGCACGGCGGGGTGCCCCATCAGGCAGAAGGCAAGTTCGTCCGGTTCGGCCCGCTGACCGCGGATCTTCAGCTGCCTGTCCCGCCGGCCCCGGAGCAGCAGCGCGCCCTCCGATGTCCAGCAGGCCATGTCGCCGGAGCGGTACATGCGCCCGCCGGCGATGAAGGGGTCGGGCAAAAAGGCCTTCTCCGTCAGTTCAGGCGCGTTGCGATAACCCCGGCCCACGCATTTCCCACCGATGTACAGCTCACCGTAGACACCCAGCGGCAGCGGCTCCAGCCGGTCGTCCAGAACATAGAGGGCGCAGTTGGGCATGGGCGAACCCACGGAGATCTCGCCGCAGTGATCCAGCCGGGCCAGACTCACGCCCACGGTGGCCTCCGAGGGGCCGTATTGATTGTAAAGATGCGCGTCCGTGATGTTTTTCAGCGCCCGCAGCAGGTCGCCGGAAAAAGCTTCGCCGCCGCAGAGCAGGCCCTTGCGGCCCCGCATCGCGGCCCGGAACTCCGGCGATTCCAGATAGGCCTGCAGCCGGGAGGGCGTCATGCACAGATAATCCACGCCATAGTCGGTGATCACTCTGGCCAGCGCGGCGGGGTCCTCCTGCTGGGCGTAATCGGCGAATACCACCGTCAGCCCGTTGAGCAGGGAGGTCAGGCATTCCAGGATGAACGCGTCGAAGGACACGTTGCTGATGGACAGCATCGCCCCTTCGGAGAAAACGGGCTTCATGCCCGCGGCAAAATTCAGCAGATTGCCCGCACTGATCTCCACGCCCTTGGGCTGTCCGGTGGAGCCGGAGGTATAGACCACATAGGCCAGATCGTCCGCGCTCTCGGCGGGGGCGACAAAGCCCGCCGCCGTATGCGGCAGCGTGTCGGCGATGAGAACGGGCAGCGAGAGATCGCCCGGCGCGAACCGGGCGGGCACGTCCGCCGCCGTAATCAGCAGGGCGGCGCCGCTGGCTTTGAGAATGCCCGCGGCCCGTGCGGCGGGCAGATCGGGCGAGAGCAGCAAAAAGGCCTTGCCCGCGGCCAGTACGCCGGCCAGCGCGCAGCCCAGCTCACTGCCCCGGGACAGCATCACGGCCACCACCGCTTCCCCCTCGCCGCAGCGGGTGCGGATGGCCGGGGCCATGGCCATGGCCCGCCGGCACAGCGCCTCGTAGGTCACCCGGCCTTCCCCGTCGATGAGGGCGGCGCGGCGCGGGTGCTTGGCCGCGGCGGCGGAAAGTGTCGCCCACAGGCCCTCGCCCGGCGCGGCCGCGGCGGTGCGGTTGAAGGTATACAATACCTTTTCCCGGTCGTCGGCGGTAAGGATGTTCACCTCGCGGATGGGCCGGCCCGGGTGGCTGAGGATCTGGTCGAGAATGGTGCAGATCACGCCGTGCAGCCGTTCGATCTCGTCATTGGTAAAAAGCTGGGCCAGATAATCGTAGTCCACCGTGTAGCGGCGGTTATCCTCCAGATTGGTCACGTGGATGCACAGCTGCTCCGCCTGATAGCCGCCGTAATTCCAGCGGCCGGAGAAGCGCACGGTGGTGTCCTCGTTTTTGTAGCTCAGATTATCCTGATAGGACAGGGCCACCCGGAAAAGACGCCCGTCGTGGCCGGGAAGGGCCTCGATGCGCTGGAAGGGGTAGCGCTGATGGCGCAGCAGCTCCAGCCAGGTCTCCGACAGGCGGTCGTTGAATTCCTCCGCCGTCCAGTCCTCGTCCAGCTCGGTGATCAGCGGCAGGGTGCTGACGAACATCCCGGTGGTCTGGCGGGCGATGAGATCGGTGCGGTTGTGGATGGGCACGCCCACGGCGATGCGCCGGCCCGCGCCCATGCGCCGGGCGGCGATGGCCAGCGCCATATAGTAGGGCGAAAAGGGCGAGACCCGGCGGCTCTGGCAGAAGGTGTAGATGGCGTGGTTGAGCGTTTCGGGCAGCGTATAAGTGAGCCGCCGTCCCACCGGACTGACGCTGGCGCCCCGCTGTTCCTTGAAGGACACGGGCTCCGCCGGGGTCTCCAGCAGGCCGCGCCAATAGCGCTCGTCGGCCCGGCAGCCGGCGGAGTCCAGATATTGCAGCTCTTTGTCGATATGAAGCTTGTAGTCGGGCGAGGGCTCCGGCTGGGGATCCTTGCCGGATAGGAGGGCCAGATAGGTCTCCGCGATGCGGTTGCACAGCAGCACCTGGGACCAGCCGTCCATAATAATGTGATGGGACTTGATGAGAACGCCGCCGTCCACCACGCCGGTGCGGAACAGGTAGAACCGGCACAGCGGCGCGTCGTAAAGCGGCATGGACTCCCGCGTGACGGCGGTCTCCCAGTGGGAGAAGCCCGCCGGATCCGTCAGCGAAAAGTCGAATACGGGAAAGATCTCCGGGGCGGCGGGCGCGTATTCCTGCAAAAGCTCGGTGCCGGCGGGCACCAGCCGGGTGCGCAGGGAAGCGTCGGAGGCCAGGATGCGGTTGAGGGTCTCGGACAGCAACGAAAAATCCACCCTGCCGCTGATCCGCACGGTGGCGCTGATGACATTGATGGAGGTACCCGAATAGCGCAGCTCCAGATCCCGGATATTCTGCTGGCTCAGCGACAGCGGAAACGACTCGCTGCTTTTTGGCAACCCCATTTCTCCTCAGTCCTCCTCATTCCCCGATGCTGTTATCCATCAAACATAAATGTAGAAAAAAACATAAAAATGTCGTAACTTATATTTTAGTAGAAAATTTGGTAAAAAACAAGAGGATTTTAGGTATACATAAAAATTTATCCTGCGGCAAACGGAGATTTGCCGCAGGATTGAAGGTTAACCGTATTATTTCGCTTACAGGAAAAATTTCCGCTCCAGATGCTCCCGCAGCGGCCGGACCAGACCGGCCACCAGCAGAAAAGCCCCAAACACGGCGAAAGCCGTGACGGAATAGAGGCTCCAGGAAAACATCCGGGCGCCGAAGGTGATATGCTCCAGAAATTCCACCAGCATGGTGCTGCCGCCGATGGCGATGAGCAGCCCGCCGGTGATGACCAGGCGGCCCTTTCTGATATAGCGCAGCATGGCGATGGCGGCGGTGGTGAGCAGGCACAGCAGCATCACCACGGGCAGGGCGAAGGACAAAAACCAATGCCCCCCGGTGGCGAGACAGATATACAGCAGATAGCCGCAAACAGCCACAAAGTCCACCGGCACAAAGACCAGAGGGAGTTTTTTTCGGAACCAGCCCGGCAGGAAGGCCACGATATACAGCAGCGCCGCGCCCAGCATCACGTAGCTGGACCAGGCGACCCCGCCGTAGGTGTTCAGACACAGGATCAGCGCGCTCAGGCTCACTGCGGCCAGGATCACGCCGATCAGCGCCAGCCCGGCCACCCGATCGGCATAGGACTTGTCGGGATAGCGGCAGGGATAGCCGGCCTCGCCCACGTCCCCGGTGGGGTTCCACACCGGGGTGCCGCACAGCGGACAGTCTATAACCCCGTCCTGCAGTTTTACGCCGCATTTTACACAGTACATTTATTTGCCTTTCGTTTGAGTTCCTTTGGTGTCGTTGGATTCGATGGATACGGGGATGCCCAGCTCCACAAGCCCGGAGAAAAAGCGCCGTTCCAGCTCCGCTTCCTCGATGTTCCTTATCATGCTCACGCAGGTCATGTCGCCGAAGCTCGCCACGGCGCAGTTGTTGGGATAGCTATACTGCACGCCGATGATGAAATCGAGGCGGGCGATAGAGTCCCGCATCGCCTCCGGCACGGCCACCGCGCCGAGATTTGAAATGTTAAGGCAGCCTTTTGTCTCGCCCACGGAATCATAGACGATGCGCATGGCCGTGTTCTTGATGAAAAGGGGCGTGAGGCGCATGGCGGGAAATTTCTGCGGGTTCACATTTGCCGCGATACGTCCCGCCATGCGCTGGGGCGTAACTTCCAGCGCCAGCTGGTGGCCGAACTCCGAGACGAGCTCCCGCAGGGAATATTCACCGAGCTTCGGGTCCACGCCCGGATTCACCGTGAGGGCGAAATTCCGCAGGGTCTCGCTGCCGAAAATCCGGCGGAGGTTGACGGGAATGGTGATCTTCACCGGCTTCTGCCGCCGGTGCGGCACCTCGGCGGCCTGCATGTCCAGGATGGAGCGGGCCATCACGGCGGCAAGGAACGCCGTCACCGTGCCGCCGTATTCATGGGCCTTCGCGATGAGCGTCTTTGTGTCGATAACGCCTGTGATGAGGTGCAGATAGCCGCCCGACTCCCGCGTACCCGACAGACGCCAGGAGTTTGACTCCGCGCGGCTCATGGGGTGCTTGCCGCTGCAGCGCTGGAAGCTGTCCTCCAGTTCACCGTCCCGGGGCCGCTGGGTCAGATCCAGCACGCCGTCCGTGGGCGGAACGACGGTGCCGTATTTAATGCGCAGATATTCCGCCGCCAGTGTTTTTAGGAAGATCATGCCGCCGGAGCCGTCGGTCAGGGCGTGGAAGAACTCCACGGCGATGCGGTTTTTATAGTACAGCACCCGAAAACAGCAGCGGCGCAGCTCCCGCGCGCCCATGTGGGTCAGGGGGTAGGCGTAATCCTGCCGCACCCGGGGCACGGCGTGGACTTCTTCCAAAAAGTACCAGAACAGGCCGGAGCCCAGCCGCACATAGACGGAGGGGAAGCGGGGCTTGAGATGATCCACGGCCCGCTGCAGCGTCCTGGGGTCGATGTCCTCCTTTAGCGTCACGGAGACCCGGAACACGTTGACCCATTCGGCGCGGCGGATGGCGGGAAAGATGAGCGCCGCGTTGTCCAGCGGCATCCATTGCCTGCTCATCGGACGATGCACCGCACGAAATCGCAGATGGCGTCCATGTCCGCCTGCCGCTCCTTAAAGCCGTACAGCACATAGGCGTGCCACATCTCCGGGGCGATGGTCAGCGAACTCCGGCAGCCCGCCGCCAGCAGCTTTTCGTGCAGCGATACGGCGTCGTCCCGCATGATCTCGTCCGCGCCCACGAACAGCAGACTGTCCGGCAGGCCGGAGAGGTCGCCGAACAGGGGGGAGCAAAGGGGGTCGGCCGGGGTATCGGTGTATACCATGGCGAAACGCTCCAGACGGAAGGCGGTCATGGAGGGGTCGATCTTGGCGTTGTATTTATAGGACGCGCCGGAGGCGGTGAGGTCTGTCCAGGGGGACATCCCCACCAGCCCGCCCGGCAGAGGCAGTCCCTCCGCCTTGATCCGCAGGCACATGCTGTAGATCAGTCCGCCGCCGGCGGATTCCCCGGCCAGCGCGATCTTTTCCGGCGGGAAGGATTTGATGAGGTAGCGGTAAGCGGTCATGGCGTCGTTGAGGGCGGCGGGGAAGGGATATTCCGGCGCCAGCCGGTAGGCCGGGCAGAACACCCGGGCGTTGGCCTGAGAGGCCAGAATGGTGCCGAAGGCCTTGGCGTATTCCAGCTCGCCGCAGCAGTAGCCGCCGCCGTGGACGTACAGCACCGCACCCTTGCCCGTGGGCAGGGTGGGGGAGATCATCACGGCGCGGAAGCCCTCAAAAAAAGACTCCTGCATCAGCATATTGGCGGGGCAGAGCTTTTGCATCACGGCGCCCAGAAAGTCCTGCGCCCTGCGCTCCACAGAGATGGGTTCCTCCTCGGCCACGCCGGTGAGCTTTTTCAGTTGCGCGCGCACAAAACGCACAGATAGGTCTGCCATGCCGCGACCTCCTTTTTGATTCGAACTGTTTTCGGGTTTCAAATGCGCCATCGCGCGGCGCGCGATGATGCGCGGTATAATAACCGTGTAATGGTTATTATACCATAGTGTGCCTGTTGCGCACAAGAAGCAAACCGTCCGGGGCAAAAAAATGCGGCGCGCACTTTTCTTCGCAAGAAAAACATGATATAATAATCAACACTTTATCCATATTTTTCACGGAGGGAGGCTGAGACCATGTATCAACCGCTGGCGGACGAGATCCGTCCCTCGGAGCTGTCCGAGGTGGTGGGCCAGAAGCACATTCTGGGCGAGGGCGGGATGCTGCGCCGCATCATCGAAAGCGGCAATATTCCCAACATGATCTTCTACGGCCCCTCCGGCACGGGCAAGACCACCGTGGCCCGCATCATCGCCCGGCGCACCAACCGCACCCTGCGCAAGCTCAACGCCACCACGGCGGGCATCGCCGATATCAAGGACATCATCGCCGAGCTGGACACGCTGCTCACGCCGGGCGGCGTGCTTTTATACCTGGACGAGATCCAGTATTTCAACAAAAAGCAGCAGCAGTCGCTGCTGGAATTCATCGAGGACGGCCGTATCACCCTCATCGCGGCCACCACGGAAAACCCGTATTTCTGCGTGTTCAACGCCATTCTCAGCCGCTCCACGGTGTTTGAATTCAAATCCGTCCCGGCGGCGGAGGTGGAACCCGCCGTGGCGCGGGCCATTGCCCTCACGGCCCAAAAGCAGGGCGTGAAGGCCGCGGCGGAGGACGGGGTGGTGCCCTTCATCGCCTCGGCCTGCGGCGGCGACGTGCGCAAGGCGGTGAACTCGGTAGAGCTGCTGCTGGGCGCGGCGAAGCCCGCCGGGGGCGAGGTCACGCTGACCCTGGCCGACGCTCAGGCCATTTCCCAGCGCTCCTCCATGCACTACGACCGGGACGGCGACCAGCATTTCGATACGGTCTCCGCCTTGATGAAATCCCTGCGCGGGTCGGACCCGGACGCGGCGCTGCATTACCTTGCCCGCCTGCTGGAGACCGGCGACCTGCTGGGTGCCTGCCGCCGCATTTTGTGCTCCGCCAGCGAGGATATCGGTCTGGCCTATCCCCAGGCGGTGCCCATCGTGAAGGCCTGCGTGGATTCCGCGCTGCAGCTGGGACTGCCGGAAGCGCGTCTGCCGCTGGCAGAAGCCGTGCTGCTGCTGGCCACCGCGCCCAAATCCAATTCCGTGGTTATGGCCATCGACAGGGCCATGGGCGACGTGAAATCCGGCAAGGCCGGGCCCATCCCCAGAGAACTGCAGAACGTCCACGCCGACGGCGCGGGTTTTGAGCGGGAGCAGGGCTACAAATATCCCCACAGCTATCCCGGCCATTGGGTGGCCCAGCAGTATCTGCCGGACGAGCTGAAGGACGTCCGCTATTACGAATACGGCGACAACAGGACCGAGCAGGCCGCCCGGGCCTACTGGGACAAGGTGAAAGGCGGAAGGTGAGGCATGGATATTCAGGTGGGCGACGTGCTGACCATGAAGAAAGCGCATCCCTGCGGTTCCGACCGGTGGGAGGTCCTGCGCACGGGCGCGGATTTCAGGCTCCGCTGTCTTGGCTGCGGGCACGAGGTCCTGGGGGCGCGGTCCCGATTTGAGAGAAATATAAAGAAGGTGGAGAGAAAGTGAATCCGATCGTTTATGTGTTTATCGCCATCGCGCTGGCGGGCGCGGCGGGCGTGGTGGTCACGCTGAAAAAGAAAAAGACCACCCCGCGGGAGGTCTTCGCGCCGAAGATGACCGTGTATGTGACGCTCACGGTGGTGTTTGCCCTCATGGCGGTGATGACCGGTCTGTTTACAAAATAAGAGCGGGGGCCGCTGCCCCCGCTCTTATTTTTTCTTTCGTTTTTTGAAAATCTTCGAGCGGTACTGTACCACGAGGATGATGCCGAACAGCACGTACAGTGTCCCGTAGACGATCCAGGTCCAGGTGATGCTCCGCGCCACAAAGCCCAGCAGCAGCAGCATGGGCGCGCCCAGCACGATGCTCCAGAGATTCTGGTAGATCAGGTTGTGGGAGGCGGGCGTCTCGAACAGCGGGTCGATCTCCCGCAGCAGGATGATGCCGGTGGAGGCAGTGCCGGTGTTCTGGCCGTACATGGTCAGAAAGGACTCGTCCGGATAATCGGGGAACAGAAAGCGGCAGACCTTGAGATCGTACCAGTAGGTCACCAGCGCGCCCGCGACGCAGATCAGGGCCAGCGGCAGGAGAAATTCCCTGTGCTTGAAGGCTTCCAGACTGATGGCCGCGATGGAGGCCGTCACCATCAGGTCGAAGAACAGGCCGCTGATGCGGTTGAGCATGAAGTTGTTGATGTAGTCCCGGTGGACGATGCCGGCGCTGCGCAGGGCGGTGAGAATGTTTTTGAACAGGATGGCGAAGGCGGTGCCCACCAGGAAGTTGAAGCCCCACAGCAGCGGCTTCACGGTGTTTACCCAGACCCCGCCCAGCGCGTTCAGCCCCTTGGTGGCGTACCACATGGCGGCAAAGGCGACAAAATAGGTGGCGAACACGATGGCCACCTGCACGGTGAGCTTGTCCATGGATTCGGACAGCGGGATCTCGCCCTTTTCGGTGATGCTGCTGGCGTTGAGGTTTTCGATTTCCTCGGCGTTTTGCACCTGGGCCCGGCGGTCTCCCGCCCGGCGCATCCGGTTGAGATACAGCACGCCGCCGATGGAGGCGGATACAAAGCCCATGGCCGCCACGGTGAGACCGAAGCTGGAGCCGTAGGCGAAGGCGGGATACTGGGTGTAGTTCTGAAAAATGGTGCCCCAGTTCAGCGCCTGCCCCGGACCCTGACCGTAGCCCATGGGCAGCAGAATGCCGCCCGCGGCGTAGCTGCCGATGAGATAGAACAGCGGGATGGTGATGGTCAGGCCCACGATGCCCTGGATGAGATAGGAGCCCACCACCACGGTGGAGGTGTTGAACACGTCCCGCCTGGCCTCCTTTTCCCGGCGCTTGCCGTCGGCCTTGCGCCAGGCCAGCGCCACAAAGCCCAGACCCAGCCCGTGGAAGGTCAGCGCCTCCAGCACCTCCAGATTGAACATGGAGTGGCCGAAGATCGCCCTGTAGGCCCAGTCCGCCATCAGGATGAGAAAGCCGCCCAGCACGGAGGCGGGGATCAGCGACCTGCGCAAAAATGGGATGCGCCGCCGCAGCGTGTTGGCCGCCAGCATGCCCAGAAACAGAATGGAAAGGGTAATTACGAAGGACCAGACCTCCAGATCCCAAAAATTCAGTCCCGACGTCATGCGCTTGCCCCCATATTTGATGGATTTCTAAGGATTATGCAGTAGACTCATCTTATAGGAACGGTGCCCCGTTGTCAAAGGAAATGTAGACAAGCGGACGAAAAAGGGATAAAATGCTGGCATCCGATAGTGAAAGGAGCCGAAACATTGAAAGTAACATTTCTCGGCGCGGCCCATGAGGTCACGGGCAGCCTGTCTTTGATCGAAGTCGGCGACAAAAAAGGCATCGTGGACTGCGGCATGGAGCAGGGCAAGGACATTTTTGAAAATCAGGCGCTGCCGGTAGCACCCGGCACACTGGATTTTGTGCTGCTGACACACGCGCATATCGACCACTCCGGCAATCTGCCGCTGCTGTATAAAAACGGCTTCCGGGGCCGCGTTTACGCCACCGAGGCCACCTGCTCGCTGTGCGGCATCATGCTGCGCGACTGCGCCCACATCCAGATGCAGGAGGCGGAATGGAAATCCCGCAAGGCGGCGCGCTCGGGCGCGGGCGCGGTGGAACCGCTGTACGACATGGAGGATGTGCAGGGGCTGCTGGGCACGCTGGTGCCCTGCAAATACGGCCAGGAGATTCAGGTGGACGAGGGCGTCGCCGTCCGCTTTACGGACGTGGGCCATCTGCTGGGCTCGGCCTGCATCGAGATCTGGCTCACCGAGGGGACGGAAAAGCGCAAGATCACCTTCTCCGGCGATCTCGGCAATATCGCTCAGCCCATTCTGAAGGACCCCAGCCATATCCCCGACACGGAGTATCTGGTCATCGAATCCACCTACGGCGACCGCGACCACGACGCGCAGCGTCCCGATTACGTGGCGGATCTGGCCGTCGTCATCCAGCGCACGCTGGACCGGGGCGGCAATGTGGTCATCCCGGCTTTCGCCGTGGGCCGCACCCAGGAGCTGCTGTATTTCATCCGGGAGATCAAGGAAAAGAAGCTGGTCACCGGCCACGGCGACTTCCCGGTGTACATCGACAGCCCGCTGGCCATCGAGGCCACCGGCGTCTTCCTCCAGTGCGACATGGACTATGTGGACGAGGATATGCAGAAGCTCATCCGCAGCGGAGTAAACCCCATTGTGTTCCCCGGCCTGAAGGTGGCCGTGTCCCAGGAGGAATCCAAGGCCATCAATGAGGACGAGACGCCCAAGGTCATCATCTCCGCCAGCGGCATGTGCGACGCCGGCCGTGTGCGCCACCATCTCAAGCACAACCTCTGGCGCAAGGAATGCACCATCCTGTTCGTGGGGTATCAGGCCGCGGGAACCCTGGGCCGTCTGCTGCACGACGGGCTGAAGCAGGTCAAGCTGTTCAACGAGGAGATCCAGGTCAACGCCGAGATCCTGGCGCTGCCGGGCGTCAGCGGCCACGCGGACAAGACGGGGCTGCTGAACTGGCTGCGGGCCATCCCCGAAAAGCCGAAGCTGGTGTTCGTCAACCACGGCGACCCCGACTCCTGCGAGAGCTTCACCAAGTGCATTTCGGAAGAATACGGCTACAAGGCCTTCGCCCCCTACAGCGGCACCTGCTACGATCTGATCGCGGACGATTTTGTGCTGGTCACCGAGGGCAAGCCCGTTGAAAAGAAGGGCCCCGCCGCCCCGGCGGGCGCGGAGCCGCGGCGCCAGAATCCCGTGTTCGACGCGCTGGCCGCGGCGGGCGAGCGGCTGGCCGGCGCCATCCGGGCGCTGGCGGGCAGCCCCAACCGCGATCTGCGCGCTTTCACCGAGCAGGTCACCAAGCTGGCCGAAAAACTGGAGCGCTATAAAAAGAACTGAACCGTGACCGAAAAAGCCGGGCATTCAAAAGAATGCCCGGCTTTTTCAAACCCGTTATTGATCTTGC
>DAOPXW010000023.1:0-5169 GCA_035352555.1 Oscillospiraceae bacterium
CCTGACCGAACGTCGAACGCGGGCCGTGTCCGGGGATGCCGTAGTTCGGCACCTCGGGGGCCTCGTGCATCTCCCGCCCCACGCCGTGCCCCACGTAATCGCGCACGACCGAGAAGCCGCGAGCTTCCACATATTCCTGTACGGCGGCGCCGATATCGGAAATACGGTTGCCCGCGCGGGCCATTCTGATGCCCTCGAAAAAGCTCTGACGGGTCACGTCGATGAGCTTTTGCGCTTCCGGGCTGACGTCGCCGCAGGGGAAGGTCCCCGCGCAGTCGCCGACGAAGCCCTCGTAGGTCGCGCCCACATCCAGTGAAACGATGTCGCCGTTCTGCACCCGCCGGTGGCCGGGGATGCCGTGAATGATCTCGTCGTTCAAAGATACGCACGCGCTGGCTGGGAACCCGCCGTAGCCCAAAAAGGTCGGGCGGGCTCCGCTTTTGACGATAAACTCATGCACTTCCCTGTCGATCTGCTTGGTGGTCACGCCGTCATGCACGGCCTGGCGCGCGATGGTCCGCGCGCCCGCCGTGATTCTGCCGGCGCGGCGCATGTGCTCGATATCGCCGGGAGATTTGATGATAATGGGGTCTCTCGACATATCAGATACCCAGGGTCGTTCTAATGACCGCCGTGGTTGCCTCGATGGAGGGTTGGTTGTCCACGGATCTGAGCTTGCCTCTGGCCTCGTAGAAGGCCTTCAGCGGCTCGGTTTCCTTGTGATAGGTCTCCAGACGGGCCTTCACCGTTTCGGGGGAGTCGTCCTTGCGGATGGTCAGAGCCGCACCGCAGTTGTCGCAGACCCCGTCGGTTTTCGGCGGGTTGGAGGCAATGTGGAAGGACGCGCCGCAGTTGGGGCAGGTACGCCGGCCGGCCATGCGCCCGATGATGACCTCGTCCGCGACCTCGAGGGAGAGCGCGCAGTCGATCTCGATGCCGCCCTTCTCCATGGCCTCGGCCTGGGGGATGGTGCGGGGCACGCCGTCCAGAATATAGCCCTTGGCGCAGTCGGGCTCGGTCAGACGCTCGGCAATGATGCCGATGATAACCTCGTCCGGTACCAGCGCACCGGCGTCCATAAAGGCCTTGGCCTTCAGACCCACGGGGGTGCCGTTTTTCACGGCGGCGCGCAGGATGTTGCCGGTCGAGACGGTGGGAACGTCCAGGAGCTTGGCGAGGATATCCGCCTGTGTGCCTTTTCCGGCGCCGGGGGCGCCCAAAAGAATCAGCTTCATTTCGTTACCCTCCCGAATCAACTCAGGAATCCCTTGTAGTTGCGCATCAGCATCTGTGCTTCCAGCGCACGGACCGTTTCAAGCGCAACGCCCACCACAATGATGATGGAGGTGCCGCCGAAGCTGAAGCCGGTCTTGGTGCCAATATCGCTGAACATCGAGACAAAAATGGGGACAATCGCGACAATGCCCAGATAGATGGCGCCGAACAAGGTAATCTTGTTGAGAACACGCTGTAAGAACTCGCTCGTGGGCTTGCCGGGGCGGTAGCCGGGGATATAGCCGCCGTTCTTCTTCAGGTTGTTGGACACCTCGATGGGATTGAACTGGATCGTGGCGTAGAAGTAAGAGAAGAAGATGATCAGCAGGAAATAAATCAGCGCGTATACCCAGGTGTTCGTATCGAAAACGTGGGTCATCAGCCAGCTGTCCTTCCACTTGGTAACAAAGGCGCAGATGGTGGCCGGGATGGCCGCGATGGACTGGGCGAAGATGATGGGCAGGACGCCGGACATATTCACCTTCATCGGAAGGTGGGTGGACTGGCCGCCGTACATCTTGCGTCCCACGACGCGCTTGGAATACTGAACGGGGATCCTGCGCTCGGCGTCGTTGACGATGACGATGAGCACGATGATGGCGAGAATGCCGATGAGCATCAGCACCGCGCCCCACCACTGCAGCTCGCCGGAGCCGACGTTGCGAACGGTGGTAACGATGGAGTTGGGGATGCGGGCAACGATGCTGGCGAACAGGATGATGGAAATGCCGTTGCCGATACCGAATTCGGTGATCTGCTCGCCCATCCACATGATGATCGCGGAGCCGGAGGTGAAGGTCAGGATAATGACGATCGCCGCCCAGATGCTGGAGGCATAATCGGGCTGGATAATCGAGTAGTTCTTCATCAGCATGTAGTAGGCAAAACCCTGCAGCAGGCCGATGAAGACGGTGGAATAACGGGTGATGGATTCCAGCTTCTTTTTGCCGTCTTCGCCCTCGTCCTTCTGGAGACGCTCCAGCGCGGGGATGGCGATGGCAAGCAGCTGGATGATGATGGAGGCGTTGATGTAGGGCTGAATGGACAGCGCGAAAATCGTGGCCTCGGAGAAAGCGCCGCCGGACATGACGTTCAGCAGGCCCAGGACGGTGTTCTGCATCTGCTCAAAGTAGTTCGCAAGCAGGTCTGTGTTGACATACGGGACCGGCACGGAATTTCCGAGACGGTAAAGCAGGACGATGAGCAGTGTGAAGAGGATCTTCTTGCGCAGCTCTTCGATTCTCCATGCGTTGCGTAATGTCTTAAGCACTTCAGACCACCTCTGCCTTTCCGCCAGCCGCCTCGATCTTCTGTTTCGCGGTCTCGGAGAAAGCGGAAGCCTTTACGGTGAGCTTCTTGGTGATCTCGCCGCGTCCGAGGATCTTCACGCCGTAGCGGCACTGAGACAGGACGCCGGCGTCCAGCAGGACCTTGACATCCACTTCGGCGCCGTCCTCAAACTTGTTGAGTGCGGACACGTTGATGGCCTCAAGGGGCTTTGCGAAAATGTTGTGGAAGCCTCTCTTGGGGATACGGCGGGCAAGCGGCATCTGGCCGCCTTCAAAACCGATACGGGTGCCGCCGCCGCTGCGGGCCTTCTGGCCCTTGTTGCCGCGTCCTGCGGTCTTGCCGTTGCCGGTTGCGTGACCCCTGCCCTTGCGCTTATCCACATGGGTGGAGCCGGCGGCGGGAGAAAGTTCATTGATATACATTTCTCATGCCCTCCTTATTCTTCTGTTACCTGGAGGAGGTAGCCGATCTTGGCTATCTTGCCCCTGGTCTGGGGGTTGTCGGGCTGCACGGTCTCGTTGCCGATCTTGTGCAGACCCAGAGAGTTGGCGGTAGCGATATGATTGTCAAGTCTGCCGTTGAGGCTCTTGACCAGCTTAATCTTCAGATTCTTTGCCATGTCGCGTCCCCCCTTAATCCACGATCTCGCCGGCGGTCTTGCCTCTGACGGCGGCGACCTGAGAGGCGTCGCGCAGGGACTTCAGACCTTCCATCGTAGCGGCAACCACGTTGGCCGGGTTGCTGGTACGCAGGCACTTGGCGCGGATATTCTTGATTCCGGCAGCCTCGACCACCGCGCGGACAGAGCCGCCGGCCAGAACGCCGGTGCCTTCGGGAGCGGGCTTGAGCAGGACGCGGCCTGCGCCGAACTCGCCGATGACCTCGTGGGGAATGGTGTTGCCGTAAAGCGTAACCTTGACAATATTCTTCTTCGCGTCCTCAAGGCCCTTGCGGATGGCCTCGGAAACTTCGCCGGCCTTGCCCAGGCCGAAGCCCACGCGGCCCTTGCCGTCGCCGATGACGCACAGCGCGGAGAACTTCTGGACACGGCCGCCCTTGACCGTTTTGGAAACGCGGTTGAGGGAGACGACCTTCTCGGTAAACTCGGAGGGTTCCTCGTCGCGGCCGCGGCGATCCCTTCTATCGTTGTTGTAAGCCATTTCGTTCTCCCCCCTTAGAATTTCAGGCCGCCCTCGCGGGCGCCTTCTGCCAGAGACTGGACACGGCCGTGATAGATGCAGCCGCCGCGATCGAACACCACATTCTCCACGCCCTTTGCCAGCGCGCGCTCTGCGATGGTCTTGCCGACCTTGGCCGCGGCTTCCTTGTTGCCGCCCTGTCCCTCAAAGCCCTTCTCAACGGTGGAAGCGGAACAAAGCGTCTCGCCGGCCACATCGTCGATCACCTGGGCATAGATATTGTTTTCACTGCGGAATACGCACAGACGGGGTCTCTCGGCGGTGCCGGAGATCTTGCCGCGTACTCTGGTGTGGCGCTTTACGCGCTGTCCTTTGGTATCAGGTCTTTTAATCATTCAGGCACGCCTCCCCTTACTTGGCACCGGTCTTGCCTTCTTTGCGGCGGATGTGTTCGTAGTCGTACTTGATGCCCTTGCCCTTATAGGGTTCCGGCGGTCTCTTGCCACGAACTTCTGCTGCAAACTGGCCGACCTTCTGCTTGTCGATACCCTTGATAACGATATGGTTCGCGTCGGGCACGTCGATCTGGATATCGTCCGTCTCCGAGACGATGACCTGGTGCGAATAGCCCAGGTTCATAACCAGATTCTTGCCTTCCTTGGCGGCACGATAGCCGACGCCGTTGATCTCCAGATTCTTGGAGAATCCTTCGGTCACGCCCGTCACCATGTTGTGGATGAGGGTGCGGGTCAGACCGTGAAGACTGCGGTTTTCCTTCTCGTCATTGGGACGCTCGACGTGGAGGATGCCGTCGTCGATGGTGATCTTCATCTGCGG
The DNA here is from genome assembly GCA_035352555.1 of Oscillospiraceae bacterium. GTDB lineage: Bacteria > Bacillota > Clostridia > Oscillospirales > Oscillospiraceae > UBA2922. The sequence continues at coordinate 4,542 of DAOPXW010000023.1, forward strand.
GACCAGCGTCTGCTCGATGGTGCCCTTGGGGCCCTTCACGGTGACGTGGTTGTTCTCGCCGAGCTTCACTTCGACGCCTGCGGGGATGGTGATGGGAGCTCTACCAATTCTTGACATTTTCAGTGTACCCCCTTACCATACGAATGCCAGGACTTCACCGCCGACATTCTGCTTGCGAGCTTCCTTGTCGGTCATGATGCCCTTGGAGGTTGAAATGATTGCAATGCCCAGGCCCTTGAGAACCTTGGGCAATTCGTCTGCGCCGGCATAGACGCGCAGGCCGGGTTTGGAAACGCGGCGGAGGCCCTGGATGGCCTTCTCCTTGCCGGGGAGATACTTGAGCGCGATGCGGATGATGCCCTGGGTGCCATCATCGATGATCTGGAAGTTCTTGATATAGCCTTCGTTCAGCAGAATTTCGGCAATGGACTTCTTCATCTTGGAGGCGGGGACATCGACTGTCTCATGCTTCGCGGTTCCGGCGTTGCGGATGCGGGTGAGCATGTCGGCAATGGGATCGGTGATTTGCATTGAGTTTTCCTCCTTATTAGAGTTACCGCAGTTTGCGGTGTTGGCGGCGAGGTTCCGAGCCAATACATGATTGGCCTCGGCCTTTCGTCGTCGGCGC
>DAOPXW010000023.1:5269-8041 GCA_035352555.1 Oscillospiraceae bacterium
GCGCAGGGCGCGAATTTGCGGGGGATGGATTTATCTTTGCAGGGGCGGCACTGTGTGGCCGCCCGCACAGAAGAACAGACTTGCTGCCAGTACAGGAATTTTTTGCGAGACAATCTCGAGACGGCGCCGCTGTGCTTATTGCACGGCAAGCCGGTGAGAGAAAGTATCGCGGAAAATTACCAGCTGGCTTTTCTCACTCCGGGGATCTCGCCCTTGTATGCCAGCTCGCGGAAGCAGATACGGCAGATGCCGTAGTTGCGGAGGTAGGCATGGGGGCGGCCGCAGATCTTGCAGCGGTTGTACTGACGGGATGAGTACTTAGCCGGCCGTTTCTGCTTAATTTTCAGTGATGTTTTTGCCATTACTAATTCTCCTCCTTATCAGCCCATGAAGGGAGCGCCCATAAGCTTCAGCAGCTCGCGGCCCTCTTCGTCGGTGGCTGCAGTCGTGGTGATGGCGATGTTCATGCCGCGCAGCTTCTCGATCTTGTCGTAGTCGATCTCGGGGAAAATGATCTGCTCCTTCAGGCCGAGGCTGTAGTTGCCGCGGCCGTCAAACGCGTCGGCCGAGATGCCGCGGAAGTCGCGGACGCGGGGCAGCGCGATGTTGAAGAGCCTGTCCAGGAACTCCCACATCCGGTTGCCGCGCAGCGTGACCTTGACGCCGACGTGCATCCCCTCGCGCAGCTTGAAGTTGGCGACGGACTTTTTGGCGACGGTGGCCACCGCGTGCTGGCCGGTGATGTTGGAAATATCCTTCACGACCGCGTCCAGCGCCTTGGCGTTTTCCTTGCAGTCGCCGCAGCCGACGGAGACGACGATCTTGTCGATCGTGGGGATCTGCATGGCGGACTTGTACTGGAACTTTGCCATCAGAGCGGGAGCGACTTCCTTGACGTACTTTTCTTTCATGGAAGGCATATCAGACATTTCTTGTCACTCTCCTCTCTCACATCTCCGCGCCGCACTTGAGGCAGACGCGGGTCTTTTTGCCGTCGGCCAGCTTGTGGGCGACGCGGGTCGGCTTGCCGCACTTGGGGCAGACGAGCTGAACCTTGCTGACATAAATTGGGGTCTCAACCTTGATGATGCCGCCCTGATCGCCCTGCTTCTTGGGAGCCTGGTGCTTGGTGGCGACGTTTACGCCCTCGACGATGACCTTATTGTTTTTCGGGTCGGCGACGAGGACCTTGCCGGTCTTACCCTTGTCCTTGCCGGACAGAACGATGACTTTATCGTCTTTTTTGATGTTCATATTCTCTGTACCCTCCCTTAAATCACTTCGGGAGCCAGGGACAGGATCTTCATGTATTCCTTGTCTCGCAGCTCACGGGCAACGGGTCCAAAGATACGGGTGCCGCGGGGATTCTTGTCGTCGCCGATGAGAACGGCTGCGTTCTCGTCGAAACGGACATAGGTCCCGTCAGCGCGGCGGACCGGCTTGACTGTGCGGACGACCACTGCCTTAACGACGTCGCCCTTCTTGACCTGGCCGCCGGGAGCGGCCTTGCGGACAGAAGCGACGACCACGTCACCGATGCTGGCGTACTTGCGCTTGGAGCCGCCCAGTACGCGGATGCACTTGATTTCTTTTGCGCCGGTATTGTCGGCGACCTTAAGATAACTTTCCTGCTGTATCATTATGCCGCCTCCTTACTTCGCTTTTTCTACGATTTCGACCACGCGCCATCTCTTGTCCTTGGACAGGGGGCGGGTCTCCATCACGCGGACGATATCGCCCTCATGGCACTCGTTGTTCTCATCGTGAGCCTTGAGACGGTAGGTCCGGCCGATGATCTTCTTGTAAGTTTTGTGGGCAACACGGTCCTCGACGATGACGACCACGGTCTTGTCCATCTTGTCGGACACCACTTTTCCGACGCGGGTCTTGCGGGAAGTCGTTCTTTCTTCACTCATTTTAACTTACCTCCTCACTGCTCGAGTTCTTTTTCGCGGATGACAGTCTTGACTCGCGCAATGTCACGACGCACGGCGGAAATCTTGTTGGGATTATCGAGATGATTGGTGGCATGCTGCATACGGAGCATGAACAAGTCCTTCTTCAGGTCGACAAGCTTGGTATTCAGCTCGTCAACGGACATGGAACGTATTTCGTTTGCCTTCATCTTATTCACCAACCTTCTCGGTCTCTTCGCCCTTCTTGACGATCTTCGTCTTGATGGGCAGTTTATGGCTGGCAAGCCGCAGCGCTTCCTTGGCCGCGTCGTCGCCCACGCCCGCGATCTCGAACATGACGCGGCCGGGCTTGACGACGGAGACCCAGTATTCGGGGGAGCCTTTGCCGGAGCCCATACGGGTCTCGGCGGGCTTCTGGGTGACGGGCTTGTCAGGGAAAATCTTGATCCAGACCTGGCCGCCGCGCTTGGTGTAGCGGGTCATAGCGACACGGGCCGCCTCGATCTGATTGGAAGTAACCCAAGCCGGCTCCAGAGCCTGAAGGCCGTACTCACCATAGGAAACAACATTGCCGCGGGTCGCTTTGCCCTTCATACGGCCGCGCTGAACCTTGCGGTACTTCACTCTCTTAGGCATTAACATTACTTGTTTCCTCCTTCCTGAGGAGCAGTGGGCGCTGTGGGCGCTGTGGGCGCTGCGGGAGCCGCCGGCGCTGCGGGAGCCGCCGGACGCGGGCCGCGGTTGTAGCCGCCCTGAGGCGCGGGACCGCGATTATAGCCGCCCTGAGGCGCGGGGCCGCGATTGTAGCCGCCCTGAGGCGCGGGGCCGCGGTTGTAGCCGCCCTGAGGCGCGGGGC
>DAOPXW010000023.1:8141-17498 GCA_035352555.1 Oscillospiraceae bacterium
AGATCCATGGTGCGCGGCGTGCTGCGCAGCGTCTGGGAAAGGACCTCGCCTTTGTAAATCCAGACCTTGACGCCGATGCGGCCGTAAGTGGTGGCAGCCTCGGCAAAGCCGTAGTCGATGTCGGCCCGGAGGGTCTGCAGGGGGATAGTACCCTCGTGGTACATCTCGGTGCGGGCGATCTCGGCGCCGCCGAGACGACCGCCGCACTTGACCTTGATGCCGCGGGCACCCATTCTCATGGCGCGGCCGATGGCGTTCTTCATGGCGCGGCGGAAGCCGATGCGCTTCTCCAGCTGCTGGGCGATGTTCTCTGCCACGAGCTGAGCGTTGGTATCGGGGGTACGGACTTCGACGATGGACAGCGCCACCGGCTTGCCGATCAGCTTTTCCACTTCGAGGCGGAGACGCTCGATCTCCTGTCCACCCTTGCCGATGACCACGCCGGGTCTGGAGCAGTGGATATAGATGCGAACCTTCGCAGAATCACGCTCGATCTCAATGGTGGGGACACCGGCGGAATAAAGGGCCTTCTTGAGATACTTGCGGATGCTATAATCTTCGACGATCAGGTCGCCGACTTTGTCCGGACGGGCATACCATCTGGAATCCCAGTCCTTAATGACGCCTACGCGCAGTCCATGCGGATTAACTTTCTGTCCCATAATTCTGCCTCCTTCCCTTATTCTTTCTCAGCCACGACGATGGTGATGTGGCTGGTGCGTTTGTTGATGCGATACATACGGCCCTGCGCTCTGGGCATACCGCGCTTAAGGATGGGGCCGGCGCCGGCGTAAACTTCGCTGACATAGAGCTTTTCGGGGTCCATTTCGAAGTTGTTCTCAGCGTTCGCGCAGGCGGACTTGAGCAGCTTCGTCATCAGCTCACAGGCGGCTTTGGGCGTATTCTCCAGCATGGCCATGGCCATGTCGGTCTTCTGGCCGCGGATCATGTCGCACACGATCTGGACCTTGCGGGGAGCGATGCGGGCAAACTTGATCTCGGCCCGCGCTGTTTTCTTTTCGTCCATGTTCAATCTCCTCCTTACTTCGCGGCGGGGGCTGCCGGAGCGCCGCCGGTGGGAGCCGCAGTCTTGCTGCCGGAGTGGCCGCGGAACGTGCGGGTGGGCGCGAACTCGCCCAGCTTGTGGCCGACCATATCCTCGGTGATGTACACGGGGACGTGACGGCGTCCGTCATGGACGGCGATGGTGTGCCCGACAAAGGACGGGAAAATAGTAGAGGAACGGCTCCAGGTCTTGAGGACCTGCTTCTGGCCGGCCTTATTCAGTTCATTGACTCTCTTAAGCAGCTCGGGAGCGGCATAAGGGCCTTTTTTTACACTTCTGCTCATTTACTTCTTTTCCCTCCTTACTTATCGTTGCGGCGCTTGACGATGAACTTGTCGTTGCGGTTCTTCGTCTTGCGGGTCTTGTAGCCCAGCGCCGGCTTGCCCCAGGGGGTCACAGGGCCGGGACGGCCGATAGGCGCCTTGCCCTCGCCGCCGCCGTGGGGATGGTCGTTGGGGTTCATAACGGAGCCGCGGACCGTGGGACGGATGCCCATGTGGCGTTTACGGCCGGCCTTGCCCAGATGGACGTTGGCATGGTCGATATTTCCGACCTGGCCGATGGAGGCTACGCACTCCATGCGAACCTTGCGGTACTCGCCGGAAGCCAGACGCACCGTGGCCATGCCGTTTTCCTTGGCCATGAGCTGGGCGGCGCCGCCGGCGGCGCGGACGAGCTGGGCGCCCTTGCCGGGGTACAGCTCGATATTGTGAATAATGGTACCGACGGGGATGTTGGCAAGCGGCAGGCAGTTGCCCGGCTTGATATCCGCGGCGGCGGAGGACTGGACCGTGTCGCCCACGCTCAGTCCCACAGGGGACAGGATGTAGCGTCTCTCGCCGTCCTCATACTGGCACAGGGCGATGAAAGCGGAACGGTTGGGATCGTACTCGATGCAGACGACCTTGGCGGTCATTTCGGTCTTGTCGCGCTTGAAGTCGATCACACGGTACTTCTGACGGTTGCCGCCGCCCTGATGGCGCACGGTGATGCGGCCGTAGGAGTTGCGGCCGGCGTTTTTCTTGAGGACTTCGGTCAGGCTCTTCTCGGGCCGGGCATGCTTGTCAACTCCGTCAAAGCCGGAGACAGTCATCTGTCTGCGGCCGGGAGTGGTGGGTCTGTAAGATTTAATCGACATTTTCTGCTCCTCCCCTTATGCCATGCCTTCGAAAAGCTCAATGTTCTTGGAATCGGCACTGAGCTTGACGACTGCTTTTTTCCAGGAGGCCGTTCTGCCTGCGGGGTACTGACCCTGGTGTTTTTCCTTGCTGCCGACATGGGTGGTGGTGACCTTGATGACGGTCACGCCGAAGATCTCCTCGACAGCCTTTTTGATTTCGATCTTGTTTGCGTCCTTCGCCACTTCAAAAACGTACTTTTTGATGTCCACGTCTTCCATGGACTGCTCGCTGATGATGGGGCGGATAATGACGTCGTATGCGGTTCTTGCCATTATGCGTACACCTCCTCGATCTTTGCAAGGGCCGCCTTGTCGACGACCATCCTGCCAGAGGTCAGAATCATATACGGGCTGAGGATGTTGGCCACGGTGGTGGTGACGCCGGGGATATTGCGGGCGGACTTAACGACGTTCTCGTCCACAGCCTCGGTGACGACCAGAGCCTTGCCCTCAACGCCGAGCTTTGTGAGGAAGCCCTTGAAAGCCTTGGTCTTGACTTCGGCGACCTTCAGGCCGTCGATGACGATGACGCCGTTGTCCTCGGCCGCCTTGGCGGACAGGGCAGACTTCATTGCGAGACGCTTGACCTTCTTGTTGAGCGTGTAGCTGTAATCACGCGGCTTCGGCGCAAACGCGACGCCGCCGTGCGTCCACACGGGAGAGCCGGTGTAACCGGCACGCGCGCGGCCCGTGCCCTTCTGTTTCCAGGGCTTACGGGTGGAATAGCTGACCTCGCCCTTGGTGAGGGCCGACTGGGTGCCCTGACGGCAGTTCGCCAGATGATTCTTGACGGAGTCGTGCAGGACGTTCTGGTTCGGCTCAATACCGAAGATGGCTGCGGAGAGTTCGATCTCGCCGACCTTTTCGCCATCCATATTGAATACGTTAGCTTTAGGCATTTACGACACTCTCCTTCCTTATTTGTTACGCGCAGAGGCCTTCTGCGGGTTGACACGGGCAGAAGCCTTCTGGGGATTGGCGCTGATAGCGGCAGCCGCGCCCTTCTTGACGGGCTGGGTCTTGACTGTGGTCTTTACGTAGACGATGCCGCCCTTGGGGCCGGGGATCGCGCCGCGGACGACGAGCATATTCAGCTCGGGGTCAACGGAGACAACATCCAGGTTCTGAACGGTGATCTGATCCACGCCCATGTGGCCGGCGCCGATGTGGCCCGGGAAGATGCGGCTGGGATCGGTGCTGGAGCCCATGGAGCCGAGATGACGGTGGACAGGGCCGCCGCCGTGGCTGGTGGGGGTGCGCTGGGCGTTCCAGCGCTTGATAACGCCCTGATAACCGTGGCCCTTGCTGACGCCGGTGACGTCGATCTTGTCGCCGGGGGCGAAGGTATCGGCCTTCACCACATCGCCAACGCTGAGCGCGTCGGCATTGTCAAGGCGGAATTCCTTGAGGTGCTTGACCATGCCCACGCCGGCCTTCTTCAGGTGGCCCTGCTCGGGCTTGGACAGTTTCTTCTCTGCGGCTTCCTCGAAGCCGAGCTGGACGGCCTTGTAGCCTTCCTTTTCCGGGGTCATCTTCTGCACGACCACGCAGGGGCCGGCTTCGATGACGGTGACGGGAATGACCTTGCCCGCCTCGTCGAAGATCTGCGTCATGCCGACCTTCTTGCCGATGATGGCTTTCTTCATGAAGTTTTCCTCCTTTGGTTATTGGTTACCTCGCTTAAGCAATGCTCAGAGGCTGGCAACTTAACCCGCCCGCACTCGCAAGCTGCGGAAATGGGTCATTAATAAGATGGGGTTTACGCTGTGAAATACGGAAATGCGCGGTTACAGCTTGATTTCGATTTCCACACCGGCGGGAAGCTCCAGGGACATCAGAGCCTCAACGGTCTTCTGGGTGGGGTTGAGGATGTCGATGAGGCGCTTGTGGGTGCGGCGCTCAAACTGTTCGCGGCTGTCCTTATATTTATGGACGGCGCGCAGGATGGTGACGATCTCGGTCTCGGTGGGCAGGGGGATGGGGCCGGAGACCTTGGCCTCGGTGCGTTTCGCGGTCTCGACGATGGTCTCGGCTGCCTTGTCGATCAGCTGATGATCGTAGGCCTTGAGGCGGATGCGGATCATGTTCTTGCCATTTGCTGTTGCCATGTGATTGTTCCTCCAAATCGTACGTTTTCCGGCGGCATTGGGCACCGCCTTTGGAATGTTGCCGTACGGATGAAGCAAATTCTGTACACTCAACCGTGCGTATCAGACTCTGTCCGAAAAACAAACCGGCCTGTTCAGCCGGTCCTTTGTCCCCCGTCCTGACGATATACGCCGTGCACGGAAAGCTTCAGCCGCCCGATTGTGTACCGTCAAAACCGACGATACCGGACATACTCCACGGAAGTTACCTCCTTTCGGAGCAATCTCCCGCTTCATCGCATAGTGCGCCCTTCGCAGGCGCTCTCATAGAATAACAAAACTCCCCCCTGATGTCAAGCGGAAGTTTTGTTTTTTTCGGAGAATCTCCGCAATAATTTTTGTGCAGTGTGCTGATTTGCAGTTTTCATTCCGTCGGGGCTTACGAAACCGGCTCGGCGGGCGCCCCCGCCCCTCGTCCTTCGTCCTTCGCGCTTCCCGAATGCGTGCCAGCGCAGCGGGCCGCATTCGGAAAAGGCGGCGCAATGGAGCATTCTCTGGGGCCCCAGCGAAAGCGCGCTTTCGCTGGGGAAAGGCGGCGCAACGAAACGATGCGCAGTTTCAGGGCGGTTCCTCACGAAACCGCCTGAAACGGAGCGAGTGCAGTTTGCGGCTCCGTCATCCGCCGGACGACATGACGGAGAAGTGCATATAGTCGAACTTCTGGGAGCCGCTGCGCGAGGAGTAGCCCTGCCCGCCCCAGCCCCAGCCATAGTCCCTGAAGGCCTGAACCACGCTGCTGCCCTTGCCGATGGAATAGGCGCTGGCGGCGGAGAGGGAGCCGGCAAAGGCGGTCTTGTCCGTGCTCAGCGGCCACCAGCCCATGCCGCAGGTCTGCGTAACGGATTTGATGCCGCCGTCGGGATTGTAATAGGCGCGGCACTCGGCGTTCTCATAGGGGTTGATGTCGATGGCGCAGCCCCAGGAGTGGCGCAAGGTGTCCGTGTAGCGGGCACCGCCGATGCTCTCGATGGGGAACTTTTCCGGGGAGTTGTAGATCTGGGTAAAGATGGCCACCACGTCATCCGCCACGGCCTTGTTCACGGTGATGCCGGCGGTGGAGGAAAACTTGGTGCCGTCGTTCTTCATCTTCCACACCGGCACGTTGACGGTTTTCATAAAGGCCGAAGCGTCCGACGAGGAGGTGAAGCAGCTCTTACCCGAGGAACCGAACAGCAGGGTCTTGAGCGCGGCGCCGGCGTTGCCATAGCCGTCGATCCAGCCGTTTTTCTGCCACTGGGTCGCGGCGGGGACGTAGTTGGCCGGTTTTTCCGCCACAGTCTGGACAGTGGTATCCACAAAGGAGGCCAGTTTCCTGTCGCCCGCCCAGAGAATCTGCTCGATGACCACGCAGCTCTGGGCGCGGGTCAGCGGGTTGGAGCCGTTGAAGGAGCCGTCGCCGTAGCCCGCGATGATGCCCTTGCCGTAGACCTGTACCACATCGCTGCGGTAGGCGGTGGGGATGGCGGAATAATCCGTGATGACTTTCTCCGGATTTTCGGCCTTGATGTCGCTCTCCCACTGGTCGTTCACGAGGAAGTTCACTACCATCACCGCCATCTCATAGCGGGTGATGACGATGTTCAGCGATTCCTTGTAGGGTGAGATACTCAGCCCGGCAAAGACCTTTTCACCGTTCAGCGCGTCGTAATAGCGGGACGCCCAGTAGTCGGTGGAACCCTTCTCCGGGATAACCAGCGTCTCGCTGGCGGAGGCCAGCATACACATGAACTCGCCCCGGGTGACATTTTTTTCGGGTTTGAACGTGCCGTCCTCATAGCCCTTGACGATCTCGAATTTGGCGCAGGTGGCCACGTCCTTGGCATACCAGTCGTCGGCGGAGACATCTGAAAATGAGACGTCCTCCGAAAACGCGCCGGCGGCGACCTGTGCGATCTGGAAAACCGCCAGCAGCAGCACCAGCAGCTTCGCGCCTTTTTTTGTCCTGTTCATTTCTCTCTCCCACTTGTTGCTTTCGTGCCGGCGCAGGCCGCGGCCAGCGTGTCCGCCTGCCGCAGCAGCGCTTCGCCGCCGCTGCGCAGCAGTTCCCCCGCCGCCGTGAGGCCGACGACGCGGTTCTCCTCCCGGTCGATGAGCCGCACGCCCAGTTCCTCCTCCAGCGCCGACACGGCCCGGGAGGTGGTGGAGTGGCTGATATAGAGCCTTCTCGCCGCCTCGGAAAAACTGCGGGTGTCCGCCACGGCCAGAAAGATACGGATCTTTTCCAGCTCCATGGCTTAATAATTAAATGTATAGGGCAGCAGCTGACTGAGCTTATAGCTCACATACCGGTCCCCGGCTTTGGCGCACAGCACCTCCATGTCCGGCGAGAACTCGGCCAGAAACTGGCGGCAGGAGCCGCAGGGCATACAGTAGTTCTCGCCCTCGCCGTAGATGGCGATGCGGGTGAACTTCCGGTGTCCCTCGCTGACGGCCTTGCAGCAGGCGGTCCGCTCGGCGCAGATGGTGCTGCCCAGCGCGGCGTTTTCCACATTGCAGCCGGTATAGACGTGCCCGTCGTCGCATTCCAGCGCCGCGCCCACGGCGAAGCGGGAATAAGGCGAATAAGAATATCCGGCGGCGTCCTTCGCCCTGCTCATCAGTTCTCTGTCGGTCATAGTTTGCTCCTCCCCCATTATTTTGTGGTGATGGTCCAGTTGGCGAAATCACACAGCGGGTCGTTCTGATCCACGGTCATGTTGGACAGCGCGCCCCGGTGGGTGATGATCTGGTGCTTCTCAAAGCAGATGGGGATGATGGTGGCGGTATTGACGATATACTCGCAAAGATCGTCGCAGGCTTTCTGACGGGTATCGTCGGGCGCGGCCAGATAGGCGTTGATATAGCCCTGGATGTCCGGATCGTCCGTGCGGCTGAAGAACGCCGCGCCGCCGGAGGACAGCATGGGCGAGGGGTCGAAGTCCGCCGCCAGCCGCACCTCGCAGTAGGCCAGATCGAAAGACCCGGCGGTAAGGGCCTGCTTGTAATCGTCCCAGTCGTATTTCGTCACGGTCACGGTAATGCCCAGGGTTTTCATATCATCGGCAAATTTCTGGACCATGCTGACCTTGGCGCCGTTTTCGGAGCACACGGCAAAGCGAATGGCGATCTTCTTGACCGCGCCGCCGGACTTATATTCCCGCAGGCCGTCGCTGTCGTAGTCGCGGATGCCGAAGTTGTCCAGCGCCGCCGCGCATTTCTCCAGACTGTAGGCGAAGCGCGAATCGTAGGAAGTGTTGTGCAGCGCGCTGGCCGGGCTGATGGGCGTGGTGACCGCCACGGCGTCCCCGCCCAGCAGGGAGTTGACCATATAATTCCGGTCAAACGCATAGTTGAGCGCAAATTGCAGATCGCCGCTCTTGAATTCGTCGCTCTCCAGATTCACGCAGACATATTGCAGATTGGTGGTATTGAAGGCGCGGATCTCGTTGGAGCTGGCAAAGCCGACGTTGGAGGAGGCGGAGGGGTCGTTAAGCACCAGATCCACCGTGGAGTCTTCAAACTTGGAGACAAAATCGTCCACCGAGGAATAGGTCTGCAGATACACCGCGTTCACCGGCAGCTTGGCCGCGTTGGGATAGGCGGCGCTGGCCGTCAGCGACAGGTGATCATCGGCCCAGGCGTAGGGCCCGGAGCCCACGGGATACTCCCCCTCGGTGCCGGATTTTACCACGGGCACGGTGAGCAGCGTGGGAAACAGATAATTGGCTCGGGTGAGCTCCACCAGCACCTCGCCGTCCTGCGTGGAGATGGCGGAGAGCCAGCCGTCGAACCGGTTTTCAAAGCGCGCGCCGTTGATGGCCAGCCGCAGGGAATAGGCCACATCCGCGGCGGACACGGCGCTGCCGTCGGAAAAAGTGTGCCCCTCCGCCACCTTGAGCACCCAGTTGATCCCATCGTCCGTGCTCCACTCGCTGAGCACCTTGGGCGAGACCTTGAAGCTGCCATCCACCTCCACCATATTTTCGTAGGCCAGGGAGCACACCAGCTGATTGTTCACGTCCTGCGTCTTCATGGGATTCATGCTCTCCCCCGAATCGTAAAACAGGGAGAACTTGCCGTCCGACGCGGAGGAGACGCTCTGCGCGCTGTCGGAGGTCCGGGGCTGGGCCTGACTGCCGTCGCCGGTGAGCACGGTGCGGCCGCAGCCGCACACGCCGGCCAGCAGCGACAGCGCGCAGACCGCCGCGGTCAATTTTTTTGCTGATATCGCCATAGTAATCCTCTTAATCCAGTATGATCATGGCGCATTGGCTGCCGCGCCGCCCCCCCGTCGCCCGGTGGGACCAGTATTTTTCGCTGCGGCACACGGTACACTCGTCCGATACGTCGATGTGCGCCGCGTCCAGCCCCAGCTGTTCCAGCCGCCGCCGGTTGGCGCCCCGGAGGTCCACCAGCGTTTTGCCGTTTGCCGTATCGCGAAAAAGGCCGTCCGTGTCGCCGCCCAAGTAGCGCGTCACCGCCTCGGGCACCTCCGGCCCCGTCTCAAAATGGTCGAAACCGATGGACGGGCCGATGGCGGCGCGGATACTCTGCGGCCTTGCGCCCAGGGCGGTCATTTTTTCGACGGCCGCGCCCAGAATATCGCCCACGGAGCTGCGCCAGCCGCAGTGGACGGCGGCGATCACGCGATTGGCCGGGTCGCACAGAAGCACCGGCGCGCAGTCCGCGATAAAGATCATCAGCGGAAGGTTTGCGGCGCCCGTCACAAGGCCGTCGGCCTCGTAGGGGGTCTGGGTGTTCACCGTGTGGCGGTCGCCGGGCGCGGCGACGCGAACCTCGGTCCTGTGCACCTGCCGGGTGACGGCGAAATCGTCCGCTCCCACGCCGAGAATGGTGCCGGCGCGGCGGAAGTTTTCCCGCACGCAGGCCGGATCGTCGCCCCGGTGCTCACCCAGATTGAGGGTGGCCCACTCCCCGCCGCTGACGCCGCCGTACCGGGTGGTAAAGGCGTGCCGCGCGGGCAG
>DAOPXW010000023.1:17598-30244 GCA_035352555.1 Oscillospiraceae bacterium
GGTCGCGTTTGGAAAGGAGCCGCAGCGGAATGGACGAGCCCCGGCGCCTGCCGCCGGGACGAGGGATATGAAGCTTGCGGCGACTTATTCGTTGCGGCCGCAGCACTCCTTATATTTCAGCGGCCTTGAGCCGTCTTCTTTCCATTTGCCGCAGGGGCAGGGATCGTTGCGGCCCGGCTTGGCGACCTTGCGGACGGGCTGTTTTTTCACGGTGCCATCGCCGCCCACGGATTCCGTTGAGTTTTTGGCGACGCTCTTGCGCTGCACGCCCTCCTCCTTGCGGATACGGACGGTGAACATCCGGCGGACGGTCTCGGAGCGGATACCGTTGATCATCTCCTCGAACATATCGTAGCCGTCGCGCTTGTAGGCGTCGATGGGCTTTTCGTTGGCGTAGGCGCGCAGGCGGACATCCTGCTTGAGATCGTCCATGGCGTCGATATGGTCCATCCAGTATTCGTCCACCACGCGCAGCATGACCACGCGCTCCAGCTCGCGCATGACAGGGGTGCCGTCCGGCCCGGCGCCGAAGGCGGCTTCACGGGCAGCGTAGACGTGCTCCGCGCCCTCCATGACCACCTGAGTGATCTTGTCGGCGTCGGCCTTGCCGCCAAGGGAATCCATCCGGATGGCGCCTCTGGGCAGAAACAGCTTGGTGAAGGGATCCATCGCCTCGTCCAGCTGCTCCTGGGTCTCGGCGCGGCCGCCCTCCAGCCCGGAGGCCACGGTGGCGGAGACATATTCCCGCAGCATCTCGTGGATATGCTCGTGCAGGTCCTCGCCTTCCAGTACCATGCGGCGCTCGTCATAGATCAGGTTGCGCTGCTGGTTCATGACGTCGTCGAATTCCAGCACGCTCTTACGAGTCTCGAAGTTGCGGCTCTCCACGGTCTTCTGGGCCTGCTCGATGGCGTTGGAGAGCATCTTGTTGTCCAGCGGGGTATCCTCGTCCACGCCCAGGGTATCCATCATGTTCATCACCCGCTCGGAGCCGAACAGGCGCATGATATCGTCGGTCATGGCGATGAAGAAGCGGCTCTCGCCGGGGTCGCCCTGCCGGCCGGAACGGCCGCGCAGCTGATTGTCGATACGGCGGGATTCGTGGCGCTCGGTGCCCAGGATGAACAATCCGCCGGCCTGCTTCACCTGCTCCGCCTCGTCGGCGGTGGCGGTCTTATACTCGGCCTGCTTGTCGGCGTACAGCTGGCGGGCGGCCAGAATTTCCTCGTTGTCGGTATCGGCGTAGCCGGTGGCCTCGGCGATGATCTCCTCGGTATAGCCGGCCTTCTTCAGGTCGCTGCGGGCCATATAGTCCGGGTTGCCGCCCAGCATGATATCGGTGCCGCGGCCGGCCATGTTGGTGGCGATGGTCACCGTTCCGAATTTGCCCGCCTGGGCCACGATCTCGGCTTCCTTTTCGTGCTGCTTGGCGTTGAGGACGTTGTGCTTCACGCCCTGCTTTTTCAGCATGGCGGACAGCAGTTCGCTCTTTTCGATGGAGATGGTGCCCACCAGCACGGGCTGGCCCTTGGCATGGCACTCCTTGATCTGCTCGATGATGGCCCGGTACTTGCCCTCCTCGGTCTTGTAGACCACGTCGGGATTGTCCTTGCGCACCACGGGTTTGTTGGTGGGAATCTCGATGATATCCAGCTGATAGATGGCCTGGAATTCGGCCTCCTCGGTGAGGGCGGTACCCGTCATGCCGGAGAGCCTGTCGTACAGGCGGAAGTAATTCTGGAAGGTGATGGTGGCCAGGGTCTTGTTCTCTTTCTGAACGTCCACCCGCTCCTTGGCCTCGATGGCCTGATGCAGGCCCTCGCTGTAGCGGCGGCCCAGCATGATACGGCCCGTGAACTCGTCCACAATAAGGACTTCGCCGTCCTTGACCACATAGTCGATGTCCCGCTTCATGATTCCGTGGGCCTTCAGGGCCTGGTTGATGTGGTGGGTCAGGGTGGCGTTTTCGATATCGGAGAGGTTTTCCACGCTGAAGAACCGCTCGGCCTTGGCCACGCCTCTGGCCGTGAGGGTGGAGGTGCGCAGCTTTTCGTCCACCACATAGTCGGCGTCCAGATCCACATCCTCCTCCTGCTTTTCGTCGGTGGTGGCGTAGACGATCTTTTTGAGGCCGGAGACAAAATCGTCCGCCCGGCGGTAGAGGTCGGTGGATTCGGTACCCTGGCCGGAAATGATCAGCGGGGTGCGGGCCTCGTCGATGAGGATGGAGTCCACCTCGTCCACGATAGCGAAGGCGTGCCCGCGCTGGACCATCTGCTCCTTGTAGATGGCCATGTTGTCCCGGAGGTAATCGAAGCCCATCTCGTTGTTGGTGCCGTAGGTGATGTCGCAGGCGTAAGCCTCCCGCCGCTCGGCGGGGGTCTTGTCGTGGATGATCAGGCCCACGGACACGCCCAGGAAGCGGTGGATCTTGCCCATCCATTCCGAGTCGCGCTTGGCCAGATAGTCGTTCACCGTGACGATGTGGACACCCTCGCCCGTGAGGGCGTTGAGGTAGGCGGGCAGCACGGCCACCAGAGTCTTGCCTTCGCCGGTCTTCATCTCGGCGATACGGCCCTGATGCAGCACCACGCCGCCGATGAGCTGCACGCGGAAGGGCTTCATGCCCACCACGCGCCACGAGGCCTCCCGCACGGTGGCGAAAGCCTCCGGCAGGAGTTCGTCCAGCGTCTCACCCTGATTCAGCCGCTCCTTGAATTCGGCGGTCTTGGCCTTGAGCTGCTCGTCCGTCATGGCGGTATATTCCGGCTCCAGCGCCTCGATCTTATCCACGATGGGATAGACCCGTTTCAGCTCCTTGCCGGAGTGGTTGCCAAATATTTTTTCTATAAAGCCCATGTGTGCGGATCTCACTTTCACTTAGAATACTCAAATAAACAGAACTATCCATTGAATATTATTGAATTATTAGTATAACACATCTTTATGAACAAGAAAAGGGCAAATCGGGCAATTTTATAATTGAACGGCGGCGGTCCGCGGTGTAGAATGGAATAGATTTTGACAAAGGAGTACGGACATGGAGCGGCGCGACCATCACAAGAGACACGTTTTCTGGTGGAGTCTGGCCCGGCCGGTGGCGAAAGCCCTGTCCGGGGCGTTGTTTTGTTACAGCGGGGACGTCTGTGCCCTGCCCGGGCCGCTGTACATCGTGGCCAACCACAACTGCGACCTGGACCCGGCCTTCGTGGTGGCCGCCTTCCGTGAGCAGGCCGCCTTCGTGGGCAGCGAGCACATTTTGCGGCAGGGGCTGCTCTCGCGCTTCCTCGTGCGCATCAACGACCCCATCGGCCGGCAGAAGGGCGGCAGCGCCGCCGGCGCGGTAAAAGAGATGCTGCGGCGGCTGAAAAACGGCCGCTCCGTGTGTCTTTTCCCGGAGGGGAACCGCTCTTTCGACGGGGTGACCCGGCCCTTCCCGCCCGCCACGGGCAAGCTGGCCCGGGCCAGCGGGGCCACGCTGGTGACTTTCCGCATCTCCGGCGGGTATCTGTCCAACCCCCGCTGGGGCGAGGGGCTGCGCCGGGGCCGGGTGCGCGGCGTCGTCGCCGGGATCTATCCCCCGGAGAAGCTCCGCGCCATGACGGAGGACGCCGTCAACGCGGCCATCGCCGCCGATCTTTTTGAGGACGCCTGGGAAGCCCAGCGGGCCCACCCCGTCCCTTACCGGGGCAGACGGCTGGCGGAGCATCTGGAGACGCTGCTGTTCACCTGTCCCGCCTGCGGCAAAATGCATCGGATGCAGAGTGCCGGCAGCCGCTTTTTCTGCCGCGGCTGCGGCTATGAGGTGCGCTATGACGCCGCCGGCTTTTTTACGGGCAGGGACGTGAGGTTCGACACCGTGCGGGCGTGGAATCTCTGGCAGGACGGCCAGATCGCCGCGCTGTGCCGGAGCGCCGGGGAGGGGCCGATCTTTACCGACACCGGCATGGCGCTTTATGAGATCGACACGGGGCGGCGGGCCAAAAAGCTGGCCGAGGGGACGCTGCGGCTTTTCCGCGGCCGGCTGGAGCTGCCCGGCGGGCTGACCATCCCCGCGGCGGAGATCAGCGGGATGTCCGTGCGGGGGCAGAAGGATCTGTTCGTGAGCTGCGGGGACAGGCACTACCTGCTGAAAACGCCCCTTGTCCGCTGCACCGTCAAGTATCTGACCGCCTGTGCCCGGCTGGGAAGCGCCGTGGGCTACGGCGTGTAACATAGCATTTAGGAGAGAGAGAAAAAAATGAGTAAAATAGGGTTCGACAACGACAAGTATGTGAAGCTGCAATCCCAAAACATCCGCGACCGCATCGACAAATTCGGCGGCAAGCTGTATCTGGAATTCGGCGGCAAGCTGTTCGATGATTTTCATGCCTCCCGGGTACTGCCGGGCTTTCAGCCGGACAGCAAGGTGCGGATGCTGCTGGAAATGAAGAACGAAGCCGAAATCGTCATCGCCATCTCGGCGGACGACATCGAGCGCAGCAAACGCCGGGGCGATCTGGGGATCACCTATGACGACGACACCCTGCGCCTGATCGACGCTTTTCGCGGCATCGGCCTGTACGTGGGCAGCGTGGTCATCACCCACTACCGGGGCCAGGCCGTGGCCGACGCCTTTCAGAAACGGCTGGAGACGCTGGGCGTCCGGGTCTACCGCCACTACATTATCCCCGGCTATCCCTCCGACGTGGCGCTCATCGTCTCCGACGACGGCTTCGGGAAAAACGACTACATTGAGACCGAGCGCCGCCTGGTGGTGGTCACCGCCCCCGGCCCCGGCAGCGGCAAAATGGCCACCTGCCTGAGCCAGCTGTACCACGAGCACATGCGCGGCGTCTGCGCGGGCTACGCCAAGTTCGAGACCTTCCCCATCTGGAACCTGCCGCTGAAGCATCCGGTGAATCTGGCCTACGAGGCGGCCACCGCCGATCTGGACGACGTGAACATGATCGACCCTTTCCATCTGGAGGCCTACGGCGTGACCACCGTGAACTACAACCGGGATGTGGAAATATTTCCCGTTCTGGACGCCATGTTCCGCAGGATCTACGGCGAAAGCCCCTATAAGAGCCCCACGGACATGGGCGTGAACATGGCGGGCTACTGCATCACCGACGACGGGGCCTGCCGCGGCGCTTCCAGGCAGGAGATCCTCCGCCGCTGGTACGCCGCCGCGGTATCCGCCCGGCAGGGCCTGTCCGATCCCGCCGAGGTGAAGAAAATCGAATTGCTGATGAATTTACTGGGGATCGGCGCCGGGGACCGCCCCGTGGTGGCGGCGGCGCTGGAGCGGGCGGAGGCCACCGGCGGTCCCGCCGTGGCCATCGAGCTGCCGGAAGGGGACATTGTCACCGGCAAGACCTCCGCCCTGCTGGGCGCGGCGTCCGCCTGCCTGCTCAACGCCGTGAAGGCGCTGGCCGGCATCGACAGGAAGCTGCCCCTGATGGCCCCCGGCGTGATCGAGCCCATCCAGCGGATGAAGATCAACCATCTGGGCAACCATAACCCCCGCCTGCACACGGACGAACTGCTGATCGCGCTGGCCATCTGCGCGGTGACCAATCCCATGGCGGAGCTGGCCATCGGGCAGCTGGACCGGCTGCGCGGATGCGAGGCGCATTCCTCGGTCATCCTCTCCGCCGCGGACGCCAACGTATTCAAAAAGCTGGGCGTGAACATCACCTACGAGCCGAGATACCAGGTGAAAAAACTGTTCCACGGCTGACTTCCAGCGTTCGCAAGGCCAGATCCCCCGGAAAGGCGGCCGCCTTTCCGGGGGATCTGGCTATTTGTCTTATTTCGCCTTGGCGTTGAGGATCTTCATAAACTCTTCGCCGGTGATGGTCTCCTTGGAATTGAGGTAGTCCGCCAGCTCGCGGAGCTTGGGCTCGTTTGCCCGCAGCAGGCCCAGGGCCTTTTCGTGCTGCGCCCTCACCAGCGCCACCACCTTCTTGTCGATGTCGGCGGCAGTGGCTTCGGAGCAGGACAGGCTGGAGTCCCCGCCCAGATACCGGTTGGTGGTGGTCTCCAGCGCCACCATATCGAAGTCCTTGCTCATGCCGTACTTGGTAATCATGGCCCGGGCCAGCTTGGTGGCCTGCTCGATGTCGTTGGAAGCGCCGGTGGTAACGGTGCCGAAGATCAGCTCCTCCGCGGCGCGCCCGCCGGTGAAGGTGGCGATCTTGTTTTCCAGCTCCTCCCTGCTCATCAGGTTATGCTCGCCCTCGTCCACCTGCATGGTGTAGCCCAGCGCGCCGGAGGTGCGGGGCACGATGGTGATTTTGGTGACCGGGGCGGAGTGGGTCTGCAGCGCGGCCACCAGCGCGTGGCCGGTCTCATGGTAGGACACGATCTTCCGCTCCTCGTCGGAGAGAATCTTGTTCTTCTTCTGATAGCCCGCGATGACCACCTCGATGCTCTCCTCCAGATCGGCCTGATTGACATACTGCCGGTGCTCGCGCACGGCGCGCAGCGCGGCTTCGTTGACCAGATTGGCCAGCTCCGCGCCGGAGCAGCCGGCGGAAGCCCGGGCGATGGCGGAAAAGTCCACGTCGTCCCCCAGCCGGACCTTTTTGGCGTGGACGCGGAGAATGGCTTCGCGCCCGATCAGATCGGGCAGCTCCACGGGTACCCGGCGGTCGAACCGGCCGGGGCGCAGCAGCGCGGGGTCCAGCACGTCGGGCCGGTTGGTGGCGGCCAGAATGACCACGCCCTTGGACCCGTCGAAGCCGTCCATCTCCGTGAGCAGCTGGTTGAGGGTCTGCTCGCGCTCGTCGTTGCCGCCCAGCGCGCCGCCGTCCCTCTTTTTGCCGATGGTATCGATCTCGTCGATGAATACGATGCAGGGGGCCTTGTCGTTGGCCTGCTTAAAGAGGTCGCGGACCTTGGACGCGCCCATGCCCACGAACATCTCCACGAACTCGGAGCCCGCGATGGAGAAGAAGGGCACCCCGGCTTCGCCGGCCACAGCCTTGGCCAGCAGGGTCTTGCCCGTGCCGGGAGGGCCCACCAGCAGCGCCCCCTTGGGCATATGCGCGCCGATGCTGTTGTATTTGGTCGGGTCGTGGAGGAAGTCCACGATCTCGGAGAGGGCCTCCTTGGCCTCCTCCTCGCCGGCCACGTCGGAGAACTTGATGCCGGTCTCGGAGGGGACGTAGACCTTGGCCCCGGATTTGCCGAAGGACATGGCGTTGCCGAAGCCGCCGGTGCCCGCGGCCATCTTTTTCACCAGAAATTCGCCCAGGGCGATGAAAACCAGCGTGGGCAGCACCCAATAGAGCAGGAAGGTGGTGATCGCGGACTGCTGCTGCACGATCTGCGTGCCGTAGCTGGCGCCGGAGGCGGCCAGCTCCTTGACGAGATCGGGGTCGCTCATCAAGCCCGTCTTGTAGTATTTGACGGGGTCGGCGGTGTCCGAGAACACGATCTGGTTGTCCTGCACCTCCACCTCCTTGACCTGCTTGTCGCTGAGCATTTGCTGGAAGGTGCTGTAGTCCACCTCCTTGACGCTGGACTGCACCAGAGACGGAAACAGCGTGGCGTTGAGGATAAGCAGCAGGAGAATGACGAAGATGTAATACCAGGCCAGCGGCTTTTTCGGCGATTTGGGCGTCTGCATGGCAAAGTCTCCTTTGGGCGGCGTTTCTTTTTTCTTATTCTTATCACGAAATTCCCCGTCATACAAGGTACAGATTGTAAATTATATGGGAACCCCCCGGCCGGATGGCCGGGGGGTATTATTCGCCTTCGATGGTGCGTACAAACATCCCCAGCGTCTCGGGCAGGTCGTGCATCTCCAGCGCGCAGCCCTCCATAGGCGTGCCGCGCACCGCGATATCGAACACGATGCCCAGCTGCCGGTGGTTCACGGCGGAGTAGCCGCCGATGTCCATAATGATGCGGGTTATCCTTTTCAGGTCGTTCTCTGCCGCCGCCCGCAGGGCGATGTCGCAGACCTCCTGCGCGATGGCCGCCTCGTGCATCTCACTGCTTTTTGCTCTGGCGCTTGAGATTGGGCTCGCGCACCAGCGCTTTTTTCAGCGGCTTGCAGAACAGCGTCCGCTCCTCGTCCACCATTTTGCGCACGTCTCTGGGGCATTTGGTCACGCACACGCCGCAGCCGATGCAGCGGGCGTATTCCACAAACACCTTGCCGGTCTGGGCGTTGAAGCCCGTGGCCACGGTGGGACAGAAACGGTTGCAGATGTTGCAGCCGCTGCAGTTTTCGGGGTGGACGATGACGGGCTTGGCGTGGGAGCGCAGATACAGCGGCTGCATCCCGCCCCGGGTGTAGGAGCCCAGCATCTCGCAGCAGTGGGTGTCGCAGTTGCAGATGGCGGTGGTGGGCTTACCCATGTCGCAGCCGTAATGGAACACCTGATGGATGCAGCCCTTTTTCTCGCAGTCCACCAGAATGTCGATGGCTTCCTGCCTGGTCACGGCGCGGCCGACCTTGTATTCGATGATCTGGCGGGCGATATCGCCCACGCAAAGGCAGACCTCCTGCGGCTCCGTCACCTTTTCGGGCAGGCCCTCATGGGCGCGGACATTGCGGCAGAAGCAGTGCATCAGGCTGATGGGCTCATCGTCGGGCAGGCTCTCCAGAAAAGCCTTGAGCTGATAGGACGGATAGACGGAGGAGGTGTCGCAGGACAGCTTTTTGTCCACGGCCACCACTTTTTTTGAGGCGGCCTTGCCCTCCAGGGGCAGGGCCACGTCGATGTGGCCGGGGTCGCCTTTGAGCTTGCCGAGATTGTTCATGGCGGCGTAGCCCGTGCGCATGGGCTCAATATTCAGCGTCGTCACCATGCCGATGGCGGAGGTGAAGAGCTCGGTGGCGCGCTGCACCACAGGGCCGTCCTCACCGTTGGACAGCGGGAACTCGAACCACCCGGGCAGCATGGGCGCGAGGTCGTAATACACCGGCGCGTCCTTGGGATAGCGCTTTTCCAGCAGGCCCCGGCGGCACATCTCGTAAAGGCAGGCATCCCAGTCGGCGCCGTGATAAAGCGCGCGCAGTTCCTCCTCGCTGTTGCCGCCGGGCTTCATGTCCATCAGCACGTCGACCATATCGTCGGCGATAAACAGCCTGCAATACTGCTCAAACTGGGGCACAGGCGGCTGGGGGATATTGGTGCGCCTGTTCATTTTTGCCATAAGTTTGGCATATTTGATGTATTCCATGGTCGCGCCTTTCCTTTGAAAAAATTCTATGTCAGACATATTCCGTCTCGATGGTGAGGATAATCTCGAAGTCCGGGTATTTTCCCCCGATGAAGGCGCGAAAGTCGGTCTCCAGCTTGTCCCGGTCCTTCATCTCATAGTCCACCACGAGGTCGCAGTAGAGCTGCTTTGCCCCGTGGGGCAGATACAGCGCGTGGTAGCTGACCACATGCTCGCAGCCCGCCACGAACCGGGCGATGACCCGCCGCAGCTCCCGCTGTTCGGGGTCGTCGGCGTCCACGGCGTACATACCGAACACCATCACCACGCCGTACTTGTGCAGGATGCGCAGCTGCAGATCGTGGATGACGGCGTAGACCTCGCCCAGGGTCTTTTCATGATCGATCTCGATGTTCACGGAGCCGGAATAGGCGTCCGGCCCGTAGTTGTGCAGCATCATATCCGCGGCGTTTAGGACGCAGGGTGTGGCGCGCACTTCCTCATAGATCTCATCGGCCAGTTTCTTGTCCGCGGGCTCGCCCAGAAGCTTGCCGACGGTGCCGCTGAGCACGTCCCACCCGGATTTGAGGATGAACACGGAGGTCACGATGCCGGCCCAGGCGTCCACGGAATAGTGAAACAGCAAAAACGCCAGCGCGGAGGCGATGGTGACGGCGGACACCACGGAGTCGTTGCGGCAGTCGGTGCCCACGGCCACCAGCGTGTCGGAATTCACCGCCCGGCCCTTTTTCACCGTGTAGCTGCCCAGCGCCAGCTTCACCCCGGCGGACACCGCCACCACGGCGATGGACACATAGGACACGGCGATGGCCCCGGGGTGGATCACCAGCTTTACGGAGCTGATGAGCAGCTCCGCGCCGGTGACCAGAATGAAGCCCGCGATGATGAGACTGGTGAGATACTCCACCCGCCCGTAGCCGAAGGGGTGCTCTTTGGTGGGGCTTTTTCCGGACAGCCTGGTGCCCACAATGGTGATGAGGGACGAACCGGAATCCGTGGCGTTGTTCACACCCTCGGAGATGATGGCGATGGAGGACGCCATTGCGCCCACCGTGATCTTCACCGCCGCCAGCAGCAGATTCACCAGAATGCCCAGCGCGGAGGTGGTGACGACGGTCCCTTCCCGGGTGCCCGGTTTCTGGCGCAGGACTTTATACAGCAATTTCATGGGTATCTTTTCCACCTCCAAAACCAGTGTTGTCGGCAGGTATAAGATACCCTGTTCCGTCCTGAATTGCAAGACTTTCGCCTGGAAAAGCCGCCCGGCAGGGCAGCTTTTTCAGGCGGGCGGTCACATCCAGCCCATGGCGCCGAACACGATCAGACAGGCGATATTCACGCCGAAGATGATGCCCAGCGTCAGCAGCTTGTTTTTCATCTTCTCCATGTCGTGTACCACGAAGGCCATGGTGAAAAACGGCAGATAGCCGATGAGCCAGATCAGCCACGGGCAGGAGCGGCTCCACCAGCTGTATTCCCACGTGAGGACGCCGCACCAGTTGAGAAAACACTCGATGCACACGGACAGGGTCGTCAGCGCCACGGCGTAGAACACCCGATTGTTGACGCCAAGGATCTTGGCGTGCTTATCCTCCGGCAGCATCAGGCACGCCGCCACGCCCATGACCAGAAACATGAAGCTGATCTCGATGTTGTAGCCGATGAGAATCAGCAGCGCGGTGTCGCCCACGCCCGCCGGGGTGCCCCACACGGGGGCGTAATTTGTGGCGTGGAACACGATGCTGTTCCAGATCTCGTTGAAAATGTCCATGCCCCACAGGGCCAGACCGCCCAGCACCACATCCCATTTTTTCTCGTGCATCAGCTTGGTGTAGATATACAGGACGATGAGCAGCAGGGGGACGACATACCACTTCATGGTGGCCTGCGGATTGCGGAGGATTTCCAGTGCGCTGCGGGAATACTCGGTCATATCAACGCCTCCTTCATCACTATGGGAAACATTGGAACCATTATATCCCAAACAATCCGTATCGTCCAGCGAAAAAACAGGGCGGGATGAAATCATCCCGCCCATGAAGGCCTCTCTTATTTCGCCATGAGCGCCCTGATGGTGTCGCCCAGAATTTTGATGCCCTTTTCGATCTTCTCGTCGGTGCTGTTGGAGTAGTTGATGCGCATGGTGCGCACGTCGCGGTCATACTCGTAGAACGGGTCGCCGGGGCAGACGGCCACGCCCGTTGCGATGGCGGCGTAATACACATCCAAAGCCCTGAGGCCCTCGGGCATGGTGGCCCACATGAACATGCCGCCCTCGGGGCTGGTGAAGGTCACGCCCTCGGGCATGTATTTTTCCATGCACGCCATCATATATTCCGCTTTTTCCTTGTAGAGCTTCTTCGTCTCGTCGATATGGGCGTCCAGGTCGTTGTCGGCCAGATACTGGGCCAGCACCATCTGGCAGAAGATGTTGGTGTGCAGATCCTCGGTCATCTTATAGGCCAGCAGCTTGCTGCGCAGCTCCTCGTTGCGGCAGCAGATCCAGCCGATGCGCATGCCGGGGGAAACGACCTTGGAGAAGGTGCCCAGCATACAGCACTGCTCGCCCAGATACCGGCCGAAGGAATAGCCGCCGTCGCCGGTGAAGCGCAGTTCGCTGTAGGGGTTGTCCTCGATAAGCAGCAGATTGGACTTGGCGATGATGGCCGCGGCCTTCTCCCGCACCTCGGGGCTGTAGGTCAGGCCGGTTGGATTCTGGAAGCTGGGGATAATATACATAAACTTGGGCTGATGGGCGGCCAGCGCCGCGGCCAGCTCGGCGCAGTTGATGCCGTCGGTGCGCAGCTCCACGGGCAGCACCCTGGGCCCGTACAGATGGAAGGACTGCAGCGCGGCCAGATAAGTGGGATTTTCCACCACGACCTCGTCGCCGGGGTCCAGCATCACGGCGGAGAGCATATCCAGCGCCTGCTGGGAGCCGTTGGTGATGATGATATCGCAGGGCTTCACGTCCATGACGCCCATTTTCTCATAGCGTTTGGCGATGAAGGCGCGCAGGGGCTCGTAGCCCTCCGTGGTGCTGTACTGCAAAGCGGCCACGCCGTTATTCTCCAGCACCTTCTGAACGGCCCGCTCCATCTCCTTGACGGGGAAGGACGCGGGGTTCGGCAGGCCGCCCGCAAAGGAAATAATGTCGGGAGAAGCTCCCGCCTTGAGTATGGACGATGTGAATTCTCCCTGAAAGTCCGGTTTGGTGATCCGTTCAGATAATTTGAACTGCATTGTGACATTTCCTCCTTTGCGGATAAAAATTTACCGCCGGGCACAGCGGTTTCGTCGCCCCGGCGTGTATATGGCGATATCTTAGCACTTTCCCGCCTTCACTTCAACGCAACAATGTGCTAAATATTTTCATTTTTTCTGCATAAAAACAGGGAATAATAGATAAGAACGAGAAACGTCCCCCGCCGGAAGGAACGGCGGGGGACGTTCGCTCAATGGG
>DAOPXW010000024.1:0-15350 GCA_035352555.1 Oscillospiraceae bacterium
TTCCTTCATTCCTCCAAGATAACAAAAGCGCCCGGGCTTGCGTCCGGGCGCTTTTGGCTGGATTACTGTTTGCGGGTCATTTGTAGTGGTGCGCTTTCTGCAGCACCATCTCCTTGACCTTCAGCAATCGTACCTTGGTGGAGTTTTCGTTTTCCTCCAGCTTCATGGAAATATACTTGATATTGCCCTCCAGTTCCGGGATCATCACGTATTCCAGCGCGTTGACGCGGCGGCGGGTCTTTTCGATTTCCCCCGCCAGAAGCTGCATGGTCTTTTCGACCTGGGCCAGCTCCAGCATATCCTGAAATACCCTGGCCAGCTTATCCAGCGCGTCGTCCAGTTCGCCGGAGGTCTGCGCAAAGCCGTAGGGATAGATCTCGGACGGGTCGTCGTTGCGGGTATGAAAGCTGTACTGAGGGACGTTCACGCTCATGATGTTCTTGTACCTGAGCCCAAGCTCCACGCTCTGCCGGGGATACAGGAGCGCCTGTTCCAGCATGTCCGGAGACATGATGGAGCTGGCCACCTGCAGCGAGGCAAACGCGGCGGTAAGTCCGTCCTCCACACGGGTGCGAAGCTGCTTGTTGAGTTTTACCACGTCCATGAACTGGCGCATCAGCTCGTCGCATTTATCCTTCATCAGCTTGTGGCCTTTGCGGGCCGTCTTGAGTCGGGTCTTCTGCTGGTTGAGCACCATTCTGGTCGGGGTCACAGCAGTATTTGCCAAATAGCATCACCTCCGAATAAAAGACTTTTTACTGCTCTCCCTTGGGCATGTACTTGTCGATGAGCTCAGGCTTGATCCGCTTCAGCTCGGTTCTGGGCAGCATACTCAGCAGCTTCCAGCCCAGATCCAGCGTTTCCTGAATGGAGCGGTTGGTCTCGTTGCCCTGGCTGACATAGCGGCGCTCGAATTCATCGGAAAACTTGGCGAAGAGCTTGTCGTCGTCCGACAGGGCGGCTTCACCCAGAATGGTCATCAGCTCCTTGGCTTCCTTGCCGCGGGAATACGCGGCGAAAAGCTGGTTCATGGTGCCGGAATGATCCTCGCGGGTCTTGCCCTCGCCGATGCCCTTATCCTTCAGACGGGACAGGGACGGCAGCACGTCCACGGGCGGGACGATGCCTTTGCGGTGCAGGTCGCGGCTGAGAATGATCTGGCCCTCGGTGATGTAGCCGGTCAGGTCGGGGATGGGGTGGGTCTTGTCGTCTTCCGGCATGGTCAGAATGGGGATCATGGTGATGGAGCCCTTCTTGCCCTGGCGTCGGCCGGCGCGCTCATACATGGTGGCAAGGTCGGTGTACAGGTAACCGGGGTAGCCGCGGCGGCCCGGGACTTCCTTCTTGGCAGCGGAGACCTCGCGGAGGGCTTCCGCGTAGTTGGTGATATCCGTGAGGATGACCAGCACCTGCATATCCTTCTCAAAGGCCAGATACTCGGCGGCGGTCAGCGCCATACGCGGGGTGGCGATACGCTCGACGGCGGGGTCGTTGGCCAGGTTGGAGAAGACCACGGTGCGGTCGATGGCGCCGGTGCGGCGGAAGTCCGAAATGAAATACTCGGATTCCTCGAAGGTGATGCCGATGGCGGCAAACACCACGGCGAAGGTTTCGTTGTCGCCCAGGACCTTGGCCTGACGGGCGATCTGGGCAGCCAGCGCCGCGTGGGGCAGGCCGGAGCCGGAGAAGATGGGCAGCTTCTGGCCGCGGACCAGCGTGTTCAGGCCGTCGATGGCGGAGACGCCGGTCTGAATGAATTCCGCGGGGTAGGCGCGGGCCGCCGGGTTCATGGGCAGGCCGTTGATGTCGCGGTGGGCGTCGGCCAGGATCTCGGGGCCGCCGTCGATGGGCTGGCCCATGCCGTTGAAGACGCGGCCCAGCATATCCTCGGAAACCGCCAGCTCCAGCGGGTGGCCGAGAAAACGTACCTTGGACTGCGCGAGGTTGATGCCCTGAGCGGACTCAAACAACTGGACGACAGCCTTGTCGCCCTCGACCTCCAGCACCTTGCAGCGGCGGGTCTCGCCGCCGGGGAGCTCGATCTCGGCCAGCTCGTCGTAAGTGACGCCGTCCACATGCTCGACCACCATCAGCGGGCTGGCGATCTCCCGTATGGTCTTGTACTCTTTAATCATGCTTCCTCGCCTCCCTCGACCGCCGCGTTGATCTCCTTCTTCATCTCGTCCACATAGCCGTCGTACAGTTCGCCGAACTTCTGGGCGTCGGCCATCTTGGCTCGGCCTAGCTTTTCACGCACGGGAATGGTAAAGAGCTTCTTCATGTCGGCGCCTTTTCCCAGCGCGTCGCGGCACAGGGCGTCGTACTTGAGGATGGTTTCCAGCAGTTTGAACTGCTTGGCGTAGGAGGAATAAGCGTCCTCGTCCACAAAGGCGTTCTGCTGCAAAAAGTCCTCGCGGATGCTCTTGGCGGTCTCCATCGTGAGCCGGTCCGCGGGGGACAGGGCGTCCATACCCACCAGGCGGACGATCTCCAGCAGCTCGTTTTCCTCCTGAAGGATGTGCATGGTCTTTTCCCGGTTCTTCATATATCCCGCGCCGAATTTCTCGGTATACCAGGGGGACAGGGTATCCACATACAGGGAATACGAGGTCAGCCAGTTGATGGCCGGGAAGTGGCGGGCATAAGCCAGAGAGGAATCCAGTGCCCAGAACACCTTGACAATGCGCATGGTGGCCTGAGAGACAGGCTCGGAAATATCGCCGCCCGGAGGCGACACGGCGCCGATGGCGGTGACGCTGCCGCGGCGATCGCCCTGGCCCATGCACTGCACGCAGCCAGCTCTCTCATAGAACTGCGCGATGCGGGAGGCCAGATAGGCGGGGTAGCCTTCCTCGCCGGGCATCTCTTCCAGACGGCCGGACATCTCACGCAGCGCCTCGGCCCAGCGGGAGGTGGAGTCGGCCAGAACGGCCACGTCGTAGCCCATGTCGCGGAAATACTCCGCGATGGTGATGCCGGTGTAGATGGAGGCCTCGCGGGCCGCCACGGGCATATCGGAGGTGTTGGCAATCAGCACGGTACGCTTCATCAGCGGCTCACCGTTGCGGGGGTCTTTCAGCTCCGGGAACTCCATCAGAACGTCGGTCATCTCGTTGCCGCGCTCGCCGCAGCCGATATAGACCACGATGTCCACGTCCGACCACTTGGCCAGCTGGTGCTGCACCACGGTCTTTCCGCTGCCGAAGGGGCCGGGGACCGCCGCCGTGCCGCCCTTGGCGATGGGGAACAGCGTGTCGATGATGCGCTGGCCGGAGTTCATGGGGCGGGACGGGGTGAATTTCTTCTGATAGGGGCGGGCAATACGGACCGGCCAGCGCTGAATCATGGTGAGCTCATGGCTCTTTCCGGCGGCGTCCTTTACCACGGCCACCACGTCATCTACCACATGCTCGCCGCTCCCGATCTTTTCAACGGTGCCCTTGACGCCGTTGGGGACCATGATCTTGTGGAGGATGGCGGTGGTCTCCTGCACGGTGCCCAGCACGTCGCCGGGGCCGACAACCTCGCCCACCATGGCCACGGGCACGAAATCCCACTTCTTCTCGCGGTTCAGCGCGGGCACGTTGGTGCCGCGGGTAATGGTGTCGCCGGACAGCGCCCTGATCTCGGGCAGAGGACGCTGAATACCGTCGTAGATATTATCCAGCATGCCGGGCCCGAGTTCCACGGACATGGGCATCCCGGTGGTCACGACCTCGGCGCCGGGGCCAAGGCCGGAGGTCTCCTCATAGACCTGGATGGAGGCGGAGTCGCCGGTCATGTTCAGAATCTCGCCGATCAGCCGCTGCCTGCCCACGCGGACCACGTCCGAGACGTTGGCGTCCGCCAGATGTTCGGCAACGACAAGCGGCCCGGAGACTTTTGTTACAGTTCCGCTCATTTACGTACCTTCCTTTTTTTAGGATGGAAAATCAGTTGTCCAGAATGTTGGTGCCCACGGCGCGCTCTACAGCGGCACGCAGCGCCGAAAGGCCCATGCCCGTGCTGCCTTCCCGGCCGGGAATCAGGATGATGGCGGGCGTGGGGCTGTCCTTGTACTTGTTGATCTCGCTTTGCAGCTCTGAAGCCAGATTTTCCTCGATATAGATAATTGCGTATTCCTCGGAATCCTTGGTGAGGCGGCGGAGAATTTCCCGCGCCTCGTCCACACCCGCGGCGGGACAGGCCTCCAGACCCAGGGCCTTGAAGCCCATGACGGTCTCGCGGCCGCCGATGACGGCGATTTTAAGCATACAGATCACGCAGCCTTTCCCGGATGATGTCCGGCGCGATGCCCGCGAGCCGTCCGGTGAGAATCATGCGCACCGTGGTGATCTCGCCTTCCAGACCGGCGATATAGGCGATCACGGGTTCCTCGCCGTAACCGGCCAGCCGGGCGTTGGAGAGATACTCCGTCACCGCGTTGTCGCAGGCCAGCTCAAAACGGGTCATGGGGCCGCCGTTGGCCGCTTCCGCGCCGTAGTTCGCCGCCGTCTCGAGAACGGTACTGGCGAACAGCGCCGCCAGACCTTCCCCGGAGACGGAGGCCAGGATCAGCCGCTCCACCGCCACGCTGCCGCCGGGAATGGCGGCCGTGCGCAGAAAGTCCGCGTCCTTGTGCATGCGGAGCGTGCGCACCGCGCTGCGGAGGTTGGCGGAGTCGATCATCACCTGGGCATAGCCGCTGAGGAAATGACTGTCCAGCTCTTTCGCGTCGCTGAAAAGCTCCTCAAAATAGGCGCGGTCCAGAATAAAGTCCGCCAGCTGGGGGTTGCCCGTGCGGGCCAGCGTACTCTTAGCATCCAGCATGGCGCCGCTCAAAACGGCGGGGATGCCCAGATACTTATCCTCCCGGAACGCCTGCGTCAGCTCCTCGGTGGGGACGCGGCCGGACGAGCTCATCAGATCGGAGCGGTCCAGACCCTCGGCTTCGGATTTAATCAGGGTCTTGGCGTTGTGGTAGTCGTATTTCATGCGGAACACGTCCACCAGCTTCGCGTTGGGGGCCATCCGGGCAAGCTCGGTAAACTCATCGGCCCGGCGGTCGTTGAGCGCCTGCTCCACCCCTCCGGCATTCATTTCCGAGAAGTCCTTGTATCCGCAGTCGGTGAGCATCTTGGCGGCTTCCTCGTAGGTCGCCGCGTCCAGCATGCGCTCCGCCTTCTCCCGGGTCAGCATTTTCGCTTCCCTGGCGCGGAGCAGCGCGGACAGATAAAGATAGTCTTCCTTTTTGTTAGCCAATTTCATACCTCCCTGTTGCGGGATACCGGCCGAAAATCATTGAAACATGACCTCCGCCAGTTGGGATGACATCTCGCCCCGGCAGAGCTCGACCAGAGTTTCAACCGAGCAGTTGACCTCTATGCCGCCCTGACGCAGGATGAGACCGCCGCGGATGTCGCGGGTCTCTCCGGACATCTTCAAACCGGCTTTAACGCCTTTTTCACTCAGCTTGCGGTTGGCGGCCCTGATCACATCCGCACCGCAGCCGTTTTTGTCGCGCTCATTGAAGAGAACTTCCTCCTCGCCCGTGGCCGCGGATTCGCTGGCGAGCCCCGCCAGAAATTCCGTATACCCGGGGGCGGGCAGACCGATAATCTTCTCCCGCGCCATATCAAACGCTTTGGCAACCATTTCCTGCTTGGTGGCAAGAATGGATTTTTTCGATTCCATGGCGGCAAGACGCTTCATGCGCTGCACCCGGTCCTCGCACTCCTTCACGCCGGAGCGGACGCGGGTCCAGTACTCGTCCTGCGCCTTTTGGCTGTTGGCCGCCTCGATCTCCGTGACCCTGGCGTCGGCAGCGGCTAGGATCTCCTGTGCCTCGGCCTTTGCATCGGCTTCGATATGAGCGGTTATTTTTTCAATACCTTTCATTCAAAGTCCTGCCTTTCCTGTCGTAATTTGGGTTCCTCGCACCGGATCACTTGATGTTGACCAGCATCATGAAGGAGGCCAGCAGAGACAGGATGGCGTAGAACTCCACGGTGATGCACAGGATCATGCCCTTTGCCCAGTGATCGGGGTTCTTGGCCAGCAGGCTGACGGATGCTGCCGCGACCTTACCCTGGGCGATGGCGGAAACCAGCCCGCCGATAGCCATGGGCAGGCAGGCGGAGAAATAGCGGCAGCCCTGCACGAAGGACAGATCGCCGGCGGTGCCGTTGAGCAGGCCCATCTGCATGACGGCGAAGAACCAGACCACCAGGCCGTACAGGCCCTGGGTGCCGGGGATAACCTGAAGAATCATGACTTTGCCGAACTTTTCGGGCTGCTCGGTGACGAGGCCGGCGCCGGCTTCACCGGCGATGCCGCAGCCGACGGACGAGCCGGCGGCGGAGAGGCAGGCAGAGAGAGCGGCGCCGAGAAGGCCGATTGCGAGGCCGCTGTGATTGAACAGAAATTCCATTTTTTGTTTCCTCCTACTTATTTTGCGATATCATAATATTTTGCATTGATGCGAAGAGGGTTGAAAGGTTTGCCGCCGTCCTCATAGAACTTTTTGAAATACTCCAGGCACTGCAGACGAAGGTCGTGGACAAAGCAGCTCAGGAGGTTCAGCAGGAAGTTCAGCGTATGGCCGAACAGGAATATGAGGATGAACAGAAATATGTTTCCGGTAATGGCGCCGATGGTGTTGAACACCTGCGCGATCACGCAGCCGGCCAGCATCAGGGCCATGATACGGGAATAAGACAGGATGTCGCCGAACCAGCCGGTGACCTCGTTGTACACGCAGGCAACCACCGCCAGCGCCTTTCCGCCAAAGCCCTTCGCGCCGCGGGTGGCGCCGTAAAACAGCGACACCACGCCGACGATGAGGACGGGCTTGCCGGCGCCGCTCTTGAAAACGGTGAGGATTATGCCCGCCAAGATGACCCAGAGGGCCCCCTCGTACAGGATGGCGTCCAGCTTCTCGCTCCGCCGCCATTTTTTCGCGAAGTTCACCACGAGGCCCACGTTCAGCTGGATGACGCCCAGGCCCATGGCCCCGATCATCACATACAGACTGTCGTTGAGCGGTGAGAACAGCGCCGGCAGGCCGGCCCAGGTGCTGGATGGGTTCAGCATATGGACGAACTGGTAAGCGGCGTCACCGAAGAAACTGCCCGTCAGCGCGCCGCCAATGAAAGCCGATATGCCGCAGTACAGCATGAGCTGTGTAAAGCTCAGTCCACCGGCCTTGGGGCGGACCTTCTTGAGGACAAGCAGGGCAACAATGACCAGGATGGCGCCATAGCCCATGTCGGAAAGCATGAGGCCGTAGAACAGCACATAGAATGGCGCCATCAAGGGGTTCGGATCGACGCCGTTGTAAGCCGGCAGGCTGTACATATTGGTAACCACATTCAGCGCGTTTGAGAATTTGTCGTTGCGCAGCTTCACCGGGACTTTGGGATATTCGTCGGGCACGGGGTCCTCGGTCTCCCAGGCGCAGTCGTATCGATCAAACAGCGCGGACAGCTCCGGCTCCTTGTCCGCCAGCATCCACCCCTCCAGCACGATAGCGGAATCCATGCCGTACAGCTTGTCCTCCGCTTCGGCGCTGTTGATTTTGGTGCTCACGCGGTCGGCGCAGAGCTTGATCTCGTTCCGTTTGTCGGCCATGGCGGCGATGCGCGCCGCGAGGCTCTCTCTCTCTCCGGAGAGTTCGTTGATGGTCTTTTCCGCGGAGGCGATATTCTCCTTCGCCGTGCCGGTCATGCCGGTGACGGTGGACAGGGAAAACGCATACGGGCGCAGCGCTTCCTGAATCCTGGCCTGATCGCCTTTGAAGCAGATCAGCAGCACATACTGCTGATCCTTGTCCGCAGAGACCGAAAACAGTTCGGCCTCCTCGGTGACGGCGGCCACGGCGGCCTGGGCGTCCGCAAAGGAGGCGGCGGCGGGCAGCATGCCCGTGATGGCGGCTGTGAGCAACGTGCCGGTGCATTCCAGCGGCATATCCAGCTCCCGCCACGGCGTGAGGGATTCAGTGATGCCGCGCTGGCGGCTCTCCTCCGCGCCGATCCGTTTAATGCGCTCTTCGGCGGCTTCAATGTCGGCCGCGGCGGAAAGCGTGTCCTCCAGCGTGGCCGCGTCCAGAAATACGCTGCTGTCGATCTCCGGTTTCGCAGAAAGGAGCGGGGTCTTCACCGGGGCGTATTTGTTCAGCAGCTCCACTGCGTGCGTCAGAGACGCGTGCTGCGCGCGGTACCGCGTGAGATCGCTGCTTTCCCGCTTTACCATTGGGGCAATCTCGGGTTCCGCCATCTCCTGCTCCGGCTCCGTGACTTCGACGCAGCCCAGCAGCATCATGTCGCGCATCAGCGCTTCTTTCTGCGAACGGATGGCCATCAGACGCAGTTTTTTCATTTTTTCAATGGCCATTAACTGTTCACTATCCTTTCCACGACAAGCTCGGCTGCCTTGTCAATGCGTTCTTCCGCTCTGGCACGCAGAGACGCTCGTTTGTTTTCCGTTGTGGCGGAAAGCTCCAAAGCCTCGGCCCGAGCCTTTTCATCGGCCTTCGCCCATAGCTCCTTCAACTCCGCGGCCGCTTTTTCAGCGGCGGCACGGATCGCTTCCTCGCCGGCCGCCTCGGCCTCGGCGATACGCTCCTTTGCCTGGGTCTCGGCTTCGCCCTTGATCTGACGGGCGGCTTCTTCCGCATCGGATACGGTTAAAATTGCCTTAAACGACATTCACACACCTCCCCCCTAAAGATTGCGTCCTTGGACCGAAATTTGCTGAGATAACCATGTTTTTCTGTTCCTTGGCGTGAAATTTTGTCAATCCGGCACAAACACATAGTCCTATAATAACAAACGACTACCCCCAAATCAAGGAAATTATGCCAGCTTCCTTGACAAAGTTTGCGCAACCGGGATTAATATCTTTTTTCGCGAAATATTGAAATATCAATCTTTTCATGAGCAGCAGGAACGGTAAATTTTTAACATTTTTCGGCGGCGGACGTGTCAGGGGCATCCATGACTGTTAATCATCATACTTTAATGTGAAAATCTTGTCAATAGGCGTATTCCACCATTTCACCCGTATTTTCAGAGGAATTTTCGTGTGCGCTTGTTTTTTCGCTTTGTTCAACTTTGCTATTGCCATCCCCGACAATAAACTGTATAATAGCCGCGTGATACTTAAAATATTGAAACCTTTTTATTGGAGGCTGACAATATGAGCAGACCCTATAAACGCCGTTTCGGCGACCGCAAGGAAGGCCGCCTTCTCCACTCCCTTCCGGGCCTCTGCGCGTTTATCCCCTTTATCATGCCCACCCGCAACGACGCGCACGTCTTCTATACCGATTCCGCTGAGATTTCCGAAGCTGACCGCTGGCTGCGCGCGCAGCGTGTGGCAGGCTTCAAGGGGCTCGGTTTCCTGCATGTGCTCATCGCCGCGTATATCCGCTGCATCGCTCTGCTTCCCGGGCTCAACCGGTTCGTATGCGGCCACCGTATCTACGCCCGCAACGATATTGAAATCATCATGGCGGTGAAAAGAAGTCTTTCCATCAACGCCACGGAAACCATGATCAAGGTCCGCTTTCAGCCCACGGACACGGTATACGATGTCTACCGCAAGATGAACGAGGCCATCGACGAGATCAAGACCGGCGAGGAGGATAACGGCACCGAGAAATTTGCCAACAAATGCAAGCGGCTGCCCCGGTTCGTGCTGAAACTTGTCCTTACCGTCATCCGCATCATGGACTATTTCGGTTGGCTCCCCCAGTCCTTGCTGGACATCAGCCCCTTCCACGGCAGCATGATCGTCACGGACCTGGGTTCCCTCGGCATAAAACCGGTCTATCATCACATTTACAATTTCGGCACCCTGCCGGTGTTCATCGCCTTCGGCGCCAAACGCAAGGAGCTTGAGGTCAATCGCCATGGCCAGCTGGAGGAGCACAAGTATCTGGACTTCAAGGCCACCCTGGACGAGCGCATCGTGGACGGCTACTTTTATGCCTCCGTGCTGAAAAAGCTGAAGTATTTCATCACCCACCCGGAGGAACTGGCCGTTCCGCCGGAGAAGGTGGAGGAGGACGTATTTTAAGCATAAAAATCGCGGGTCTTTCGACCCGCGATTTTTATGCCGTGTAGAGCTTCGGATGGCTGCTGAGGCAGAGATAGGTGCTGCCCAGGATCTTATCCCGCAGATGCAGGTAGGTGCCGCTGCCCTGGGGGAAATTGGCCTGAAACACCACGGCCGGGCTCATGTGCCGCTCCCCCTGCAGCAGCCGCGACGCGGCCCGGATCTCGGTCTCGCCGGGCACCAGCGACGCGAAATAGCGGCTGCGCCGCCCGTAATACTGTCCCGGCTGGTAGATGACCTCCTCCAGCGTGTCGGGGAATTCCGGCGAGGCCACCCGGTTCATCACCACCTCGCCCACGCAAAACTTCCATTCGTCCGAAAGCCAGCTGCTGCCGGCCTCGGCATAGATGAGCCTGGCCAGCAGGCAGAGCTCCGCGAACCGCACTTTGACCAGGGGCAGCCCTTCCGCGTCGATGCGGGCATTGCGTTCCGTCTCCGCCAGCGCGCCGGCCTCCAGGTCGCCGGCGGCAGCCGCCGCGATCATGGCGTCCATGCCGTCGTCGGGCGCGGCGGTCTGGGCCCGGGCGGCGGGGATAAGGCCGGCGCAGAGCGCCAGCGCCAGCAGCAGGGACATGAGCTTTTTCATGAAAATGCCTCCTTCCACAGACTATGCCGTTCTCAGTCTATGCGCCGGGGAGGCGGGATATGAAAATAAAAGGGCCCCCTTGTCAAAGGGGGCCCCGCAGCGATTTCCGCGGTCAGCCGGCGGCGTTTCCGCGCATTTTTTCCAGCAGCTCGTAAGGGACGCAGAGATCGCCCGCGCCCGTGCCCAGCGCGATTTCCGGCTTGTGGCCGCCGTGAAAATCGCTGCCGCCGGTGACGAAAAGCCCGTATTCCCCCGCCAGCGCCGTGAGATACGTCTCCTGCCGGGGGGTATAGCCGGTATAGAGGCACTCCAGCCCTTCCAATCCCACAGACACGCAATAGTCCAGCAGTCGGCGGAGCTGCGCGTCGTCATATTGATATTGGAAGGGATGGGCCAGAACGGCACGACCCCCCGCCGCGCGGACCACGCGCACGGCCTCGTCCACCGGAAGAAAATGCCGGCGGACATAGTATTTCCGCCCGGGGGCCAGATATTTTTGAAAGGCGTCCGCCACGGAAGCCGCCAAGCCGCACTCCATGAGCTTCACCGCGAAGTGGGGTCTGCCCACCGTGGAATGGGGATAGCGGGCGTAGAGCTCCCCCGCCGTGACGGGGACGCCGTCCGCCCGGAGGAGGGCGGCCATCTTCTCGTTGCGCTCCCGGCGGTCGTCGATGACCCACCGCAGCGCGGGCGTCAGCGCCGGGGAGGCCGGGTCGAACAGATAGCCCAGCAGATGGATTTCGGTGTGCTCGAAGCCGGTAGCGAATTCGATGCCCGGCACCACCTCCACGCCGCATTCCGCCCCCGCGGCCATGGCCGCGGCCAGCCCCGCCACCGTGTCGTGGTCGGTGACGGCCACGGCGGAGAGTCCCGCGGCTTTGGCCAGCGGGGGGATGCCCTCCGGCTGGACGGTCCCGTCGGAGCAGGTGGTGTGGACGTGGAGGTCGATGCGCTTCATTTTAAAATCTCTTTCAGTATTTTTTTCGCGTCGGCATAGATTTTTTCCGGGGCCTCGCCGATGAAAAATTCGCCGTCTTCGTAGCGGATGACGCCGTCGATCATGGTCAGGCGCACATTCTCCTTGCTGCCGGCGTAGACGATGTTTTTGGGAATGTTGTGCTCGGGCTGCATATTGGGCCGGCGCATATTCAGCACGATAAGATCGGCCTTTTTGCCGGGAGCCAGATCGTCGCAGCCGGCTAAACCCATGGCCCCCGCGCCGCCCGCGCAGGCCATCTCCAGCACCTTGTCCGCGCCGCAGGCCGCGGCGTCGTTTTCCCGGTACTTTTGCAGCACGGTGACCAGATACATCTCCCTGAACATATCCAGCGCGTTGTTGCTGGCGGGCCCGTCCGTGCCGATGGCCAGCTTTACGCCGGCGTCCATCAGGGCGCGGATGGGCGCGATGCCGCTGGCGAGCTTCAGGTTGGACGCGGGATTGGTCACCGCCCACAGCCCGCGTCTGCGGAAAATGTCGATGTCGTCGTCGCTCAGCCACACGCAGTGGAAGCCGCCGCCGCCGTAATCGAACATCCCCAGGCTCTCGAACAGCGCGGTGGGGGTCATGCCGTGGCGCTGGATGCAGCCCTCCACCTCGGCCCTGGTCTCGGAATTGTGGGTGAAAAACGGCGTCTTGTATTTTTGGACAAGGCCGGCGGCGTAGCTCAGCCGCTCGGGCCCCGTGGTATATTCCGCGTGGATGCCCAGACGGTAGCCGATCAGCGGACCGCTGGCGTTGAATTTGAGATACTCCCGCTCGATATTTTCCGGGTCCTTGTCGAAATCGTTCAGCGCCGAGCAGATCACCGTCCGAAAGCCGCTGTCCAGATTGGCCTGCACATAGGCGTCGTTGTGGTAATACATATCGAAGCTGGCGGTGATGCCGCTGGAGAGGTATTCCAGGATGGCCAGGCGGGTCATGGCATACACGGCCTCCGGCGTCATCTTCGCCTCCAGCGGAAACACCCGCCGGTACAGCCAGTCGTTCAGCGGCAGATCGTCCGCATAGGAGCGGAGGAAGGTCATGGCCGAGTGGGTGTGGGCATCCTTGAAGGAGGGCAGCACCACGTCGCCCTCAAGGTCGATCTCCCGCTCAAAAACGGGCCTGTCCGTTTTCGCCGGGCCGACGTAGACGATGACGCCGCCGTCTGTCCAGACCTCGCCGTCCGCTACTTTCACGCCGCCCGCGAAGGTCAGCGCCCGTCCGTTATAAAATCGTATCATTGGTCCGTCCTTCTTTCAATGCAGCTTGTCCTCCATGGCATCGTGGGCCCGGAGCTCCGCCTCGTCGTCCAGCGGGGAAAGCGTACAGCTGCCGTAGCGGCGCGTCAGCGCCGTCTGGAGGATAAAATCGCACAGCGCCGGATTTTTGGGCAGCAGCGGCCCGTGGCTGTAGGTGCCGAACACGTTTTTGTAGCGCGCGCCCTCGGTGCCGTCGTCGCCGTTGTTGCCGCAGCCGGTCAGCACGGTGCCCAGCGGGGAAACGCCGGGGCCCAGAAAGGTCCTGCCGCTGTGGTTCTCAAAGCCCACCACCACGCTGCCGCCTGATTCGGGCAGGCACCGGTATTTATAGTTGCCGATCATGCGCACGCCGCCGCCAACGGTATAGAGGTCCACGGCGCCGATGAAATCGCAGCGGACGCCGTCGTGGGTCTCGTAGTAATTGCCCAGCATCTGATAGCCGCCGCAGATGGTGAGGAAGGTCTTGCCGTCGGCCACGGCGGCTTTGATCTCCCGGTCCTTGCCCCGGTGGAGATCCTCCAGCAGCACCTGCTGCTCAAAATCTTGCCCGCCGCCGATGAAGATGAGATCAAACCCGGCGAGGCCGGCCGTCTCCCCGATGGGGAGACGCCGGATCGTACATCCGATGCCGCGCCACGCCAGCCGGTTTCGCAGGCAGATCATGTTGCCCCGGTCGCCGTACAGATTCAGCACGTCCGGGTACATATGGCAAATCCGCAGTTCCATTCCATTACCGCCTTATTCCCAGAATTCCGCGCCGCCGGTGCGCCTGATGAGATGCTCCCGCAGCTCCAGCATGGCGGTATAGGTGGGCATGATGAAAACCGGCGTCTCCTGTTTCTCCATCCAGTCCGTCAGCTTTTCGTAGTCCGTTTCCAGGCCGGTCTTTGCCTCCGGCACACCGGCGTATTTCAGCCGCACCCGCAGATCCTCCGCCCGGTCGCCGGAGACGATCACCCGGCGCAGCCGGCGGCCCACGGCGGCCAGTTTTTCAAAGTCCGCGTCCCAGATCCAGGACACGTCCGTGCCGTCGGCGTCCCGGTCGTTGAGACAGACGGCCAGAGAAAATTCGTCGCGGATGTCCAGCAGGAAATCCAGCACCTGATTGGCGCCCGCCGGGTTTTTGATGAGCATCATCCGGGCGCCCGCCGCGCCCAGCGCGAACTTTTCCATGCGCCCGAAGCCGCATTTGAACCTGCCCAGCGCGGCGATGGCCGCGTCCGTATCCACGCCCATCTCCAGCGCGGCGGCGACGGCCCCCGCGGCATTATAGACATTATAAATCGCCGGCAGATTCACCGTGACCAGCCGCTGCTCGCCCCGGATGCGCAGCAGCGCGGAAGTCTTGTCCGCGGTACGTTCCACAAGCTCCGTCACGGCCACATCGGCTTTGTGCCTGGCATAGCCGCATTTGGGGCAGCGGAAGCCGCCCAGGTGGCCGTAGGTAACATAGTCGTATTCGTACTCCGTCTTGCAGCGGATGCAGTGGGTGGCGTCGGAGATCTCGGGCTTCCCGGCGCTGCCCGCGGCGGAGCGGTCCACGCCGTAGTACACCGCCCGGTTGGGCAGGTCCAGCGCCAGCGAGGAGGTCAGCGAGCAGTCCGCGTTGAGACACAGCACCGCGCCCGGCGCGCGCCTGAGCCCCTCCCGTATATTCTCCAGCGTGTGGGTCACCTCGCCGTAGCGGTCCAGCTGGTCGCGGAACAGATTGGTCACCAGCACCGTCCTGGGCTGAAGTTCCCCCAAGACCCGCCGCGCGGCGGCCTCGTCGCACTCGATAACGGCATATTTTTTCTTCGGCTTGCCCGAAAGGGTGGCGTTGAGCACGAATTCCGTGGTGACGCCGGAGATGAGATTGGCCCCGGAGCGGTTGGCGAAGCAGTCGCGGCCTGCCTCCCGGAAGGTCTCCTCCACCATACGGGCGGAGGTGGTCTTGCCATTGGTGCCCGT
Source organism: Oscillospiraceae bacterium (assembly GCA_035352555.1). Taxonomy (GTDB): domain Bacteria; phylum Bacillota; class Clostridia; order Oscillospirales; family Oscillospiraceae; genus UBA2922. Next base: position 14,873 of record DAOPXW010000024.1, read on the forward strand.
GATGGCCACGGTCTCCACCCCTGCGGCGAGGGTCCTGAGCAGCCCGGGGCAGAGCTTCAGCGCGACGCGGCCCGGCATGGCCGTGCCGCCCCGGTGGAGCGCCCTGGCCAGCGCGCGCAGCAGCCTGCAGATCAAACACGCGAAAAAAACGGAAAATTTCATCCTTAGCCTCTCAACAGCCGGACGGCTTGTCCGGCAAAACGAACAGTATACAGCTTTGCGGCTATTTCGATGCGCCTGCCCGCGCCGCGGGCGGATGCGCCCGGTACAACAACCGTTCTGTGGTTATTATACCATGAATTCAAGGAATTCATGGTACAATCCGTCATCTCCGCCGGTTGCCCCGTTCGGGGCGAGGCGGCGGACGATTTAAATGCGCCATCGCGCGCCGCGCGATGATGCGCGTGGTACAATAACCACGTAGTGGTTATTGTACCATCCCGCGGCGGCATTTGCAATCCGCGCCGCTGGAAAAGGA
>DAOPXW010000024.1:15450-29201 GCA_035352555.1 Oscillospiraceae bacterium
GTGGTTATTGTACCATCCCGCGGCGGCATTTGCAATCCGCGCCGCTGGAAAAGGATATGCCCCCTTTCGCCCGGATATGTATCTCGATAAACTTTTCACAGGCTATTGAATGTTGAGCAAAAAGCAGGTATATTGAAAATTAAGGCAAAAATTGGAGCTGATCCAAATAAATACAGGAGGGAATTCCATGAAATTTTCATCCAAGATCGAAAAGTGCGGCCTGTCGCCCATGCGCAAGTTCGCCCCCTACGCCGTGGAGGCGGAGAAGGCGGGGAAGAAGATCTACCACCTGAACATCGGCCAGCCTGATATCGCCACGCCCCCCGCGTACTTCGACGCCGTCCGGAGCTTCTCCCAGTCTGTTCTGGCATACGCCCCCTCCGCCGGCGTGCCGGAGATGCTGGAAGCCGTGGCCGGCTACTACAACAAGATCGGCGCGCCCATCACCACGAAGGATATCCTGATCTCCACCGGCGGCAGCGAGGCGCTGCAGATGCTCATGGCCTGCATTCTGGACGACGGCGACGAGATCATCGTCCCTGAGCCCTTCTATCCCAACTACAATACTTTCATCCGCCTCACCGGCGCCACCGTGCATCCCATTACCACCACCCCGGAGGCGGGCTATCAGTTCGCCGTCCGCGAGCGGGTGGAAGCGTGCATCAACGAGCACACCCGGGCCATCCTGTTCACCAATCCCGGCAACCCCACCGGCACCGTGCTGAGCAAAGAGGAACTGAAGCTCATGGCCGACATCGCCAGGGAGCACAACCTCTTCATCATCGGCGACGAGGTCTACCGCGAGTTCGTCTACGGCGGCGAGCCGCTGATGAGCCTGCTGCAGCTGGAGGGCTACGACGAGAACGTGGTCGTCATCGACTCCGTTTCCAAACGCTTCTCCGCCTGCGGTGCCCGTATCGGCTGCGTCATCTCCCGCAACCGTGAGCTGATGGGCCATGCCATGAAGTGGTGCCAGGGCAGGCTGTGCGCCTCCACCCTCGACCAGGTGGCGTCCGCCGCGCTGTACTCTGTCGGCCCCGAATATTTCGCCGCCGTCCGCGAGGAGTACAGGGCCCGCCGCGACGCGCTGGTGGAGGGTCTGAAAAAGATCCCCGGCGTGGTGTATTCCGCGCCCAAGGGCGCTTTTTACGTCATGGCCGCTCTGCCCGTGGACGACGCGGACAAGTTCCAGCAGTGGCTGCTGACCGACTTCGACGATCACGGCGACACCGTGATGTTCGCCCCGGCGGAGAGCTTTTACGAAACCCCCCACCGCGGCGTCAACGAGATCCGCATGGCTTACGTGATCAAAAAGCCCGATCTGGAGCGCGCCATGGAGGTGCTGGCCGCCGGTATCAAGAAATACAACGAGACCCGCTGAGCCTACCTTAATTTAATAAAACCCGCCTCGAAAGAGGCGGGTTTTTTCTGCGTCTTGATCGTTCAAACTTTTAGGAGTTTTTCGGAATAAACCATTCCTTCGATTCATTGTATAGATAGAAGCAGCCGAAAGCGCCGGCTCTCGGCCCGCAGTGCAGGTTGTCTGAATTTGTTAATGTTTGAACCCGGCAAATTATTGCAATCTGTCCTGAGATTTTGAAAATGGAGTATAAACAGAAACAAAAATAGAGAAAAATTACTCTATTTTGTTACCGCTGACCGGCCTAAAATGGCCTTATGTAAGGGAACCCGAAAGGATTTGCTTAATAAATTGGAGAATAGCGGGAGAAAGAAATTATGAAGAGCGCAAAAAAGTTTCTGTGCCTGGTGCTCGCCGGCGTCATGACGCTGAGCCTCATGTCCGTCGGCGTGTTTGCGGCCGACGACAGCGCTTCCGTCACCCGGACGGATCTGATCTCGGATCTGTTCGACAAGCTTTTCAGCGGAACCACCACCGCCGACGACGGCACCGGCCTTGTGGATGCCGGCAACGGCAACGAAAACGTTCACGGTATCGTGGAGGTCGCCCTCGACAACATTCTGAACGGCATCGCCAGCGGGACCTTTACCCACGGTATCGTCACTGTAAACACCGGCGATCTGTTCAAGGACATCGCCAGCCACAGCGATTACACCCACGGCATCGTCACCGTGACCGGCAACACCACCACCATCAACTTCGGCAAGCTGCTGAACGACGTGAGCTCCTCCGATGCGGACACCAGCTCCGCCGCCCAAAGCACGCTGCTCAGCGTTCTGGAGGCTCTGGGCGTCAGCGCTGCCCAGAGCAAAACCGCGCTGGCCGAACTGCTCAGCGGAAAGCTCACCGATGAAGGCCTGGCCGCTCTCGTGACCGCGCTGTCCGGCGGCAAGGTGGCAAACGCCGCCGCTATCGCCCAAATTCTCGCCGCTTTGAACAACGCCGGCTATGTGGCCACCACCGCGCTGACCAGCCAGCTTCAGGCGCTGCTCGCGGCCAGCACCGACAAGGCCGGCTTTCTGACCGATGTTACCACGGCGCTCGTCGGCGCCAGCACCCAGAACAAAACCACGCTGGCCGGCGTTCTGGAGTCCCTGTTCGGCGATTCCGTTATCAGCCAGGGCGTTCTGGCCAGCGTCGTGAAGAATCTGAACGACAATCTGGCCACCGATCTCAAGACCCTGCTTGATAACGGCATCACCGGCGGCAACCTCTCCGATGTGCTGAAGACACTCATCAGCGCCGGCAGCTATACCAACGCCCAGATCGTTTCCAATCTGACCAATATCATCGCCAACGGCACCATGACCCAGAAGGGCCTTCAGCTGATTATCAAGGGCCTGTTTGACAACGCCTTCTCCGGCGACGATATCGCCGCCGTTCTCCAGGCCATGCTCAACAAGGGCGCCATCGGCGAGGCGGCTATGGCCAGCTTCCTCAGCAGCCTCGTCACCGCCGACGCCACCCTTAAGAGCAAGATGCTCGAAGTCATCGGCCAGCTGCTTCCCAGCAGCGGTTCCTCCTCTTCCAGCGCGCTGCTCAAGCTGTTCCTGACGATGGCCGGCACCACCGCCGCCGACATCCAGGCGAAGCTGCTCAAGCTCATTCAGGCCGGTAACTCCGGCACCTTGCTCACCTATCTGAAAAGCCTGTTCGGCAGCGCTTCCAGCTCCACGCTGCTCTCCCGTCTGCAGGCGCTGCTCAGCGGCTCCGGCCTGTCCAATCTGACCTCCCTGTTCTCCAAGCTCAACTCCCTGCTGGGTTTGGGAGACACCACCATCGACGACGAGAATACCGCTCTTGCCGGCGGTCTCGTGCTGGACGATGTGAACCATTACGCCTACACCTCCGGCTATCCCGACGGTGCCTGGCGTCCGGGCAATTACGTCACCCGTGCCGAGGTCGCCGTAATGCTCTATGCGCTGCTCACCGACGACAGCAAGTCGATGTATACTTCCACCACCAACAGCTCTTTCACCGATCTGGTACCGGGCTCCTGGTACTACACCGCGGTCTGCACCATGGCCGACGGCGGCGTGGTCGCCGGTTATACCGACAGGACCTTCCGTCCCAACGCCTATATCACCCGCGCCGAGTTCGTCACCATGGTCTGCGCTTTCTACGGTCTCAGCGAAGGCACCAACAAGTTCAACGACGTGTCCCCCAGCGCCTGGTATTATAAATACGTCCTCACCGCCAGCGTCAACGGCTGGGGCACCGGCTATTCCGACGGCTCCTTCCGCCCGCAGAACTACATCACCCGCGCCGAGGCCGTCACCATGCTCAACAGCGTGCTCAACCGCTCCTGCGATCTGAGCTATGTCGCCTCCCACTCCGTCAAGACCTTCACCGACATCCGCTCCGGCGCCTGGTACTACGGGCAGGTTCTGGAATCCGCCAACGGCCACAATTACACCCGTCCCACTTCCACCACCGAGAGCTGGACCGGTCTGAAGTGATCTGACCGGACGGCGATAAAACAGAGCATTTCCTTTCTTGGAGGCGGCCCGTACAGCGGGCCGCCTCCATTTGTTTTCCGGCATTTTGCCCCCGGCATTGACTTTACCCCCGGTGTCGGCTAAAATATGTGTTGTATTTTGTGCGCCGCCGGGACAGTGGGGATACCGTCCCCCGGCCGAGAGGTGATTTTATGGGAGACCCCGTTTCCGGCAGGCTGTCCGTGGTCATCCCCTCCTGCAACGAGGAGGAATTGATTTCCCTGACCGCGCAGACGCTGACGGACCTTCTCACCCGGGAAGGTGTTCCTTTTGAATTGCTGTTTGTGGACGACGGCTCCAGGGACCGCACCTGGGACGAGATCCAGTCCGCCGCGGCCCGGGACGACCGGGTGCGCGGGCTGCGGTTTTCCCGTAACTTCGGCAAGGAGGCGGCTATTTTCGCAGGGCTGGCCAACGCCGGGGGCGACTGCTGCGCCGTGATGGACTGCGATCTGCAGCACCCGCCGGAAAAGCTGGTGGAGATGTACCGCCTGTGGCAGCAGGGCTACGAGATCGTGGAGGGCATCAAGACCGACCGGGGCAGGGAGAGCGCCATCCACGGCTTCTGCGCCCGTTGTTTTTACAGGATCATCTCCGCTGCCGTGCATATCGACATGTCCCGGGCCTCGGACTTCAAGCTGCTGGACCGCAAGGCGGTGGACGTGCTGCTGACCATCCGGGAAAAGCACGCCTTTTTCCGCGCTCTGTCCTCCTGGGTGGGCTATAAGACCGCCGCCGTGGAGTTCGACGTGCAGGAGCGCGCCGCGGGCTCCTCTAAGTGGTCGGGGCGGAAGCTGACAAGATACGCCATCACCAACATCTCCTCTTTTTCCACCGCGCCCATGCAGGTTGTGACCTTCCTGGGCTTCGTCACACTGCTCCTGTCGCTGGTGCTCTCCGTCGTGGCCCTGTACCAGAAGATCGCGGGCACCGCCCTGGGCGGCTTCACCACGGTGATCATTGTGCAGCTTTTTATCGGCAGTGTGGTGATGATCAGTCTGGGCATTATCGGCTATTACATCGCCAAAATTTACGAGGAAGTCAAGGGCCGCCCGCGTTTCATCGTCTCCGCGACCTGCGGGAGGGGCGGGCAGGATGCGAAAATTACTGGATAAGACCTTCTGGAAGTTCCTTCTGGTGGGCGTGATCAACACGCTGTTCGGCACGGCCATCATGTTCGTGTTCTACAATGTTTTCGGGCTGAGTTACTGGCTGTCCAGCGCCTCCAACTATTTCTTCGGCAGCATCCTCAGCTATTTTCTCAACAAGTATTTCACCTTTCAAAACAAGGAAAAGAGTTTTGCGGTGGTGGCGCGGTTCGCGCTGAACATCGCGGTGTGTTACGGCATCGCCTACGGCGTGGCCAAGCCGCTGGCCCGGGCCGTGCTTTCCAGCACCGGCGCCTCGGTGAAGCTGCAGGAAAACATCGCCATGCTGGTGGGTATGTGCCTGTTCGTGGGCCTCAACTATCTGGGGCAGCGCTTTTTCGCCTTTGCGAAAAAGGAAGATCAAGAAAAGCAATGAGGTGATCCCTTTTGTCTGATAACGAAAGCAACGGGCGCGCGCTGGAGTCGTGGCTCTACACGGGCTGGCGCCGGGTCTCCCCCCAGGAGCGCTGGGCCTTTCTGGCCTGCTTCGTCTCCGGGCTGCTGATCCATCTGTACGCCTTTACCAATCTCATCCCCAATGCGGACGGCATCAGCCGCCTTTACGACACCCAGGAGATGACCATTTCCGGCCGCTGGTTTCTGCACTACATCTCCGCGCTGAACTGCTATCTGGAAATGCCCGCGCTGATCGGCGTGCTGTCGCTGCTGTTCCTTGCGCTGGCTGCCGCCGTGATGGTGAAGCTGCTGCGCGTCCGGGGGTGCATCTGGTCGGCGCTGATCGGCGTGTCGCTGGCCGCCTTCCCCTCCGTGGCCTACACCTATCTCTATATGTTCACGGCCTCCGCCTATTTCTTCGGCGTGTTTCTGGCGGTGCTGGGCGTCACGCTGGCGTCCCGGGGCAAGTGGGGCTTTCTGTGGGGCGCCATCCCGCTGGCTTTTGCCGTGGGCATCTACCAGGCCTATCTCTCCTTCGCCATCGGGCTGTGTTTGATTTTAGTACTGCTCTCCGCGCTGGAAAACACCCGCCCCTGGAAGGAAGTCTTTCTGCAGGGGCTGCGCTATGTGGGCTTTCTGGCCGCGGGCATGCTCCTGTACTTCATCATCCTGAAAATATTCCTTGCCGTGAAGAATCTTCAGCTTTTGAGCTATCTGGGGATGTCCAGCGCAGCGGGCAGCTATCCCCTCGCCCAGCTGCCGCGCATCCTGGCCCGTACCTATAAGGGCTTTGCGGAGTATTTCTTCCTGGGTACGTCCACCAAATATACCACGCTGGCCTCCGCCATCCTGCACACGCTGCTGGCCCTGTTCGTGATCTGGCTGTTTTTCCGGCTGATCCGCCGCAACAAAGTCTCCCGGGGCAACAGCGTCATCGCCGTGTGCATGGGCGTTCTTCTGCCGCTGGGGCTGAATTTTGCCCAGGTGCTCTCGCCCTATTCCACCCCCACCCCCATCATGAAGTTCGCTTTCGTACTGGTGTATGTCTTTGTCCTGACCATGATCGACCGCTGCCCCGACGCTTCCGACAAGCTGCTGAAGTGGGGCCGCTGCGCGGGCTTCGCCATGATGGTGGCCGCGCTGTTCTATTGCTGGCAGATCGACAATGTGGTCTATTCCGCCTCGGATACCGCCATGCGGGCCACGGAGAATTTCTGCAGCCGGCTGGTGGAACGCATCGAATCCACCGACGGCTATAAGGACGGTATGGAGGTGCTGATTATCGGCTCCTACCCCACCGACCGCTACTATTCCGACATCGACGCCTACGATCAGGTGCAGCACTACAGCTGCGACGCGGATTCCACCATCGCCCTGAACAAACAGATTTACTATTTCATCGACCGCTGGCTGAACGTCCCCATCAAGGAGCCTGCCGAGCAGGATTTCATCGACATGGCGGACACCTTCGATTTCAAGATGATGCCCCGCTACCCGGACGACGGCTGCACCCAGGTCATCGACGGCAAGCTGGTGGTGAAGCTGCAGAAAAAATATACCCCCAAGCAGGACTACGAGATTCAATACGAAAACCGCCGATAAAAAAAGCTCTGAGGATTAACAATCCTCAGAGCTTTTTTCGCTTAAAATTCAGATCGCCTGAAAGGCCTTGATGTAATAGATCAGCGCGTCCGCCGTGCCGGAGATGCCCAGCCGGCTGGTGTTCATCACCACGTCGTAGCCCCGGGAATCGCCCCATTTGTGCTCGGAGTAGTAGTTGTGATAGGTCTTTCTGCGGCGATCCACGGTGCGGATGATCTCATCGGCCTTGGCCTCGTCCACGCCGTCGGTGGTCATGATGCGCTGGAGCTTGTCGGCTTTGTCGCCGGAAATAAACACGCGGATCAGGTTGGGTTCGTCCTTCAGCACTTCCTCGGCGCAGCGGCCCACCACCACAAAGGATTCGCCGGTGATGAGCTTGGCGCGGATGAAATCGAAGGTGCGCTGGGCAACGTTCTCCTCCAGCGAATTGGAGTACTCGCCGATGCGGCGGGAGAAGAAGAAGTTGACGGGCTTCTCGTCCATCCGCTCCACCAGTTCCCTGGTGAAGCCGTTATCCGTGGCGGTGCCCTCCACGATTTCCTTGTCGTACAGCTTGATGCCCAGTTTTTCGGAAATGAGCTGCGCCACATAGTGTCCGCCGCTGCCATGCTCGCGGCCGACGGTGATGATGATCTGTTCCTTCACGGTGTTCCCTCCCCAAAATTATAGATATTTCACAAACAGGCAGAGCATGGAGATCCCCACCACAAGGATCGTCGCGGGCACGCAGTACTTGCAGTACTCCGCCCAGCCGATGGGATGGCCAGCCTTTGCCGCCGCCGAGGTACCGACCACGTTCGCAGACGCGCCGATGGGCGTGCCGTTGCCGCCCAGATCGGTGCCCAGGGACAGCGTCCACGCCAGCACCGACAGATCCACGCCCTGGGTGGCCGCGATGGAGCGGATGACGGGCACCATCGTCGCCGCGAAGGGGATGTTGTCGATAAACGCGCTGGCAATGGCAGAAAGCCAGAGAATAATCACGACGATCACCTTGAGGCTGCCGCCGCTCACCGTTGTGATAAACTTGGCGAGAAGATCCAGCACCCCGGTCTGCTCCAAGCCGCCCACGGAAACGAACAGGCCGACGAAGAACAGCAGCGTCTTGTAATCCACGCCCTTGAGAATCCCCTTCACGCTCTTCCGCCCGCAGGTGAACAGCGTGACCAGCAAAGTCAATACAGCTATTATAACACCAATCAGCGCAACGGAAAGAGTTGTTTTCGCATGCGTGACCAAAAGTGCCACCGCGATGATAAAAACCAGCGCGCCGCCGATGAAAGCGGGGATATTGGTGACGGCGCTGGCGGGCAGCGGGCACTTGGCGCCGGCGGCGCGCTCGCGCTCGTTTTTCTCCAGCTCCTTGCGGAAGCACAGCCAGAAGAACACCGCGGCCACCACAAAGCCGATGGCGATGATGACGCCGGTATTCTTGATGAAGTCCGTGAAGGTATAGCCCAGAGAGGTGCCGATAATGATGTTGGGAGGATCGCCGCACATAGTAGCCGAGCCGCCCAGATTGGCGCAGAAGATCTCGGATATAATCATGGGCACGGGGTTGAAATCCAGCACATGGGCCAGCTCCAGCGTGACCGTGGCCAAAAACAGCACCACCGTGATGCTGTCGATGAACATGGCCAGGACGGCCGACATGAACATGAAGCAGATCAGCAGCGGCACCACATGATAGTGCACCGCCTTGGCCAGCGTCAGGCACAGCCAGCGGAAGAAGCCCGCGTTGCCCAGGCCCTCCACCATAATCATCATGCCCGCCACGAAAATGATGGTGGACCAGTTGATGCCGGTGCTGACGCCCTCCGAGGCGCCGTACCAGAAGCCCGTGCTGAACACGGCCCTGAGATTGAGCGTGGCCAGGATGGCGTCGCCGGAGTTCATGCAGATGCCGAAAACCACGATCAACACCAGGAAGCCGCTGCCCAGCGTGATGTAATGGCGCTCAAATTTGTCCAGAATGATAAGCAGGAACATACCGAGGAAGATCACGGTGGCAAGAATTGGTGCAAGCATAATGAATCAGCCCCCATATCAATATTCAAAACTTTTCTTTCTCCAAGAGCGCGATCCCGCGCAGGCAATGAGTCGAAAAAAAAGCACATACCCCCCTTGATTCCGGCGCGGCGCCGGAGCGGAGCATGAACTAAACGGCTCAATGTCAGTGGTCGATACCAATCACCTCTTGTCAGCGGCCTTAATCTAGCACCGTTTGCCTTTCTTGTATATGGCCAGAAATGATTTTTTGCTCAAATTGGTTAATGTTTTTACAATGGTCAACAATTCCAGCAATCCTCCAATATTGTTTTAATTTTAATTATCGATTGTTAAAAAATGCGCTTGCCTGCATTTTGGCATTTGCCGGCTTTTCATGGGCGCGGGGGGTGTCGAGACCCTGCAGGCAAAGAAAATCTCCCGGCTCCAAGCCGGGAGATTTTTTTATTTTTTCATTTCTTCCATTCTTTTTACGATGTCCCCGAACCGGGCCGTCACGAATTCATAGCCGCCGCGGGCGTGGGGCCGAAGGCAGGGGGAGCAGTCCTTGATCCCCGCCGGCGTATAGGTGAAATCCCCGCCGCAGTCCCTGCCCAACGCGTACAGCGGGCAGTAGCAAAACAGGCAGTTAAAATCGTCCGGGTCCGCCCCCGGGTGGCAGGGATAGTATTCGCATTCCCGGTGGGAGAACGCGGCCCAACGCCGCCCCTCCGCCGGGGCGCTCACCGGCTGCCGGGGGCACCGTCGGCCCCGTGGCCCGCGCCGGCCAGCATCAGCATGGCGTGATCCAGCGTGTCCAGCACGGCGCCCAAATTCTCCGCCGCCGCTTTCTCGCTGCCCGGCAGATTGATAATCAGCGTATCGCCCCGCAATCCGGCCACAGCCCGGGACAGCATGGCCCGGGGCGTGATCTGCAGGCTGGCGTACCGCATGGCCTCGGGGATGCCCCGGGCCTCCCGGTCGATGACGGAAAGCGTGGCTTCCGGGGTCACGTCCCGGCGGGAAAAGCCGGTGCCGCCGGTAGTGAACGCCACATTGACCCGCAGGCTGTCCGCGCAGCGGATCAACTCGAGTTGGATGGCCTCGCGCTCGTCCGGCACGACGGCCCGATGGACGACGGCATATCCCGCGCCGGCCAGCATGGCCTCGACGCGCGGGCCGCTGGTGTCCTGCTTCTCGCCCCGGCTGCAACTGTCGCTGACGGTGATCACCGCCGCTGTATACCCCATTGAAAAAACCTCCCCCGTTTTGATTTTTTCCATCATACACCCGGACAGGGCGGGATGGAAGCGGAAGAAAATAAAATTTCTCCCCCGGGACCCGCCCCGGGGGAGAGCATTGTTCAGGGCACCAGCGCGGCCAGCTCCGGGAACAGGCCCAGAGAGCGCTTCAGGATGCCGTTCATATAGGCGATGGTGACCCCGTAGTTGGTCATGGGCACACCCTGGTCGACGGCGCATTTCATGCGGTACAGCATCTCCCGCTCGTTGAGCATACAGCCGCCGCAGTGGATGACGGCGGCGTAGGGCGAGAGATCGTCGGGAAACTCCGTGCCGCTGGTGGTGGCGACGGCCAGGTCCCTGCCGGTGTGTTCCTTCAGCCAGCGGGGGATCTTCCGGGTGCCGATGTCGTCGCATTGGCGGTGGTGGGTGCAGCCCTCGGAGATCAGCACCGTATCGCCGTCCCGCAGGTTCTCCAGGGCGGCCACGCCCTCAATGGAAGGCCGCAGCACGCCCTTGTAACGGGCCATAAGGATGGAGAACGAGGTCAGGGGAATCTCGGAGGGCGTGTCGGCGGAGACCCGCCCGAAGGCCTGGCTGTCCGTGACCACCATGGCGGGCTTTGCCGTGAGTCCCGCGATGGCCTCCCGCACGCGGTCCTCCTTGACCACCATGGCCAGGCCGTCGGATTCCAGCACGTCCCGGATGACCTGCTGCTGGGGCAGGATGAGCCGCCCCTTGGGCGCGGCGGAGTCGATGGGCACCACGAGAACGGCGGTCTGTCCCGGGGCGATGAGATCGCCCACCAGCCGCTTGGTGAGATCGTCCGTGGGGACGAGGTGGGCGATGCGCTCCTTGAGGTCGAAAACGCCGTCCCCGGTCTCGGCGCTGATATAGAGCTCGTCCGCCGCCGGGGCGGGATGCCCCGACATCAGATCGGACTTGTTCATTGCCACGATGTAATGGATGGCCTTGGCCTTAAACAGGCCGATCAGCTCCCTGTCACAGCCGGTATAGCCCACGGAGGCGTCCACCACCAGCACGGCCACGTCGGTCTTGTTGAGCACCTGCTTGGCCTTTTTCACCCGCAGTTCGCCCAAGGTGCCCTCGTCGTCGAAGCCCGGGGTGTCGATGATCATGACCGGACCCATGGGCAACAGCTCCATGGCCTTGTACACGGGGTCCGTGGTGGTGCCCAGGGTTTCCGATACGATGGCCAGATTCTGCCCGGTGACGGCGTTCACCACACTGGATTTGCCGGCGTTGCGGCGGCCGAAGAAGCCGATATGCACCCGCTCGCCGGAGGGGGTATCGTTGAGTCCCATAATTGCCGCCTTTCCTCAGAAGCCCGCGCCCGCCGCGGAGGTCGGCGCGAAGATGGATTCGATCTGCGCGGCGGTGAGGTCCACGCCGAACACATCCTTATAGTAGCTCTGCGCCTCGGCGGTGACGTCGATATCGGAGAACAGGTCGGGATAGACCGTCTTGGCCAGCCACAGCAGGGTGATGGGGGTGTCCGCGCCGGGGGTATAGCTGCGGTACAGGCCCAGCGGCATCTTATAGACGCGCTTGCCCTGCACGGCCTTGACGCCGCTCCAGTCGTCGCTGCCGACGGTGTTGTTGTAGAGATCGTCCGGCTGGGTCTTGGTGAAGTTGGTCACCAGAATCACATCCGGGTTCCAGGCGTAGACCTGCTCCATGTTTACGGTCACGCCGTTTTCTTTCTCCAGCTCCTCGGCCACGTTGACGGCGCCGATGGCGTCGCACCACCACTGGCCGAAGAAATTCTTGCCGGAGGAGAGCATATTGGTGTCACTGTACTGGAACAGCACGAAGACGCGGGCTTTCTGGGCGTCGGTCAGGTTTTTCACGCGCTCCTGCACCAGATTGTAAATCTTTTCGCCGCGGTCCTTGACGATGGCGGCTTTGTCGTTTTCGGGGAAAATCTCGCTGAGCAGGGAGATCCAGTTGTCGAGGGTCTCGAGGCAGTTATAGCCCCACTTGTTCACGGACAGGGCCACGGCGGTAAAGCCCGCGTTTTTCAGCGCTTCGCCGATGGCGGCGTCGGAGGCGCTGTAAAACACCACGTCCGGGTTGAGCTTCAGCAGCTCCTCGGTATTCACCTGATCGCCGGAGACGCACCCGGTCTGGGCGTTGAGGATCTCGGGATAGAGCTGGCCCAGCAGGCTGTTTTTCGCGGCGGTCATGCTCTGCTCGGGCATCGCCACGATCTTTTTCGCGGAGTTGAAGAAGACGGCCAGCACCGAGGGCAGCGGGTAAATGCCCACCACGGCGATGCGGTCGATCCGGCGGGGCACCTCCACGGTGCTGCCGGCCTGGTCTGTGACGGTGATGGGTCCCGTGTCCCCGGTGGGAGCGGCGGTGGCGGTGGCCGCGGGGGCGCTGCCGCAGGCGGCGCACACAGACAAAATCATAACGGTGCAGAGAAGCAGACTAATGATTTTTTTCATTTCCTTCATCCTTTCAAATTCGTTTTCTTCGCGATGAGATTGGGAATGTCTTTGCGGTAAATCCTGCCGGAAAACGCCTCCGAGGGCAGCGGGTAAAACGCGCTGTCTTTGGGGCAGATTGGACGGTACAGGGGGTCGGCCGCGATGAGGTCGCCGGGGCAAAGCTGCGGGATGATGTCGTCCTCGTCGGGGGACTCCGTTTCACCGGAGGCCAGCAGGCCCGCTTCCGTTTCCAGTGGGCACACGACCCTCGCGGAAACCCCCTCGTCCAGCGCGGCGGCCGCCGCCAGCGACCCGGAGCAGACGCTCTCGCCCACGATGACCGCGCGCGGCCCGGCGTTTTCCGGCCGCAGGGCGCAGGGCGCGGCGTTTTCGCCGGTCTCGGCGGCCCGGCGCAGAAGCTCCGCCAGCCGGCCGGAAAACGCGAGCCCGAAGGGGACGCCCGCCACCCAGGGGGTGCCGAAGGTCTCCCGCAGATATTTTGCCGTGGGCAGGCCGTCGTAACTCACCACCAGATTCACCGCGGCCCTGCCGGCCTCCGCCAGCTCGTCCAGCGTGCTGCCCATGGCCCACACGGACAGCGGTGTGAAGCCGCTGCCGGAAAGCCATTGGCGGATGCTGCGCTCGCTGCCGTTCACGGAGAAATCCAGCGGCGTCATGCCCAGCACATTGACCTTGCCGGAGGCCGCCTCCCGCGGCACGCCGGCGCGGACGAAGCGTCTGGCCACAGCCTCCAGCGCCATACCCGCGCCCAGAAGATAGGAGTGCATGCTGTTGGTCTTCAGGCCGAAGGCCGGGATGCCGGTGTTGCGCTCCACCCGCCTGGCCACGGCGGGCAGGTCGGTGCCCGTAATCATGGGGATGGGCGTACCCGCGATGGCGATGAACCGGGGCTTCAGATCCAGCGCCGCGGCGGTGATGTCGGAAACGAGCTTTTCGTCGTCGCCCAGGATGGCCTCCATCTCCGACAGGGCAGAAATGAACACCAG
>DAOPXW010000025.1:0-16648 GCA_035352555.1 Oscillospiraceae bacterium
TTGTTTTCAGGTTCTTTTCAGCAGAAAGCTCTCGCCGTAGGGCATGGGTGAGCCGGCGGAGACGCTGTTCCAACGCAGGAAATCGTCTGGCCGGGTCAGCGCCAGCCCGGAAAGGCGGTCGACGCCCAGCGCCAGCAGGGCGGGGCACAGCGGCACCGTGGGCCCCAACAGCACCACCTGCGCGTTTTCGGCCAGCTCCAGCAAGCGCACGACGGTGTGGTTGATGAGTGTGGCGCCGGTGAGCACCACCAGATCGCATTCCGGGATCAGCCGCTCCTCCTCGCTGGCGGGCAGATCGCCGGGCCGGGGGTCGAGTTCAAAGATCCACAGGCGCGCCGCGCCCTCCAGCGCCCGCGCGGTGCGGCTCATGTGGCCCACCATGCCCACGGTCCTGCCGGCGAGGCCGATGCCGTCGGTGCAGATTGTTTCACGGGAAACATTGGCGCCCAGCGCCGAAATACGCTCGGCGGTGTTATAAAAGGCGTTAATCACCGCCAATCCGGCGCCGGCGGTCTCCTGATCGGCGGCCAGCGCGGCCAGCGCCGCCTGACGCGCGGGCAGCCCCGCCAGCGCGGAGAAATCGCAGCTGCCGCTGAAGCGGGCCGCCGCGCCCACGCCGCCGTCGGACAGCCGCGCCGCCGTCCAGGACCGGCCGCCGCAGACCTCGCGCACGGTCAGATCCGCCGGAAGGCCGGCGATCAGCGCGTCATACAATTCGCTTTTCATCGTTATCACTCCATTGAAGGCCCCAGAGGAGCCAGATCACCGGCAGCACCAGACACAGGCCGATCCCGAAAAAGCTCTGGACCCAGTAGCCCGCCAGCCCGCAGCCCAGGGCGGCGGAACGGCGTTTGCGGCCCTTGATCCAGCGGATCAGCGTCAGCGCGAGCAGTGTCAGATACGCGCCCAGGCCCAGCGCGCCCTCGTCCATCAGATAGCCCAGATACTCGTTGTGCGCATTATCCACCCGGGTCCTGAGGGTCTTTCCGGTCTCCTTCACATAGCGGGAATACTGGATGTCGACGCGGTCGGATACGGTGCCCGGGCCGCCGCCCAAGACGGGCCGCTGGGGATAGACCTCCAGCAGCTGCCGCCAGATGCCCACCCGGCCGGAGCCGTAGCTGTCCTCCAGATGGCCGTGGAGGATCTGGTTCAGCTCGTACAGCGTGCCGGAATCGGCGGTCTCCGACTGGCTTCCGGTCTCGGCGGGCGCGGCGCCCAGGACCACGCCGCTCTGCGTGAAATGCACGTTCATGGCCAGCGCCGCGGTCGCGGCCACCACGATGGCGGCGATCCCCAGCCGCTTCAGCCGCTTTTTTTGCAGCAGCACCAGCGCGCCCAGCAAAAAACCCGCGGCCAGCCCCGCCTTGGCGGAGGCCACGCCGCTTTCCACGGCGATGAACAGCCCGAAGGCGGCGGGCAGCAGCAGCCAGCGGTCCCGCTTTTCGCCGGAGCACACATAATCACCCAACAGGAAGGGTACCGCCGCGGTGAGCAGCGCGGCAAAGACGTCCACGTTGCCGATGTTGCCCAGAAATTCGGCGGAATACTTGATGCCGTGGTCAAAATAGTCCATATCCCCGGGGAAAAGATTCAGCGGGTCATGACCCAGAAGCTGCAGCAGGGATACCGCGCAGCACACCGTCAGGGAGAAAGCCAGCGCCCAGACATAGGCCGGCCGGTGCCTGCCGTAGGCCGACACGCCCAGAAAAATGAAACAGTACAGCAGCAGGGATACCAGCCCGTCATACCGGCCCGCGCCCAGCAGCACGTCTGCCCCGTAGGGGGAGAAGGCGGCGGAGACGAAGGCCGCGGCGGCCAGCGCCAGCACGGCCCAGCTTCCGCCCCGGACGGCGGGGCGCTCCCCGCTTACCGCCGCGCCGATCACCACCAGCAGCATCCACACGCCGGTGGCGGCGACGAAAAACAGAAATTTGGAGAAAGTAATGTTGGCATAGCCCTGAAAGCCCGTCCACAGCGGAAAGACGGCCAGCATGAGGATGATGAACTTGTCCGTGACCCAGCCTGGGGATAACAGCGTCTTTTTCATACCCCGCATTATAACAGCGCCGGAAAAAAGTGTAAAGCGGTTGCGGCTTTTTTCCCGAGGGCGTATAATAGAGGCAATGCAGAAAACGGAGGACAGCCATGTATTTCGACACCCATGCCCATTATGACAGCGACGCTTTCGACGCCGACCGCGGCGCCGTCCTGTCCGCGCTGGCGGAGGGCGGGGTGGAGCTGGTGCTGGATCCCGGCTGCGACAGAGCCGGCAGCGAAGCCGCCGTGGCGCTCAGCCGGGAGTATCCCTTCGTCTACGCCGCCGTGGGCATCCACCCGGAGGAGCTGGGCAAAATGGCCGGGGGCGACCTCGCCCGCATCCGCGAGCTGGCGGGCGCGGAAAAGACCGTGGCCATCGGCGAGATCGGGCTGGACTACTACTGGGACAAGGGGCACGGGGAGGAACAGAAGGCCCTGTTCGCCCGGCAGCTGGAGCTGGCGCTGGCGCTGGACAAGCCCGTGATCGTCCACGACCGGGACGCCCACGGCGACAGCCTGGCGCTGGTGAAGCGCTATCCCGGTCTGCGGGGCGTGTTCCACTGCTTCAGCGGCAGCCCGGAGATGGCGGCGGAGCTGCTGAAGGGCGGCTGGTATCTGGGCTTCGACGGCCCGGTGACCTATAAGAACGCGAAAAAGCAGCTGGAGGTCCTGGCCCTGTGCCCGCTGGAACGCATTCTGATCGAGACGGACAGCCCCTATATGGCCCCGGTGCCCCATCGGGGGGAGCGGAACGATTCCCGCAACCTGTGCTATATCGCGGAAAAGGTGGCCGAGATCAAGGGCGTGACGCCGGAGGAAGCGGCGCGGAGGACCTGCGAAAACGGGAAAAGACTGTTTGGCATAGGAGAAAACGGATGAGCTACGCACCGGAAAAAATACTGGAGGGCGCGCCCAATGCCCGGGACCTGGGCGGGCTGCGCACGGCGGAGGGCGGCGTGCTCCGCCCGGGGCGGCTCATCCGCAGCGGCCCCATCAACGCGGTCACGGACAAGGACATCGCGGCCCTGTCCGGCGTCGGGCTGAACACCGTGGTTGATTTCCGGGCCGATCAGGAGAAGGGCGGCAGGGAGGATGTGATGCTGCCCGGCGTGCGCTATGTGGACTGCCCCATCATCGACAGGCGGGCTATCGGCATCACCCACGAGCTGCCCCGGGACGCGGACGGGCTGGCGGAATATTATGTTAACGCGGCGGCGGAGATCAATCAGCGGGGCGGCGGCGCGGCCATGATGCGCCGGATGTACGCGGCTTTCGCGGAGAAGGATTTTGCCGTGGCGCATTACGGGCAGCTTTTCGAGATCCTGCTGGAAAACCCGCGGGGCGCGGTGCTGTATCACTGCACCATGGGCAAGGACCGTGTGGGTGCCGGCACCGCGCTGATCCTCACGGCGCTGGGGGTGCCCCGGGACGACATCATGGAGGATTATCTCTATACCAAAGTCCGGCTGGACGGGCTATCAAGGGAGCTTATCGCCCGCTGTCGGAAATTTACCGGCGACGAGGCCGTTCTGGATACCATCTATGCCATGGACACCGTGGACGAGAGCTATCTGGGCGCGGTGTTCGAGGCCATGGAGACCATCTCCGGCAGCGGGGAGCGCTTCCTGTCGGAGCGGCTGGGGCTGACGGACGAGGACCGGGAGCGGCTGAAAACGCTGTATCTGGAATAGATCAGAATAAAAAGCAGACGCGGCGCGTCTGCTTTTTATTCTGATCTATTCGTCATACTCATAGGCGTAGCAGTCCGGCGACAGCCACGGGGACAGCTGGGTGAGCAGCAGGTCCATGCCCTTGGCGGCATAGGCGGCCTCGGCGGCGCGGAAACGCTCGGCGGGGAGGAGCTCTTTGGAGACGGAGGCGCGCACCGACGCGCCGCAGCCCGCGCGGCTCTCCAGGATCAGCGCGCCGCCGTGCTTTTCCGCCACGCCCCGGGCGATGGTCAGCCCCAGGCCCGCGCCCTCGGCCATGTCGCTGAGGCTGAGAGACTGGCTGTAACGGGAGAAAACGGATTTTATGATCTCGGGGTCGATGCCGCCGCCCGTGTCGGTGACGGCGATCATCACGCCGCCGGGGTAGTCGGAAACGCTGAGCTTTACCACGCCGCCCGCGGGGGTATGGGAAAAACTGTTGGCGAGCAGGTTGAGCACCAGAAGCTCGATGAGCTCGCTGTCCGCCGCGGCGATAAGCTCGCCGGAGCGATCGAAGCGCAGCTCCACGCCGCTTCGCGCCGCGAAGGGCGCGGCGGCGGAAGCCAGATCGCCGCACAGCTCGCCCAGGTCGCAGGCGGCGGGGGAGAAGGGCAGCTCGCCGCCCATGAGCCCTTCCAGCACGGAGATGTTCTGCACCAGCCGCTTCAGCTCGTAATAACTGTGGGCCAGCACCGCGCTGTACTGGGTATATTTTTCGTCACCGCTGCCGGCGGCCATGGCCACGATGCGGTCCGACGCCAGCTTGAGATTCAGCAGCTCCTGCCGCAGCTTGGGCAGCGCCGCATGCAGCCCCGGCACGGACGGGGCCGCGTCGGGCGTGAAGAAATAGACCCGCACGTCCTCCACCGTGTCCGCGCGGATGGCGCAGCGCTGTCCCGCCACCGCGCCGCCGGTGACGAAAGAGGCGGCCTGGCAGTTGACCACATGGGCGGGCAGCAGCGCTTCCGCCGGAAACTCGGCCTTTTCGCGGCCCGTGAGCTTCATGGCGGGCGGATTGAGATAGACGATCCTGCCGTATGCCGCCAGCGCGGCCGGTTCGCAGATCAAAGCCAGCGCGGCGGCCAGATAATCGATAGTTGATTTCATGGGGGCTCCTTTCGGAAACGGGAATGATGGGTCCTGACGGCTCCATATTAGCAAAAAAAGACAAAATACACAAGAGCGGCAATAAAAATCCGGGATTTTCCGCCGCTTTTTTGGCGATTCTTGCGGGCATGGAAAGGTTGCTTTTTGCTAATATTATATGTTACAATCGACTTGCGCGGGCTGAGATGTTTTTCCAGCGCCGCCCTCACCTGTCAGTAACAAAATTCAATATACGGAGGAAATCAAATGAGCATTCGAATTGGCATCAATGGCTTCGGCCGTATCGGCCGTCTGGTATTCAGAGCCGCCGCCGCTGCCGACGACATCGATGTCGTCGCGATCAACGCGCCGGACAAGGCCCCCGACCTTATAGCCTACACCATCAAGTACGATACAGTCCACGGCCGCTTCGACGGCACTGTGGAGTCCGACGACTCCTCCGTCACCGTCAACGGCAGGAAGATCCCCGTGCTGAACTCCCGCGACCCCGCGCAGCTGCCCTGGGGCGAGCTGGGCGCGGATTACGTGCTGGAGTGCACCGGCAAGTTTCTCACCACCGAGGCCGCCCAGGCCCATCTGGACGCCGGCGCCAAGGTCGTGGTGCTGTCCGGCCCCTCCAAGGACGATACCCCGATGTTCGTCTGCGGCGTCAATCTGGACAAGTACACCCCCGACATCAAGGTCGTGTCCAACGCCTCCTGCACCACCAACTGCCTGGCCCCGCTGGCCAAGATCATCAACGACAGCTTCGGCATCGTCGAGGGCCTGATGACCACCGTCCATGCCGACACCGCCACCCAGGCCACCGTGGATAACTTCTCCAAAAAGAACTGGCGCCTGGGCCGCTCCATCCTGGGCAACATCATTCCCACCAGCACCGGCGCCGCCAAGGCCGTGGGCAAGGTCATCCCCGAACTCAAGGGCAAGCTCACCGGCACCTCCATGCGGATCCCCTCCGCAGACGTATCCATCGTGGACCTGACCTGCCGGCTGGAGAAGGCCGCCACCTACGTGGAAATCTGCGCCGCCGTCAAGGCCGCCGCCGAGGGCTCCATGAAGGGCATTGTCGAGTATGTGGACGACGAGGTCGTCTCCTCCGACTTCATCCATGACCCCCACACCTCCATCTTCGACGTGCGCGCCGGTCTCGCCCTCAACGACCACTTTGTCAAGCTCATGGCCTGGTACGACAACGAATGGGGCTTCTCCAGCAAGATGCTGGATCTCACCCGCCACATCGATTCCGTGCGCAACGCCTGAGTTAAAAAAGCGTCAAAAAAAGATTGAGAAATCAGGAGAATGGCTTCTATCCTTCTCCTGATTTTCTTGTTGATTTCTTCATATTTTTAGTGTATAGTAACGCCCGTTGGACAAGTCGGATGGAGAATCCGCATATACTAGAGCAGCTATTCGTTTAGGGGGGGTCGGTTTTGGAGCAGCCGAAAGAACAAAACTATCTCCATGGTGCGGCCATTCTAACGGCGGGCGTCGTCATCATGAAAATCCTCGGCGCGATCTACAAGATCCCGCTGGGCAATATACTGGGGGACGACGGATACGCCTATTTCTATTCCACCTATTCCGTCTACAACCTGTTCCTGACACTGGCCACCGCCGGCCTGCCCGTAGCGCTGTCGCGCATGATCGCCGAGGCCAATACGCAGGGGCGGCCCATGCAGATCCGGCGTACCTTCTCCGTGGCCTGGTGGACCTTCACCGCGGTAGGCGTCGTCTGCGCGGCCGTCATGTTCGAATTTCCGCAGGAGCTGGCCAATCTGCTCAGCCGCCCCGAGGCGGCGCAGGGCATCTACGCCATCTCCCCGGCCATCCTGTTTGTCTGCGTGGTCAGCGCCTATCGCGGCTATTGCCAGGGCATGAAGAATATGACCCCCACCACCGTCGGGCAGGTGCTGGAGGTGCTAGTCAAGGTCATCGTGGGGCTGGGGCTGGCGATCCTCTTCGGCAGAAAAGGCAACGGCCCGGAGACCTCCTCCGCCGGCGCGGTTCTGGGTGTTTCGGCGGGCGGCCTGGCCGCACTGATTTTTATGGTGACCTATAAAAAGCGCCGCTATCCGGACAAGCCCGCGGCCGACCCCGACGCGCCGGACAGCCGGGGCAGCATCTTCAAAAATTTGCTGCGCATCGGTATTCCCATCACCATCGGCGCTTCGGGCCTGAGCCTGATGGGCTTGATCGACACGGCCATCATCAACGGCCGGCTGCAGAATGCGGCCGGACTCGCGGAGCAGTCCGCCGCGCTGTTCGGCGTTTTCGGCAAGGCCCAGACCATCTACAACCTGCCGCCGGCCTTCGTCATGCCGCTGGTCATCTCCACCGTGCCCTCCATCGCGGCGTGCATGACGCGCAGAGATACCAAAGGCGCGGGAAAGATCGCGGAGGACGCGCTGCGCATCACGCTTGTCGTGGGCTTGCCCATGGGCATCGGTCTGGCCGTTCTGGCCCACCCCGTGATGAAGGTGCTGTATCCCGGCAGCAACGCGGCCGGCCCCCTGCTGCTCACCATGATGGGCGCCGCGTCCGTCTTTGTGTGTTTCTCGCTGGTGCAGAACGCCGTTTTGCAGGCACACGGCGACGAAAAGCTCACCATCATCTCCATCTTTGCCGGCGGCATCATCAAGGTGCTCACCGACTGGTTCCTGGTGGGCATCCCCGAACTCAACATCTACGGCGCGCCCATCGGCACTTTCCTTTGCTACCTTGTGATGTGCGCCGTCAACCAGGCCTTTATCAACGGCCGCTATGAGAAGGACTCCCGCCCCCGGCTGAGCAACATCGTACCCAAGCCCCTTTTCAGCAGCCTCGTCATGGGCGCGGCGGCGTGGCTGGCCTATGAGGGCCTGGCCAAAGTGCTGGGCGGAGCCGATATGGGCAGACTGAAAATGGCGCTGGCCATGCTGGCCGCCATCGCCGTCGGCGTGGTGGTCTACATCATTGCCGCCGTGGCCACCGGAGCCGTCACCTATGAGGATATGGCGCTGATTCCCAAGGGTGACAGGATCGCAAGAGCGCTGCATATCCGCCCCGCGCCGAAGCATCAGCGCTGAAAGGGGACGGACATGACGGATTTCGACTGTGAACGCTACCACGACATCAACGATTATATCAGGCTCATTGCCATCCTGCGCGCGCCGGACGGCTGCCCCTGGGACCGGGCGCAGACCCACCGGAGCATCCGCAGGAACTGCCTTGAGGAGGCCTACGAGGTCTGCGAGGCCATTGACGAGGACGACCCCGACCATCTCAAGGAGGAGCTGGGGGACCTGCTGATGCAGATCATCTTCCATGCGGGCATCGAGGCCGACGCAGGCCGCTTTGATTTCAACGACATCTGCGACGCCTCCTGCCGCAAGCTGATCAACCGCCACCCCCATGTGTTCGGCGACCGCGAGGCCAACCGCGGCGCGGAAGCCGCCGAGGTGTGGGAGAAGGCCAAGCGGGCCGAGCACGGACAGGCCAGCACCGCCGACGCCATCGACGGCGTGGCGCGTACGCTGCCCAGTTTGTGGCGGGCCCAGAAAATGCTGAAAAAAGCCGCAGCCGCGGAGACTGTCCCGGCCGACGACCTGGCCCAATGCGCCTCCGCCTTCGCGGACGCGCAGGCGGAGGACGCGGAGCGGTTATTTGGAAAGCTCATTTTATCCGCCGCGGCGGCCGCCGCCAAGAAGGGCATCGACGCGGAGACCGCCGCTCAGCGGGGCTGCGACGCTTTCGCCGCCGACTATCGCGAAACGGAAGAAAAAAATCCAAATTTGGAGGATATGCGACATGAATAAAGCAGAACTCATCGCCGCCGTGGCGCAAAAGACCGGGCTGTCCCGCAAAAACAGCGAAAAAGCCGTGTGCGCCGTGTTCGACACCATCACGGAGAATCTGGAGCGCGGCGAGAAGGTACAGATCGTGGGTTTCGGCGCCTTCGAGGTGAAGCAGCGGGCCGCGCACATTGGCCGCAACCCCCGCACCAAGGAGGAAGTCCGTGTTCCCGAAAGCCGGGTGCCCGGCTTCAAGGCGGGCAAAGGGCTGAAGGAAGTCGTCGCAAAATGAGACTGGACAAGTATCTCAAGGTTTCCCGGCTGATCAAGCGGCGCGCCGTGGCCAACGACGCCTGCGACGGGGCCAGGGTCAGCGCCAACGGCCGCCCCGTGAAGGCCAGTTATCAGGTCAAGGTGGGCGACGTTCTGGAGATCGCCTTCGGCCAGCGGACGCTGAAGGTGGAGGTCACCGCCGTGAACGAGACGGCGGCCAAGGCCGACGCCCCCGCCATGTATCGGGAAATTGTCTGAAAAAACCCGGAGCTTTTTAAAAAGCTCCGGGTTTTAAACTTATACGATAAATTTCTTTAACTCTTCTCCGGCGGCGGCGGGATCCTTGGAAATGCTGATCACGACCTCCAGCCCCTCGCTGGTGCAGAAGCCGTCCAGCCACTTGACGAATTCCGCCAGCCGGTCATCCGCATCGTCGTTGACGATCTTGTAGAAGTTGTCGATAAAGAAATGGGTTATGTCATAGTTGCCTGAGTGGATACCGCACAGGAAACCTCTGAAAAGATCATAGGAATTGATGCCGTAATCGCTGGTATCGATCAGGCGGGCCTGATAGGGAACGTCGTAAGTGAGCTTCTTGTCCTTTTCGATGCAGATCACGTCGCCGCTCTCTTTGGCGACGGCCTCGCGCACCATGTCCACAAGCCGCTTCGTTTTTCCGGAACCCTTCACGCCCATAATTAACTTAACCAAGTTGACCACACTCCTTTACAGTTGTTGGTGGGGTTTGTATTTATAGATTATCATTTTTGACGGAGCTTCGCAATAGAGGTTTTATAAACAAATTGTGAAATAAAAGCAGGGCGGATTCCGTGAAAACCGGCGTTTTCACGGAACCCGCTGCCGTCTTAACCCGCTCCCGGCTTGCCCAGGAGCCGAAACATATTCTTTTTGTAGGCCTCCACCCCGGGCTGATTGAAGGGGTTGACGCCGGACATATAGCCCGAAATGGCGCAGGCGAATTCAAAAAAGCACACCAGCGCGGCAAAACCGGCCTCGTCCCGGGCGGGGACCTCCACGCCGATGTTGGGCACGCCCCCGGCGATATGGGCCGCCTTCACGGCCTCCGCCGCGGTGCGGCACACGCTGCCGTAATCCCGGCCGGCCAGATAGTTCAGCCCGTCGGGGTCGCCCATCTCAAAGGGGATCAAAAATTCGCCGCGGCACTTGGCAAAGCTCACCACGGTCTCCATCAGGGTGCGGGGGCCGTCCTGAATGTACTGGCCCATGGAATGGAGGTCGGCGGTGAATTCCACCGAGGCGGGGAACACGCCGATGCCGTTTTTGCCTTCGGACTCGCCGTAGAGCTGCTTCCACCATTCGGCCATGAAACGGAAGCTGGGCTCGTAGCACGCCAGAATTTCCACGGAGCGGCCCAGCCGGTACAGGTGCTGCCGGGCGGCGGCGTACTGCCAGGCGGGATTGTCCGGCGAGCGCAGTCCCAGCGCGGAAAATTCGTCGATGGCGGCGTTGATGACGGTTTTCACGTCGATGCCCGCCACGGCCATGGGCAGCAGGCCCACGGCGGACAGCACGCTGTAGCGGCCGCCCACGTCGTCCGGCACGACGAAGGTCTCCCAGCCCTCCTCGTCGGCCATGGCCTTCAGCGCGCCCCTGCGCTCGTCGGTGGTGGCGAAGATGTGCCGCCGGGCGGCGGCACCGTATTTTTCCTTCAGCATTCCGCGAAAGATCCGGAAGGCCAGCGCCGGCTCCAGCGTGGTGCCGGATTTGGAGATGACGTTGACGTCGAAATCGTCGTCCCCCAGCCGGCGGATGGTGTCCGTCATGGCGTCGGGCGACAGGCCGTTGCCAACAAAGAACACCCGTGGATCATCCGCCCCGGGGATGGGCCGCAGCAGCTCGATGGCGCCCCGGGCGCCCAGATACGATCCGCCGATGCCGATCACCACCAGCGCCCGGGAGCGGGCGCGGATGCGCGCGGCGGCGGCGAGAACGGCTTTCAGCTCGCCGTCTTTTATTTTCTGAGGAAGCTCTATCCAGCCGGTAAATTCAGCGCCGGCCCCGCTCCTGTCCACAAGGGTACGGTGTGCCTCGGCGGCGGCGGCAAAATCCGGGCCGGCGGCGTCGAAAAACGACTTCGCGCCCGACAGATCGACCTTGATCATAACTTCTCCTTTGTGCTTTGCAGCAGCGCCTGAAATCAATGTATTATTATACACCAACGCCGAAAAAAAGCAATACGCGCAGATTGTGGGGAAAGTGGATTAAAATTTCTCCAAATCTGCCGGCCGGGTGGGGATCACCCGGCGGCGCACAGCAGTTTCAGCAGGCGCAGGAATATGCCGCCCGCGGACAGCCGCGGCACCGCGTCTCCGGCCACGATGGGGGCCTCGCCCAGCACCGCGCCGTCCAGTGTGGCGGTGAGCGTGCCCAGCGCGTCTCCCGCCGCCACGGGGGCGGTGAGGGCGGCGGGCAGTGTCAGCGTATATTCCACCCGGGCCGCGCCCTGCTTGGGGATGACCACGGCCTCCGGCCCGGTATACACCGGCTGCACGGCGTCCGCCGTCCCCAGCGCCACGGGGATGGGCGCCAGCGGCGCGCTCTGCCGCAGGGGGCACAGCGCATAGTTGGCGAAGGCGTAATTGAGAAGGGTTTTCGCGTCCTCGTTCCGCTTAGCCGATGTTTCGCCGTGCATGATGACGGCGATGTATTCGACGCCGTCCCGTTCCGCCGTGGCGGAGAGGCAGTACATGGCGGTATTCGTAAAGCCGGTTTTCAGCCCGGTGCAGCCGTCATAGTAATAAACGAGCTTGTTGGTGCTGCTCAGACCGAAGGCGCCGTTTCGGATGGTATCCATCCAGATGGTGGTATACTGCTTGATGAGATCGTGGCGGATGAGCTCCCGGGACATCACCGCGATGTCATAGGCCGAGGTGTAATGCTCCGGGTCCTCGAAAAGACCCGTGCAGTTTTTGAAGTGGGTGTCCGTCAGCCCCAGCGCTTCGGCCCGCCGGTTCATTTTATCCACAAAGGCCTGCTCCGTGCCGCAGAGGTATTCCGCCATGGCCACGGCACAGTCGTTGGCGGACACCACGGCGATACATTTGAGCATGTCGCTGACGGAGAGTTTCTCCCCCTCCTTGAGATAGACGCAGCTGCCGCCGAAGGACGCGGCCCGGGCGCTGGCCGTCACCATGTCGTCAAGGCTGATGTCGCCGTTTTCGATGGCTTCCACGATCAGCAGCATCGTCATGACCTTGGTGACGCTGGCCGGGGACAGGCGCTCATGGGCGTTCTTTTCATAAAGCACCTCGCCGCTGGTCTTTTCCATGAGCACGGCGGACGGGGCCGAAATGGCGATGTCGCCGTCGGTCAGCGGCGCGACGGCCAGCGCGGGCGCGGTAAGCAGCAGCAGGGTCAGCAGGGCGCAAATGAGCTTTTTCACGATTCTTCCCTCCAAATTCGTCTTGTAGGATTGTATGGCGGAAGGAGACAAGATATGCGGCATAGCCGGTTGCGGTTTTTATGTATATTTGCCCCGGGCCGTGAATAGAGTGTCTAAATCGGGAAGCCCCGTTTTAAGGGTTTCTCCACACTTTCCACAGCTTTTCCCACATTTTTATGGTAACCTGCGGACGGGAAATATTCAAAAATAGTTTACATAACGGCAAAACGCGGCCGAAGCCGCCACTTTTCGGCAGAAAACCCGCCGGATAGCCGCAAAAATGCTGTTGACGGGGGAGCGGGGGAATAGTAGAATTATTTTGCAAAGCCGGTGAAGAAATCATTTACCGCTCGGGAGAGCAGAAGGAATGGAGAATGAAGCGATTCAAGTGGGATAAAAAATATCTCTACTGGGGCATTACGGCCTTTTGCGTGGTGGCCGCGGCCATCGTTTTTTATATGCTGCTGCATTACGTCGGCGATCTGATCGACGCGCTGGATTCGCTGGTGAACATCCTCAGCCCCTTTATCTGGGGTCTGGTGATCGCCTACCTGCTCAAGCCCCTGATGGGCTTTTATCAGCGCAAGCTGTTCGACCCGCTCTGCCGCTGGATCGCGCGAAAGCGCGGCAAACCGGATCCGGGCACCTACAGAGGCTCCCGGGGTCTGTCCGTGGCGCTGGCGGAGATCACCATGATCACGGTGATCGGCGCATTGATTTATCTTATTTTGCCCCAGGTCTATAAGAGCATCGAGATGATTGTGCTCAACAGCCCTATCTACATTGAGAAGGGCGTCAACTGGGTGGAAAAGCTGCTGTCCAATTATCCGCAGGTTGAAGACTATCTCACCAAGGCCATCGACAACATCGGCAGCACATTCAACAACTGGGTGAACAACAAGGTCCTGCCGGGGCTTGGCGGCGTGCTGCAAAACGTCACCACCGGCGTGATCTATATCCTCAAGGGCTTTTACAATGTGAGCATCGGCATTATCGTCTCCGTCTACATCCTGCACAATCAGGAGCAGTTCGGCGCCCACAGCAAGAAAGTGCTGTACGCCGTGTTCCCCGTGGGCCCGGCCGAGCGTATCCGCAAGGGTCTGGATTTCACGGACAAGGTCTTTATTGGGTTCATCACCGGCAAACTGCTGGATTCCGCCATCATCGGCGTGATGTGCTATATCTTCTGCGTCATCGCGGGGATGCCCTATGCGCTGCTCATCAGCGTCATCGTGGGCGTGACCAATATCATACCGTTTTTCGGCCCCTTCATCGGCGCGGTGCCCTCGGCCCTGCTGGTGCTGCTGGTCAGCCCCATGAAGTGCCTGATCTTCGTGATCTTTATCATCCTGCTCCAGCAGTTCGACGGGAATATTCTGGGCCCGAAAATTCTGGGCAGTTCCATCGGCATCAACGGCTTCTGGGTCATGTTCGCCATCATTCTGGGCGCGGGCCTGTTCGGCTTCTGGGGGATGCTGCTGGGCGTGCCGGTGTGGATGGTCCTCTATACCTGGCTCAATCACCGGGTGGACAGAAAGCTGAAAAGACGCGATCTGCCCAACAATTCCGCGCTGTATGAGAATATGGACTATATCGACCCGGACACAATGGAATTTATCTATCGACCCGAGAACGGCGCAAAAAAGAAGGAGCCACCCGACGGAGAGTGGCCCCAGAGCGAAGACGAGGAAAATGCTGACGAGAAGGAACACCCCGCCGCCAGCGACGAGCATCACGAATGAGCCAGCGTGTCCCGCGCCGCTTTGAGCGCGGCGCAGAAGGCGAACAGCTCTTCTTCCGTGGTATAACGGGACAGACTGACCCGCAGCGCGCCGTCGATGATCCTCGGCGCCAGTCCCATGGCTTCCAGCACATGGCTCCGCCCGCCCTTTTTGCAGGCGGAGCTTTTTGATACGTAAATGCCCTCCCCCTCCAGAAAATTCATCAGCACCTCGCTGCGATATCCCGGCAGGGAGACGCTGAGGATGTGGGGCGCGCCCCCGCCGATGAACACGGCCTCCGGGATTTCCCGGGAAATGCGCTCCGCCGCCAGCGCCCGCAGGGCGGCCATCCGGCCGCAGTTTTCCCGCATCCCGTCAAAGGCCAGCTCCGCCGCCGTGCCGAAGGCCGCGATCTGGGGCAGCGCCTCGGTGCCGGCGCGAAGGCCGCTCTCCTGCCCGCCGCCCAGGATATAGGGCCGCAGGCGGACGCCTTTTTTGATGTACAGCGCGCCCACGCCCTTGGGGGCGTGAATTTTATGCCCGCTGACGGTGATGAGATCCGCGCCCAGCGTTCTGGCCGCGAAGGGGACCTTCAGAAAGCCCTGGACCGCGTCGGTATGCAGCAGGGCGGGGCAGCCGGAGGCGCGGATGGCCGCCGCCACGGCGGGAATATCCGTGACCGCGCCGGTTTCGTTGTTGACCATCATCAGGGAAACGAGTATAGTGTCGGGGCGGAGCGCTTCCCGCACGGCCTCCGCCGGGACGGCACCGGCGGCGTCGGGCGTCAGGCGGGTGATCTCAAAGCCCCGGCGTTCCAGCTCCTCCATGGACTTGCGCACGGCGTCGTGTTCCGCCGTGGAGCTGATGACGTGCCTGCCCCTGTGCTTCCCGGCCTCCGCGCCGCTAAGGATGGCCCAGTTGTCGCCCTCCGAGCCGCAGGAGGTGAAATAGACCTCCTCCGGCGCGCAGCCCAGCGCCCGGGCGACCAGCGCCCTGGCATTTTTCAGCGCCGCCGCGGCCTCCCGCCCCTTGGCGTGGGTGGAACTGGGGTTGCCGTAGGTCTCGGTCATCGCTTTCAGCGCGGCCTGCGCCGCCTCGGGGCATACCCGGGTGGTGGCCGCGTTATCCAGATAGATTTCAGTCATTTTGTGCCTTTCGGAGAATAATTTTATGAGATACATTATAGCCACCTTGGGCTGCAAGGTCAACCAATACGAGACGCAGGCCATGGAAAACGCCCTGCGGAGCCACGGCCATCTTCCCGCCGCCGAGGGCGAGCGGGCCGACGCCGTCATCGTGAACACCTGCGCCGTGACGGCGGAGAGCGGGCGCAAGTCCCGCCAGACCGTCCGCCGCCTGCGGGAGGAGCACCCCGGGGCCGTGGTGGCCGTGTGCGGCTGCTACAGCCAGCTGGAGCCGGACGCCGTCGCCAGGCTGGGGGCCGACGTGATCTACGGCAGCGGGGACCGGATGAAGCTGGTGGCGGATATCGAAGCCGCCGCGGCCTCCGGCGCCCCTGTCCGGAATGTGGACGAGCCGTTCCGCCGCCGCGAATTCGAGGAGCTGCCCGCGGGCAACTTTTCCGGGCGCACCCGGGCCATGCTGAAAATTCAGGACGGCTGCGCCAATTTCTGTACCTACTGCATCATCCCCTACACCCGGGGCCGCCTGCGGAGCCTGCCGCCGGCGGACGCGGGCCGTCAGGCCGCCGCGCTGGATGCCCAGGGCTACCGGGAGCTGGTGCTCACCGGCATCGAGATCGCCTCCTACGGCGCGGACCTGCCCGGCCGTCCCGGTCTGGCGGACGTGATCGTGACGATCGCGGACGCCGCGCCGGGGCTGCGCGTCCGGCTGGGCTCGCTGGAGCCCACGGTGATCACGGAGGACTTCTGCCGCCGTCTGGCGGACACCGGGCGGGTGTGCCGCCACTTTCATCTGTCGCTGCAATCCGGCTGCGACGCCGTGCTCAGGGCCATGAACCGCAAGTACGACACCGCCGTCTTTCTGGAAAAGACGGCGCTGCTGCGCCGGTATTTCCCCGGCTGCGCGCTCACGGCCGACCTTATTACGGGCTTCCCCGGCGAGACGGAGGAGATGCACGCGGACACGCTGGCGTTCCTCGCGGAAGTCGGGTTCTCCCAGGTCCATGTCTTCCCCTATTCCCGCCGCCCCGGCACCCCCGCGGACAAGATGGGCGGGCAGCTGGACCGCGCCGTGAAAGCCCGCCGGGCAAAGGAGGCCGCCGCCGCCGCGGAGCGCACCCGCCAGGCGTTCCTGGAGGGCAGCGTGGGGCAGACCCTGCCCGTGCTGTTCGAGACCGCGGAGGACGGCTGGTGGTATGGCCACAGCGACACCTATATCCTGACGCGGGCGCGGGGCGAAAACCTGCGCGGCTTCGTCAAAAACGTCAAAATCACGGGGCTTTCCGGGGAAAACCTTGTGGGAGAAATAGTTTGACGGATACTATATACGGCGTTATAATTCATCAAGAGCGGGGCGCAAGCTTCGCCCTTGATTTTTATAGTTTCGGAGGTGACCCTTATGACACGCGGCGAAGTCTGCAATTTTGCGGCCGGGCCGTCCGTGATGCCCGAAAGCGCGCTG